>NZ_CP147020.1:1720714-2059285 GCF_037126435.1 Bernardetia sp. ABR2-2B | reverse complement strand
CTTGAACTAGATGCAAAAGTAGGCGACTTAACGTATCACAACTATCATTTGACCAATATCACAACTCAAATGCGAAGTACGAGTGAGCATTATTTATACATTGATTCACTTAGTTTTGGTTCTGCTGATGGTCATTTTGACCTCAATGGTTATTTTAATGGCTCAGACCCAACACATATTTATTTTGATAGTGATTTGAAGATTGATGATGCAGACCTTGACAGGCTTTTCTTTAGGTTTGATAATTTTGGACAGGATTTTTTAGTAAAAGAAAATGTTCATGGCAGAATTAGTGGAACTGTAAAGTCTAAGGTTCGGATGCACACAGATTTAGTCCCTTACTTAGGAGAAACTGAAGCTCATGCAGAGTTAAATATAAGAGATGGTAGTTTGGTAAACTTCCCTCCTTTTCAAGCATTTTCTGATTATATGGGAGACAAAGACTTGAAAAATGTCCGTTTTGGAGAACTATCTAATGTTTTCAATATTAAAAAAGGACGTATTGATATTCCACGTATGGAAATAAGTTCTTCGCTTGGTTATATGTTTATTTCTGGTACTCAAAATTTTGATACAGATTTGAAGATGAATTATGTGGTCGAAGTGCCTTTTAAACTAGTCCGACAAGCAGCTTGGCAATCCATGTTTAAGAAAAACAAAAAAGCAGCTAAAGACTTAGAAAAAGTAGAAAATGAAATTCAGAGTTCAGATGAAGATAAAGATGCCACTATGATTAGTATAAATATTTTCGGAACGCCAGATGAGTTTGATTTTAAGCTTGGGAAGGGTAAAAAAAGAAAATAGGTTTCTAAAGACAAGAAATAGCATTTCTCTATTTCCATATAGATGTTTGAAGCGTTTTTTTACTGAAAAATTAGCTCTTCTCACTTTTTACAAACTCTATTCTTGTTTTACAAAAATATAAATTTTGACAACTGCAAAACGGAAGTTACTTTTGCAAGAAATAAAGTATTCGGTGGTGTTGTAGAAAGTATGACTTTTGTTAAAGTGTTTTAGAAAAGCCAAGTTATTGAGTTAAAAATTACCCAAGATACCGTTGAATTCTATGACAGTTACAAATTAAATTGATAATTTTCTTAATATTTTTATCCACTCTTAATATAAGGGAATATTCTTTGAATAATCTTATTTCTGATAAGAAGACGAACTAAAATAGTTTGCTTCAATTTTAATCTATTTAAAAAACCTTATTTTTTGAAAAAATAATCTTAAACTAATATTATGACTAAAGTAAAAATATAATTAGTTTAATTAATTACTATTTATCAGAATACTACTAGATATTTTTCTTTTTGACCTCCCCCAGCCCAGCCCAAGGAGGGGAAAAATACTATTCAAATTCGGAGAGATTGCTTTCAGCGAGGGCTTCGCCTTTTAGTGAGGTCGGATTTTTTTGTCTAGTATTATGATTTATCAGTTCAACATCTTCTAATACATACTTTATGAAAAATATAATTGTATCTTTTGTACTATTCTCAGTCTATGCCTGTAATTTTTTTAACCCTGTACATGCAGTGCGAGTCTTATGTTCTACAGTAGTTACCACAACTGCCGATACAGGAGCTGGCTCTTTGAGAGAAGCTATTAATTGCGCTAATAGTGGCGATTCGTTTGTTTGATGCAATGGGAAGAATGGTTTCTGAAGAAAATAAGAAAAAGAAGGAGCATTCTTAGAAGGAACGATTAACTTAGAAAAACAAGCTGCTGGACTGTATTTACTTCAAATTTCAGGTGCTGAAAGCACAAGAACTGTACGTATTGTAAAAGAGTAATACAGAATAAGATAGATTATAATAATAGAAAACCATTCTTTTTTGAAGAGTGGTTTTTTTGCTTATAATCTGTAATAAGTAACAGAGCGAAAAAGGATAATGGTAAAAGTCAGTGTAAATATTATTCTTTAAAAGGCATTTCAAAAATATGGCTCATCAAAAAATACCCCAAATGCCCTATTTTAACTCATATCTCAATCCAATACTTTTGTAACTCATTATGGGAGAAGCTATTTCTCCACATCTGCAAACACAGTTAAAATGCTTAAAGTAAGATGCTTAACTATAACAGATGATATTATTTCATTTCATAATATTGATTAACAATGTTACAAAAGTTTTACAATTTTCAAATTAATTACTGGCAAAACCTTTTGATTAAAAGTGTTTTTCTATTCATTATTTGCTGTTCTATTCAGCAAGTCATGGCACAACCTACTACAGAAATAGCAAAACTATTAGCAGGAGATGCTGAAAGCAATGATGACTTTGGTTACTCAGTTTCTATTTCAAATAATTATGCTATTGTAGGTGCTCATCTAGAAGATACAAGGGGAGATAATGCAGGAGCAGCTTATATATTTAAACATAATGGTTCAACTTGGGTACAAGAAGCTAAGATACTAGGTAATGATACAGAAACTGGAGATGGTTTTGGTCACTCAGTTTCAATTTCAGGTGATTATGTTGTCGTAAGCTCTTACTTAGAGGATACACAAGGAGATAATGCAGGAGCAGCTTATATTTTCAAACGCAATGGTACAACTTGGATACAAGAAGCCAAAATAATAGGTAATGACACGGAAACTGGAGATTTATTTGGTATTTCTGTTTCCATTGCAGGTGATTATGTTGTTGTAGGAGCTTCAGAAGAAGATACAAGAGGAAACGCAGCAGGTGCTGCTTATGTATTCAAACGTAACGGTACAAATTGGGTACAAGAAGCAAAACTACTAGGTAATGATACACAAGCTATAGATTTATTTGGTACTTCTGTTTCAATTTCAGGTAATGATATTATTGTAGGAGCGTATAGAGAAGATACAGGCGTTTTTGATGCAGGTGCTGCTTATATATTCAAACGTAACGGTACTAGCTGGGTACAAGAAGCCAAACTACAAGCTAATGATGTAGGTGATAGTGATTTTTTTGGTTTTTCTGTTTCAATTTCAGGTAATTATGCTCTTATAGGTTCTCAATTAGAAGATACAGGTGGTAATGCAGCAGGAGCAGCTTATTTTTTCAAACGTAATGGCACAAACTGGATACAAGAAGCCAAAGTACAAGCTAGTAATGTAGGAAGTGGGGATATATTCGGTTACTCAGTTTCAATTTCACGTGATTATGCTATTGTAGGAGCTTTTAGAGAAGATACTGGAGGAAGAGATGCAGGAGCAGCTTATATATTTAAACATAATGGTTCAGCTTGGGTAGAAGAAGCGAAAATACAAGCTAGTGATGTAGAAGCAGATGACTACTTTGGACAGGCTGTTGCCATTTCTAATTATGCTATAATAGGAGCTCGCTTAGAAGATGAAGGAGGTAGTTCAGCAGGGGCAGCCTATATATTTGGCACTCCACCTACCCCAGACTCTTTCCGTACTACTTGGATAACCACTGATGGAACAATCACGATTCCAACAGAAACAACAGAGACATATAATTATGACATCACTTGGACAAACCTTAGCAACACAGGTGTAGGAGACGGCTCTGCTACAGGACAAACTGGAGATTATACCATAACAGGTTTAGAAAATGGGAGTAGTTATGAAATAGCTATTACTGGAGATTTCCCAAGGTTTTATATGAATAATAATTTAGCAGAGAAAACAAAAATAAGAACCATAGAAGCATGGGGGAATATAGCTTGGACTTCGATGGCAAAGGCTTTTTATGGTTGCAACAACCTTACTTATAATGCCACTGATACTCCCAACTTAACAGGAGTCACAGACCTATCTTTCATGTTTCGTAGATGCACCATATTTGATGGTAACACAACTATGAATACTTGGGATACAGACAATATTACAGACATGTCTAGTATGTTTTATGCTGCACAGGCTTTCAATCAAGACATTGGAGGGTGGAATACAAGTAATGTTACAGATATGACTAGTATGTTTAATCTTGCAATGGCTTTCAATCAAGATATTGGAGGGTGGAATACAAGTAATGTTACAGATATGACTAGTATGTTTGGTGCTGCAATAGCTTTTAATCAAGATATTGGAGGGTGGAATACAAGTAATGTTACAAGTATGTATGGTTTGTTTCGAGGTGCAAGAGCTTTCAATCAAGATATTGGAGGGTGGAATACAAGCAATGTTATATATATGCCTGAGATGTTTTTGGGTGCAATGGCTTTCAATCAAGATATTGGAGGGTGGAATACAAGCAATGTTACAGGTATGCATGGTATATTTGAAGGTGCAATAGCTTTCAATCAAGATATTGGAGGGTGGAATACAAGTAATGTTATATATATGTCTGAGATGTTTTTGGGTGCAACGGCTTTTAATCAAGATATTGGTGGGTGGAATACAAGTAATGTTATATATATGTTTGGGATGTTTAGTAATGCAATAGCTTTCAATCAAGATATTGGAGGGTGGAATACAGGTAATGTTACAGATATGTCTGCTATGTTTTTAGGTGCAACGGCTTTCAATCAAGATATTGGAGGATGGGATATATCTAGTGTTGTGGATATGCCAGACATGCTTAATAACTCGGGATTAAATACAACTAACTATGATGCTACACTCATAGGCTGGGCTGGACAGACTCTACAACCTAATATAACTTTAGGAGCTACTGCCTTAACTTACTGTACGGCAGTAGCTGAAAGAAGTACTCTTACTTCTGCTCCTAATAATTGGACAATTACAGGAGATGCTCTTTTGTGTGCTGCAAATGCGAATATTAATGTCCAAGGTAATGGTAATGATATTGCTGATGGAGATATGACTCCAAGCACAACAGACAATACAGACTTTGGTAGTGTAACAACAAGTAGAAGAGTAACCTATATTATTGAAAACACAGGAACAGCAGATTTAGATATTTCATCTATCAATGTGATTGGTGCAAATAGCTCTGACTTCTCTTTAGGTATATCATTTCCAGTAACTATTCTACCAGGAGGGTTAGGCATTCGCATGGATCTTACGTTTACACCTTCTGCTGCTGGGTTGCGTACTGCAACGATTACTATTAATAGTAATGACCCTGATGAAGCTGCTTTTGATTTTGCTGTACAAGGTACAGGGGATATAGCTTCAAATAACAATGCCTTAAGTTTAGATGGAGTTGATGACTATGTTGATATTGGTTTTATTCCTGTTACCTCAGCATATACTTATGAAATGTGGTTTAAGGCAGATACACCTAATACTATGTTATTAGATGGGACAGATGCTGCTGGTAGTCTTCAAAGTTATAGTTTTCTTGGTTTTGGGAGAGGAGGAGAATTACGATTTGGACAACGTGTTCCAGCTGCAGATTTAGGAGGAGACGAGATTACTACAACAGGAGTAAATTATATTGATAATCAGTGGCATCACATAGCTGCTGTTAAAACTACTACACAACTCTTACTTTACTTCGATGGTGTTTTAGTTGGAAGCACTGCATCAACAACCTCTATAAACAATAACGTTTATTATTATTTAGGTCATTTAGGAAGTGGTAATAGAAGGCTTAGTGGTGCTTTAGACGAAGTTCGTATTTGGAATGTAGCTCGTAGTTGTTCAGAAATTAATGCGAATATAAATAATGAACTAGTTGGAAATGAAACAGGTTTACTCGCTTATTACAACTTTAACCAAGGGGTTGCAGGAGGAAATAATACAACAGTTACGACCTTGAATGACTTGACAAGCAACAATAATGATGGAACACTCACTAATTTTGCTCTGACAGGAGCTTCTTCAAACTGGATCGACGGCTCTTCAAATGGTGTTAGTGGTACTGTGCCAAGCAATATAGCTGAAATAAACGTACAAGGAAATGCTACTTCTATTGTTTCTGGTGATGTTACCCCAAGTGTTGCTGATAATACAGATTTTGGAAATGTAACAACAAGCAGAACCATTACTTATACTATTCAGAACACAGTAACAAACTCTAGCTTAACTATTTCTTCCATTAATGTAACAGGAACAAATGCAACAGATTTTGCAGTAAGTAATTTTACAAATAATACTACTATTGCTGGAAATACCACGACTACATTTGATGTTACTTTCACTCCAAGTGGAACAGGAACAAGAACTGCAACAATTACCATCAATAATAACGATTGTGATGAGAGAGATTATTATTTTTCTGTACAAGGAACAAATATAAGTCCTCCAGAAATAAACCTTCAAGGAAATGGCAATGATATTCTAAATGGAGCTACATTTGTCAGTACAGGTAATAGTACAGATTTTGGTACAAGTTGTTCAGTAGTTACACATAGATTTACTATACAAAACACAGGTACAGGAACATTAAATTTGACAGGAACACCGTTAGTAGCTATTTCAGGATCATCTGATTTTGATGTCAGCACACAACCAGCAGCAAATTCAATTCTTGCAAATGGAAGTCTGATATTTGATATTACTTATACACCAACCAACACAGGTACACAGACAGCCACAATTTCTATTGCTAATAATGATAGTAATGAAAACCCTTATACTTTTATAGTTAGTGGGACAAAATTAGCTGATACTCAAGTTCCAAGTCTTACTCTTCCTACTGATATAACAATTCCTGTTGATGCAGCAAGTTGTACAGCAGTGGTAAACTATTTCATTTCAGTAAACGATAATTGTGAGATAGCCACTAACAACCAAACGGCAGGATTATCTTCAGGCTCTGCATTTCCTATTGGTGTTACTACAAATACTTTCGTAGTAACTGATGCAGCAGGAAATACTACAACAGAATCATTCACAGTAACGGTTAATCCTACAAGGGAAATTGATGTTATTGGCAACTCTGTTAGTATCGTAAATGGAGATATTACACCAAATACAGCAGACGACACAGATTTTGGAAATGTAATTACAGATAACACCAAAACCTATGTACTGTCTAATACAGGAAGCGAAGTAATATCTATAGCTTCAATTACAAGTGATAATGCAGAGTTTGTAGTATCTAATATTCCGACAACAATAGCAGCAGGAGCAACAGAAACATTTGATGTTACTTTTACTCCAACTACCTATCTAGTACAAACAGCTACAATTACGATAAATAATGATGATTGTGATGATGTAGTATATGAATTTATGGTGCAAGGAAAAAAGGTAGTTCCTACTCCACCTTTACCAACACCTGCTACGCCTATTAACCTTGTGGCAACAGCTATCAGTACAACACAGATTAATCTTGAATGGCAACCGATTACACAGAATATAACTTCATACAGACTTTTTCAAAACAATGTTCTGATTGCAACTCTACCAAGTAATGCATCAAGTTATGAAGCAATAGATTTGAACCCTGATACTTTTTATTCTTTTAGTTTAGTTTCTGTAAATGAAAGAGTTGGAGAGACAAAACTTTCAGCTCCTGTAGCTGATAATGAGTGGACATTCCCAGAAATACCTAGCGTACTTTCAGTTTCTACAGTTTGTGGAGAAGGAAAAGCTACACTAAAAATGACTGCTCCATCAGGAACGATTTATAGAGTTTATGACCAACAAACAGATGGAAATTTATTGGTAGAAAGTGATGATTCTGATTTTGAATTGCCTTCAATTTCACAAAATACGACTTTCTATATTTCGGTTGTCGGAATTGGTAGAAAGGAAAGTGAAAGAATAGCTGTTGGTGTAGGAACACAAGCTACTTTTGAGGCTAAAATCACAGGAGAAAGTAACCAAACAAGCTGCGAAAACGCTATCGAACTGACAGCACAAGAAGTAGAAAATGCAACTTATAGTTGGTTTTTGAATGGAAATGATGCAGGATTGACAGGACAAACTATTATTGCAAATCGCCAAGGCAGTTATCAAGTTTTGGTGCAAAAAGGCGTTTGTAGCTTTATTTCTGAAAAGGTAAGAGTCAAATTAAACCAAAATCCAGTAGCTAAAATCCAGCAGCAAAACGGCATAAGATTCTGTCAAAATGGAACAATCAATGCTATTTTAGCAGGAGAAAATGTAAGTTATGAATGGCTTCTAAATGATGAGGTAATTGGAAATGCTCAAAGTCAAGAAGTTACTCAATCTGGAATTTATACGTTGCAAGTAACAAATGAAAACGGCTGCCAAGCAAGTGCAGAAGTGGAAGTAATCATTACAGATATTCCTCAAAATCCTGTTTTGGAAACCTCGCAAAGTACAGTTTGTCCGAATACAGAAACAATAATTTCTATTCAAAGCCCTCAAAATAATGTAGTTTATGAGTGGCTCAGAAGTGGTAGAGTCGTAAGAGAATATGAAAATCTAACTTCTATTTCTACTTCTAACCAAGGAAGTTATCAAGTTCGTAGTATTTCTAATGAAAATGCTTCTTGTAGTTCAGTTTCAAATGAAATAGCCATCAATCATTTTGAAATTATGCCTATCTATTTGAGATTAAGTGAGGATAAAAAATCACTTTTTGTAGAAGATATAAATAATTCTCAAGCTGAAGTTTCAAGCGTAGAATGGTATTTTGAAGGAGAATTAAACACAAATTTGGGTGCTGAATTTGAAATTGTTCCGACAGAGAAAGGTTATTATTCTGCCAAAATCACAAATCAAAATGGTTGTCAGATTCAGACCAGAACAGCTTATTTCACTCTTAAAGATGACACCATTACAGGCGAAGAAGATTTGAAAGACGATGTGTTCAAAATTTATCCAAACCCTAGTAATGGAAGGTTCAATATTCACTTTGGAAAAGCTCTCTTAGAAGATATTGAAATCACTATTTTTGATGGAATTGGTAGAGAAATTCATTCTACAACCTTCGAAAAAGGAAGCCAAGACTTTCAAATTAATCTTCAAAAACAATCTAGTGGAATGTATATGATGCGTTTTAATCAAAATAATTCTTCTTACTCTAAACAGCTTATTATTGACTAAAAATAATCAAGAAAAATTAAGATTAAAGTAGCAAATCAAAAACCATTCTTTTTTAAGGAATGGTTTTTTTGTAGAGGCTAATGACACAAACTTTATTCATTTTCAAGCAACACCAAATTTCAATCTTGATGAATCTATTTCTACATAAATATTAATTTGACAATAATTTAAAAACTAAGTAGTAAGTTTTTCTATAGTTTGAAGTTGTTTAAAAATAGAAAACTATGTTTTCAAAATGAGTTTTTTATAGCAAATAGGTCAGTTCCAAAGGACAGACCGCCTACTAAGGTTGCAAGTATCAACTGCAAAACGGTCTGCTCTACGAGACTGACCTATCTAGGAGTAATTCTTAAACAGTTTCTTTCTTTGAAATTTTCACTACAAAATTCGAAAGGAAAACCCAAAAGCTGCTAATTATTTTAAAGATATAGAAAATCAATAAATTTAGAGAGCAAACAAAGATGCAACAATGATTAGTATCAATATATTCAGAACGCCAGGTAAATTTGATTTCAAGGTTGGAAAGAGGAAGAAGAAAAGGTGAAATATTTTCGAAGACAAAAACTGACAAAATAATCCGTCAGCTTTTGTGATATTAGAAGTGTTTGAAGTTCACAGATTTTTTGTAAAATCTCATCAACTTCAAACTTCTCCCCCTTTATTTAAACGTTTGTACAGACCTAAACAATTAGGCAACTAATTTTTTTCTAAATTCTTCGCTCAAATATTCTCTTACTTTTGTATCTTTTAGTTGTTCTTTTGATACTTTCATAGCATCTAAATTGAGTTTTGGAATAGCATCATTAGATTGTTTGTATTCTGCATTATTAGTTGTTTCATAAGCTAGAAATTCTCTCACAAAATAATTAACCGAACGGTCGTTAGATGTAGGTGTTTTACTTCTTTCATGTACATTGAAACGAGGGTAACCTGCTGGTAGAAGAGCCTTTTTGAAAGGAAATTTTTCTCCTTTATAGACAAAAGAAAATGTATTTTCATTTATTGTCTCCTGTTCTATATTGTCGTAATCAAAAACTTCGTTGAGAATACATTTTTCGCCATCAAAAACGGTGTAATGCAATCCTTTATCCGTTGCGACTAAATAATACAGAGACATATCGGCTTTACTGGTAAACGTAATTGCTCCTACAATGGCTTCTTTAGCTTGAGATTTGAAAGATTCTGGCAGTTTTGCAGAAATTACCCCAACAATATTTTCTCCTTTTGTAATCTCTGACATCAAACCAAATTTATTTGGATTAGAGAAATATTCATTGACAATTTTTTCTTTGTCCTGTGTCCACTCACTTTCAAATTCGTCGTGAGCTGCTGTATATTGTTCTTTGAATTTAGGATAATAAACTTTCATATAATAGAAGTAACCTCCCAAAACTAAACCGAGAATGATTATTGGAAAAATAAAAGACATAGTTATTGAATTTTTAGTAGTATATATTAAATGATAATGATTAACGATATGTTGGCTTTGCATTGCCATTCTCATCTGCTGGATAAGAATGTTTTTTTTGTGTTTTATACTCTAGCCAACCAAATAAGAAGTATAAAAGTATTCCTCCCACAACTGCATAGATTCCATAAGTTCGCATCTCTTGAAAAAACAGTAGTAGTATTCCAGCAAATAGAGAAGATAAAGCAGAATATTTTAGACGATAGAAAAGTCTGTGTAGCATATATTTTGAGTTTTATGTTATAAATTACTCTCAAGTATATTGTTTGTCTATTTTTGTTCTTCCTCCTCCTCATCTGATTTAGATAACATACCAAAGATGGCTAACCCTATAAATCCCATCAAAATCAGCTTTCCTCCAAATTTTGCCCATAACCCTAAAGGATTATCATCTAAATCTAAATCGTATTTTTCTTGGAGTTCTTGGAGCTCTTCGGCTGTGATTTCATAATAGGTACTATGATTTTTATTGTAGAGAACATACTTTCCTTCTATATTCCAGAATGGAATAAAAACGATTCCATATTCTTCATAGATATAGCCCAAGTCTAAATAATATCCTGCTTGTTCTGGTTTTAGGTTTTCTTCGTCGGGTAGTTCCTCTACTACTGTTATTTCTTCACACGGAAAACATACTGGAATCGGAATCCCTTTTGCTTGAGTATATGAGATAACAGAAATAAAGAACAGCGAAAGCAATATCAATTTTTTCATTGAAATAAAGATTTTAAGAATTAGTGTAGGTAGTAAGACATAATTAGCGAGTGATTTGGCTTCGCCGAGCTATCGGTTTTATGATCAATATGATAATTAAAGGATAATACAATGAAAATTAAATAAGTATTAAAAAAAACTACTATTGTTCGTATTTATATTTATCTTGTATTTCATCTTAAAAATCATATAAATCACTTGCTAATCAGTTATATGTATTGTTAATTTTGTATGACTACTTAGGTAAATTTAGTATGAGTAAAAAAACGGAGAGACTATTTGATAAAATCTCCCTCTAATGTCCATTTGTAGGATCTACTCATAGTAGCAGCGAATTTACGTCGCTTTATACGAAGCTGAAGAGTAGGCTTTTCATTACCTTTATTCTCAATAGTAAAATTACTGCAATATGCTTTCTTTACGTTCGTAGCTTCTTTAAATTTTACTGTAGATTCCTTTATAGCTTTACGTACTACTTCCAAGTTTATCACTTTTGGAGAAAATAGGTAAGGCTGATATGTTTCGTAAGTATTTGATATTTTTCCGTTAATAGGTCCTCCAACAGTAATATCAACACCACTATTACTGAGACTGCCGTCATTGTCAATATCATATTCTACAATAGCATCTTTATCATCACCCTTTACAAAAGTAAGGCTCATTGAACTAGAGAAGTCATCTTGAGAGCCAACATTAGCTGAGTAATGAAATTCCATTAATTCAATCTTGTTTTTATCAAGGTCTGGGTAGTGGGAGTTGATGTATTCAAATAACTTTTCGAAGGCATCATCATTTTCCAATATGTCATTTGGAAGGTCAGATGTTTCTGTCGTATCTGTAGATGTTTGGCAAGAAGTGAAAGCGAGAGCAAAAAACAATAAAAACAATAAACTTAAAGGTCTCATAAAGCAATAGGCGTTTAGTTTGTAAAATAATATACTACAAATGTAGTCGTCGCCTAACCTACTTAAAAGCTCCTTTTAGTATCTGTATAGATATTGTTCAAAAGTGTAAGTAACTATGAAGTATTCGTTTTATTTGCCAATAATAGGAAGTTTCATTCGTGTTTTTTTCTTCCCTTTCTTGATAAAAATATGATTGAGGAATATTTGTAAATACTAAATAGATAACTAACCAAGTATATTATATTTTTAGTTTTAATAGAACAGGTTTTTTATATAAAAAAAATGAGACTTTTATGTCCTTGTTCTTACTCCATTGACAAAACTTTAATTTTTTGATCAAATTTAGTTTCACTAGTCATTGGATTATTGAGTATTTTTTTAATTTCTATTAATCCATATCTGAAAAAAGAGTATTCATTATATCCATTTGAACAGACTCTTATTTTTGTTTTTTTATGTTTCCATTCTCCTACTTTGTAACACCAAACAAAGGCAATGGAACACAAAGCAATTAATTTAGCTATTTTATTTGGTTCTGTTAATTTTGTATTTTCTAAGTTAAAACCTTGTGATTTTAGTGCTTTAAACAACGTTTCGATTTCCCAACGTTGTTTATAAATTTCAAAAATATTATCCAATAAAACAGGTGATGCTAAATAAATATATCCTTTTTGTGTTCGACTTACAGATAAATATACCTCTGCTTCATTGACTACAAATGTTCCATCTAGTTGATAGGTTTCTGAAATCGAAAGCCCTCTACACCATGCTACAATAGACTTTGTTTTCCCTTTTCTAGTAGCTTTAAAGTTAGATTTTATACGCATTACAAAATCAAATTTTTTTGTAGCTAAATAGAAAAACCATTTTTTACCTATAAACTCTCTATCTGCTACAAGAGCAGTAATAGATAAATTAGGAAATTGATTTAAGAAATCTTCTATCAAATCAATTCGTTGTTGAGTAGCTGAATTTCCTGTCCTCGAAAGTACAGACCAACAAAGAGGAATAGATACCCCTTTATGAGCTGCTGAGAGAAGCAAAATATTAATATGCTCTTTTCCAACTTTCCAATTCGTTCTATCCAAACACAGTACGATATTTTCCCATTGTTCAATGCCTTCTAAGGAAATAATCAAATTAGTAATTGCTTGAAAATCAAGCTCATAATAATTTAAAAAGCGTTCTATACGACGTAAAGAAGAACTGTATTCTACATTCCTTTCAAACGCAGTTGCAATTTGAATTAAACCTCCTAGACCTACCTTTATAACAGCTATTACAAAAAGACCTATAAATTGAACTCGGGCTAAATGAAACCCTTTTAAATGAGAAGATAAAACACTAACTAATTTTGTAACTTTACCACTAGAAGCATACTTTGCTTTCGCCATAATTGAGAAAAATTTTGTGAGAAACTCAATTATGGCTTTTTTTTATCTAAATTTAAAATCTTTTGTCAGAGGACTGAGGTCCTTGTTACTTATATTTTTTGATAACTAAAATTTGAAACTGATATAGTTGAATGTACAACGAAACCCCCTACTTTAAGAAGGGGGTTGGTTTTTTGTTATAGAACCGTACATTGAATTAGCAACAGTAGTAACGCTGAGACAGAGGTGAGTAACAATGATCTTTATTTATACTTCTACAATACTGCCTTGAGGGTTGACCACCTCCACCTTCACCATTAATGGTATCATAAAACTCTCCACCTTTAATTTCACTAGCTTCTTTAGTTGATAAACGAAATTTTTTGAATTTTTTCATATGTAAATTTGATTTGAAAAATGAAATAATAGTACAAACATTTGGCTATTCAATGACTTGAACTGATTGCCAACATTATAAAAGTAAACAGATACACTATTATTTAAAAGCTCCTTTTAGTATCTGTATAGATATTGTTCAAAAGTGTAAGTAATTATAAAGTATTCGTTTTATTTTCCAATAATAGTGAGTTTTATCGAAACTTTTGTGCCTTTTCCTTTTTTGTGCTTTGAGAAGAGTGTTTATAAATAAAATGGTAAGAAATTTTATTTTGAAGAATAGCATTAATACAAGTTTGAATAAGTATTTTTTACCAACAAGTATTTAAAAGACACTATCCTATTAACTTACACACTTGATAGGATAGTGTCAACATATTAGTCGCAAGGGAGAGATTCAACCACATTTTTAGCTGTTTCCTCTTCTTCTTTTGTCCAACAATGTGCATCAATATTTGCTTGTAAAGATTTTTTATATGCTTTACAGTTAGCATCAGATTTGATACCCTGATAATATTCTGCCCAAGCATCTTGTGATTGAGTTGTCAAAGCATCACAATCTACTTCAACTTCATTATCTTTACATGAAGTAAGAGCAAATGAACAGACTAATATAGTAATTAAAATAATTTTGAAAATATTTTTAGATTCTTTCATTATTTTTGTGATTTGTAAGATAAAATAACATATTAATATTTTATTATTAGTCGAAAGTGAGAAAAAGATGTAATTATCTCTATTCCATTTATTAAGAGTAAACCTAATTGTTTCATACTTATACTCAATAACTCGAACTAATAATTAATACTACGAAGGTAAGGGTGTGTGCTAGTACTTGAAATCTCCTTTTAGTATCTGTATAGATATTCTTCAAAAGTGTAAGTAACTATGAAGTATTCGTTTTATTTGCCAATAATAGGAAGTTTCATCAAAACTTTTGTGCCTTTTCCTTTTTCCGAAACAATCTGATAATCTGTTGGTGTATTGTGTTTTTTAGACAAAATTTGTAATCTCTCTTTTGTGATAGCTCCAGAAAATGATTTTTTCTTTGTTTCTCTTATCTCTTCTATTCCTATTCCATTATCTATAATTTCTATTTCTAATTGATTTTTTTCTACAAGCTCTCTGATAACAATTTGCACTTTCCATTCTTTACTTTCTCCTTTAAAACCGTGCAAAATGCTATTTTCTGCAAAAGGCTGTATGAGCATAGGAGGAATAAAAATTGCACCTGTTTCTACCTCTTCATTGACATTGATATGATATTCAAATTTGTCTTGAAAACGAGTTTGTTGTAATTTGAAATAGGTTTCTAAGGTTTCTAATTCGTCTTCTAATGAAATAGTTTCTTGTCGGCTAAGTTCTAAGTTGCTACGTAATAACCTGCTAAAATAATTGAGGTAATTTATTGCCTTTTTAGAATCTTGAAAACGAATCATACTTTGAAGAGTGGAAAGTGTATTAAAAATAAAATGAGGTTCCATCTGCGTACGAAGAAGTTTTTGTTCTAATACTACTTGCCTATATTCTTGCTGTAATTTTTGATTTTTCTGCCTGTAATATAAAACAGCCATACTAGAGAGAATTACTATTATTAGCAGAGTAACGATAATAAGCATTGATTGAGTAGTTTGAAGCTGATTCTCTTTTACTTTCACACTTCTACTTAGCATCGTTATTGACTTCTGATTTTCTTTAAGTTGATACATAGACTGCATCTCTTCCTTTGCTTGTAATTCTGATTTTCGTTGTGTGATAGTCTGCAAATCAATTACTTTATTTTTAGCTTTTTTGTATTTTTCGAAATCTTTAGTCTCATAATAATAGGTTGCCATAGCACTCCAAAAAGGAATACTGTCAGTAACTTGAAGATGATAATTATATTTTTCTAAATCCTGTAATTGGTTGATAAGACTTTTTGCTTCTGTTAGCTGTTTTCTATCTACACTATTTTCTAAAAGGTGACAATAGCCAATATAAATATTTCCTATAATAGTACTATTAGGCTCATCTAAATATTTATTTTTCTCAAACTCTACTACTTTTTCAAAGTAGACTTTTGCAGAATCTAGCTGTTTTGTCAGCTCAAAAAACTTTGCTTTGTGTTCGTAATAAAAGCGTTTGGCAACTTCTGTATCTGAATATTTTTCTACCTTCTCTAAATAAATTTCTAAAGAATCCGTATTTACTCCTCTTTGGTATCCACTAGCAAACAACTGAGAATATACTCTAAACCAAAGATAGTTTTCTTTAATAGCTGGAGAGAGAAATTTTTCAGCTTTCTTATTTAGTTCGAAAGCACTTTCATAAAGCCCTATTTTTATATTTGCCTGACCACTATGTAAATAGTATTGTATCTTACTCTCATTAGGAACATCTACAAAAGGATTTACATCTAGTATTGAAATTGTTTTATTATAGTAAAAAGAGGCTAAAAATATTTTACCTTTAAGTTGAGCAATATTACCCAAACCGTTATATATAGATAGTTTTACGTTTTCGTATCCTTCTATATTTTCAACTAGCATCAGAGCTTTGGTTACATAAACTTCTGCACTATCCATATTTTGAGATGCAAAACTTCGTGCTATCATGTAATTTATTTTTGCTCTCACTACTACATCAGAAGCATATCTTTCTTCTTTTAGTTTGTCTTGCCAAAACGCTGTTGCACTTTTCTGAAAATCACTCTTAACGACTGTTGCTGTTATTTCTTTCAATAGCTCATCTCTAGTAGGCTCTGTTTGTGCAGCCACTGGGAAAGTAATAGTCAGTAAATACAAAAAGACTGTAAAAATATATTTTATCATAATCCACTCAAGCTATTTAGTACGTATTCTTTTCTTCTAACCGAAACAGAAATATTCTTTCCATTTTTCAATAGAATATAACCTGTCTTTAAATATTTATCAATATGAAATTTATTGACTAAAAAAGATTGATGACAACGCAAAAAATACTCTGAAGGCAAAACTTCTTCATAAAACTTGAGTGTCTTGGAGGCTATAATCATTGTGTTATTCTGTAAATGAATTTTGGTATAAGACGAATCACTTTCACAGAAAATAATATCTTTCAACCCTACCATTTGGATAAAATCAACGGAAGAGATAGAAATCATATCTTCTAAAGTAAGTTTCTTTTTTTGATAAACTCGGTTTGTAAGAGCCAATCTTTCATTAGAGTCTATCAATGTCTTTTCCTTCAGTCGCTCTACGGCTGATGCAAATTCTTCATCATTAACAGGCTTCAAAAGATAATCAAAAGCTCCATATCGAATGGCTTTTATGGTATGCTGCTCAAAAGCAGTTATAAATATAAACTTGAAGTCAAGTTGTGGAAGTTGATTCAAAATCTCAAAAGATGTTCCATCTGAAAGCTGAATGTCAAATAAAACTAAATCTGGTTGTAGCTTTGCTATTTGTTTAGTAGCCTCTTTGACTGTTCCACTACTCCCCAAAAACTCTAATAAAGGATGATGAGTAACGTGCCATATCATTTCTTCTCTGACCATAGGCTCGTCTTCTACAACAAAGGTTTTTATTTTATCCATAGCAGTAAACTTATTTTATACTTAAACGGAATGATAACTCTTAATTACAAGGGAACGTAAATGTATGAAGATATAGTTAGTTTTGGAAAAGTTGTTTGATTAAAAATTTATTTTAATAATTGTGTTTGTACTCTGTACAGATAATGAGGAGGAGTCTTATTTTCTGTGAAGTAAAAAATAGTTCGTAATTTTAGCACGATTTTTTGGTTACTCTATTGTGTTTTCTAATCTCTAGTTCCTAATATCCATTTCCTAAAATAAAATTCAATGAAATTCCTATTTCCTATTCTCTTTTTGATTGGCTTTCTTAGCTTTTCTTTTACGAATAAAAATCCTTCTCAAACTGATAAAAACCAGCTTACAGTAAAAGAGTTTATCTCATTTTTCGAAAATCGCAAAAATCCAGATGGAGTGGATAAAGAGATTGGTAAGAAAGAATGGATTTATGTAAGCTCTGAAAAGCACGGAACTACACAAGTAGATATGTGGATGTTCGAAATCTATTATCACGATGTGCAGTATATCATGCAAAGTATTTTTTCTCCACAAAAAGGACTAAAAACAAATCAATTACAACTTCATTTTCAGCACCGTCAGCCGTATGAAGATTTTGTAGCTCAATTTGTAGATTTTAATTTAGACCAAACCAAACAAGAAAAGAAAGGAAATATTTATATTACCCATTATGCAAACGATAAATATTTCGTTTATACCATCATTGATAGAAGCCAAAAAATGCCTTATCGTGTTACGATTGCAGAATTACCTTAACAATTTGTAACTTAGTGGCGTTTATATACTGAAGTTGTTTAAGAATGTGAGTTTTTCTCAGAATTGAGTTTGCAATCCCAACTCTAAAGAAAATGCCCCTGCCTTTGTTGGTGTTTTAACGTAGTGACACCAACAAATACAAAATCTATTTATTAAATAACTTCACTAACTATAAACCTCAACGGTTCAAAAAATAAAAAAATATGGCTGAATTTATATTTTTATCGATTTTTATTGTATTTATGATTCTGTTTGTCATTTATTCTCGCACCAAGAAATTGAGAGATAATTTCAGACACAATATGGACGAGGAAGAAATCGTCATCGAACCACCAAAACCCAAAGCAAGGCGTTCGTTGGAAGATACTTTAAAAGCTCTCACACAGCCTTATGAGCTTCCTAAAGAAGAAGAAGAAGTAAATCCTGCTGAAAATCTTTTGCAAGAAGTAAGAGAAAGAAGAGCAAGAGAGTTGGCAGAGCGAAACAAAAGTTTGAAGGAAATTCCAGAGAAAAAACCAATTATTCCACAACTTGGTACACCTATTACTGAAAGCCCAGAAACAAGACGTTTGAAAGAGCAATTAAATCGTGGTGTTCGGAGTAATCAAGATATTGATATATCAGACAGAGGGCAAAGACCTCAAAATTATTCTATGAATAGTGATGAAGCTCATTATGATAATTACAAAACTCAGCAGAGTGGCGCAAGGCGATTTGGTTCGATGATGAAAGACCCCAATTCTGTCAAAGATGCTTTCATTGCTTCTGAAATTTTCAAAACTAAATTTTAATGTTCTTTTATAAACTAAGATTCGTAAATTTGTTCCCCTTACTCATCAACTTGTTCAAACGCTAAGAATCTTAAAATTTCTTAGAGTTTTACGTAACTTTCCCATTTTGCAAAAATCCCTTGTTTTTATCTCTTGGTGCTATATTCTTTTGATTTCTTCCTTTTTGGGAGAGAATCAAAAAACTATGGCTCAAAATTCTTTCAAAAGTCAAAACTCTGCTTTTGAAAAGATAGATAATGATAAAAATGAAGTGGAGTTTATTTTAGATAAAACATTGAGAGGGCATTCGGCAGGTGTGCAAAATATTCGTTTTAGTCCTGATGGAAAATGGATTGCTTCGGCTAGTTTGGACAGAACAATTATTATTTGGGATGTCAAAACAGGTATTTTGAGACATCGTTTGCGTTCTCATTCGGCAAGTGTCTATGAAGTTACCTTCAACAAAAAAGGAAATTTACTAGCTAGTGCTTCCGAAGATGGAACAGTTTGTTTGTGGGATTCTCGCTATGGAAAACTTCTAGGAACATACAAAAATAAACCTTTATCTCTTACAAATGGACTTATTTTGCGTTCTGCTTCTTTTGTCGTTTTTTCTCCAGATGATAAATACTTGTATTTTGGTGGCGACAATGGTTATATTATGCGTGTCCGTATCGATATTCCGAATCAGATTCCGATGCAAGTTTTTTCTATTAATTCTGAAAAAGACCTTCTCTCAAATACGATTACAGGAGGAACTATTGCCAGTACAGAAAAAGAACTGATTTTTAGCGTCGACCATTATGTATATTCTATTTCTCTTCAAAATCATAAGTTAGTTCGTCGTTTTCATTATTCAAAATCAGATATAAATGATATTGTCATTGGTGCAAACAAGAATCAAATTACAGGTTGGGCATTTGATGGAATGCTTGTTATTTGGGATTATTTTTCTGCTCAAAAAGTGGATATTTTCAAAGTTTCTCCAAAAGAAAATTATAGTGCAGCATCATATAGCAAAAATGGAAATTGGGTAGCCACAGGTGCAAATGGAAAGATTGCCAAAATTTGGAATGTACAAACAAAAGAAAATCTAGCGATTCTTTCAGAGCATAAAAAAATAGTTCGTGTTTGTCGTTTTAGTCCAACTGAAAACGGAACAGTAGCAACAGCTTCGTATGATGGAAGAGTGTATATCTGGAAAGAAAAAAACGAAAAGGTAGAGGTGCAAAACGAAAAAGAAAATAGATTGAAAGAGTTGGAAAAACAACAGGAGAAAATTTTGGCAGAAATCAATCAACTTAAAGAACGAAAAGATGATAATCAAGAAACTGAAATAAGTGCAAATCAAGGGAATGAAAAAGTCAGTGCAGCCTGTGATACAGTTTTTGTGGATAGAATTGTAGAAAAAGTAGTTGAAAAGCCTATTTATTTAGAAGCTAAAAATAATGACTCTGAAAATCTATCAAATATAGAATTAGAAAAGCCAAAAGAAATCATTAAAGAAAAAATTATTTATGTTCGTGATACAGTATATATCAGAGATACGGTTTATCAGAAAGTCTTTGTAAAAGCAGATGAAAAATCTAAAAGTATAAAAAATAATCTTACTGCTAATAACAAAAATGAAGTAGTTCAGAATCCTTTAGAGAATGAAGGGAAAAATAAGGAAGACTACAAAGAGGAAATAGAAAATAAGAATCAGAGTGAAAATAACGCAACAAAGCAAAAAGAAGAATCGGAATTTGATAAACAATTCGTAGTTGGAAAAACGCTCAACCTCCATAATATTCAGTTCAAACAAGGAACATCTACACTATTGAGTGGAGCTTATTCAGATTTGGAAAAGCTCCTAGCAATTCTCAAAAAATATCCAAAAATGAAAATTTCTCTAGGTGGACATACCGATAATGTAGGTTTGCACACCGTCAATCTCCGTCTTTCGGGAGAGCGTGTCCGAACGGTTCAGAATTATTTAGTTTCACATGGTATTCCTCGTTCACGCATTCAGACACGAGCGTATGGAGGAAAATATCCTATTGCCAGTAACTCAGAAGAAGAAACAAGAAAACTCAATCGAAGAGTAGAAATTACAGTTCTTTCAAAATAAAAAAGAAAATCTAGTATTTTAGAAGAAAAGTTTTTACCTTGTGTGCGTATATACGTTGTTAGTATAATGAATAGCAACCTTCTTTATTAATGAATTGCACTTACACTACTTAGCCTTTGTTGGTGTTTTAGCGAAGCGACACCAACAAACACACACACCTATTCTCAAACAACTTCTATATTTCCTTTCTACTTATAAAAAAACAAAAAAAACTATGAAAAGCAAAGCAAGATTTCTATTTATTGCCTTACTCTTAGGCTTCGTATTTACTTCTTGTGAATGGAAAAACGAAGAAGAAGAGGGAATTACAGTTACTGATTGTGATACTTCACAGGTTACACTTTCAGGAGATGTGAAGCCAATTTTACAAACAAATTGCTATCCTTGTCATTCTAATACTGCTGCATCTTCTATTGGTGCAGGAATAAATCTTGAAGATTACGAATCTTTAAAATCTAGGGCAGATGGAGGCTCACTATTAGGTTCTATCAGCCATATGTCTGGGTTTTCTCCAATGCCAAAAGGTGCAGCCCAAATTTCTAAATGTAACTTAGACTTTGTAAAGGCTTGGATTGAAAATGGCGCACCTAATGACTAGAAATTATTTTAACAATTCTCATAAAATATAAAATTTGGGGGTGAAGGTTAAATAAATTGCTCATATTACTAGACATTTTCACTAAATAGGTCAGTCCCAAAGGGCAGACCGTCTATATGAAAAACTAAATCTATTTACTACAAACGGTCTGCTCTACGAGGCTGACCTACACAAAAATAAAGAATCAATAGTTGGTTGTCTAGTAGTATATAAATTACTACTTTTAAAATTACAAGTATTTGATAATCAGATTATTGTATTCATTTACAATTAATAATTTGTCATTCCTTAGCTATTACTACTAAAAAAACGAAACAATGAATAGATATTCCTTACTTACTACTGCTTTTCTATTTTTCTCTTACTTTTTGATTCAGTTTTCATTTGCTCAAGATGACTTAGACGCTCTTTTAGATGAGCAAGAAGAAGAAAGCCCAACAACTGATTATGTTTTGGGAGCATACAAATCCACTCGCCTTATCAATCTTCACACTACTGAAAAAGTAGCCAAGGGAGCTTTAGAATTTAGAATTTCGCACCGTTTTGGAACTTTAGATGGTGGAGGATATGAGTTTTTTGGCTTAGACCAAGCAACTATTAGGTTGGCTTTTGAATATGGAATAAGTGATAGAGTTATGATAGGTTTGGGTAGAAATTCTTTTCAAAAAACGTATGACGGGCTTTTTAAGGCTGACTTATTACGACAAAGCACTGGCGAAAAAAATATGCCTATTAGTCTGACTTACGTAGGAACAGCAGCTATAAATACGTTAAAACCTCCTACAGGACAAGAGCGAACTCTTGCAAATCGTTTGAGCTATTCTAATCAGCTTATTTTGAGTAAGAAGTTTAGCGAAGGATTTTCGTTTTTACTTGCACCTTCGTGGGTGCATCGCAATCTTGTTCCGACTGAAAATGATGCAAATGATATTTATGCACTTGGTTTTGGAGGTAGAATAAAACTAACCAAAAGAACATCTTTCAATGCTGAATATATTTATCGTTTGCCTGTTGAAAATTCGCCACTTTTTGATTCTTTTTATAATTCTCTTTCAATAGGTTTTGATATTGAAACTGGTGGACACGTATTTCAATTACATCTAACAAACTCTCGTTCGATGATAGAAAAAGGCTTCATTGCCGAAACACGTGGCGACTGGCTAGACGGTGGCATACATTTTGGCTTCAACTTAACAAGAGAATTTGTAGTCAATAGAAGCAAATTCAAATAAACTAATCAAACCTTAACATCAACTCACTTATGAAAACTTATCACTCAGTATTTATTTTTGCAATATTATTTGTTTTTCAAAGCATCTTCTCAACTGTTTTTGCACAGCGTTATACGTTGGAAGAAAGTAAAGTACACTTTTTTTCTAGCGCACCGATGGAAGACATAGAAGCCAATAACAAAGCTTGTAAAGGCGTAATTGATACTAAAACTAATGCCTTTTCTTTTCGTATTCCTATCAAATCATTTATTTTTCCATCTTCTCTGATGCAGCAGCATTTTAATGAGAATTATATGGAGAGTGAAAAATATCCAAATGCAACTTTCAAGGGGAAAATAGAAGGAGATTACAACCTTAAAACTGATGGAACGTATGATGTAATGGCTGTTGGAGATTTAGAAATTCATGGCAAAAAACAAGCTCGTAAAATCCCTAGTCAGATAATTGTAAAGAATGGAAAGGCTTCTATCAAAAGTACATTTAATATAAAATTAGAAGACCACGATATAGAAATCCCTTCTCTTATGTTTCAAAAAATAGCTGAAACTATAAAAGTTGATATGGATTCGGATTTGAAGTTGTATGAGAAAAAGTAGATGAAACCTTTTTTTATTCTATCAACAAACGCCTATTAGGAATATTATTTTTACCGAAAGTAAGAATGGCATTTATTCCAAAAATAGGCGTTTGTTGATTTAGATTTCTTGTAGGTTTTAGTTCTTCTCCATCCATATCAAACTGCGCTAAAGCGATAAATTGTTTGGTATGAAATCCTACAAATGCTCCCAAATAGATATTTTTGTGAACAGGGAAAAACCATTCTGTTTGGATGCGCTGCTCTTGAAAAAAACGACGTTCCGAATTTGGGTTTATTTTCTGAATTTCTTTAAAAAGCTCAAAAGAAACTGTTCCAATAAGTTTTTTATTTGAAATAGTAAAATATTTATTTGCTGCAAACTGAAAACGAAGCCTAGAAACAGGGTCGTAAAAAGAATTATTTGATAAAATTCTCTCAAAAGCTACTTGCTGCCACAAGGTCAAGTCAATTTTTCTGATAGGAGAATAATGGCGAAAATGTCCACGCAAGGTAGTCGTATTAATATTCAATTCTGAATATCTAAAGGAAAGCCCTCCAATCCATTTTTGAGAAAGTAAATGTTCATAACTTAGATACAAGCTTTTTTGATAGAAATAGTCTTCGTCTGTAATCTCCATAGTAGAATGTTTCCCTAAAAGCTGAATAAGAAACACATTTTTTGAAACAAAGTTACTATCAAGGTTACTATTCTGATTTAATTTATTTGGGCTAATTTGAGCATTCAAGCCAAACCAAATATCATTTTCTAGTCGTACCTTTTCTTTTGGGTAATTGTTCTGACTGTACAAGTTAGGACATAGAAAATGTCCTAAAAACAGAAGAAAAAGACTAAAATATAATTTCATAATTCATCACTAATAATTAATAACTTATCACTAAATTAAAGTACATTCAAAGTCTGTTCCTTTATTTTCTCTAGCTCTTCCTTCATTTCTACTACAAAATGTTGCATATCTGCGTCGTTTGCCTTTGAGCCTATGGTATTTATTTCTCTTCCCATTTCTTGCGTAATAAAATTTAGCTTCTTACCACTAGTGTTTTCCTTTGCTAATTCTTTCAAAAAGTAGTCAATATGCGTTTTTAAGCGCACTTGTTCTTCGGCAATATCTAACTTTTCGGCATAATAAATAACTTCTTGCTCAAAGCGATTTTTATCAAAGTGTTCTGAACTGACTACGCTTTCAATATTTTTCTCTAATTTTTGACGGATTTTTTCTACTCTACGAGGTTCTATTTTATTGATTTCTGTAAGTGAATGTTGAATAGATTTCAAACAGCCTTCAATATGATTTTGCAAAGATTTTCCTTCGTCTTTTCTAAACTCATTGCAATCCAAAAGAGCCTTTTCAATAGTTTGATAAATGGCTTTCCAATGCGATTCGATGGCTTCTTCATTTGCTTTTTCTATAAAAACATTGTCTTGCATCATCGCAATTCTGAAAATATCATTGGTCGGCGCATTTAATTCTCTAGCCGAACTCATCATAGCTTCATAATAACTACTTACAAGCTGCTGATTGACAACCAACTCAGAAATACTCTCTCCCTTCGAAACGTAATTGAGATTAATATAAACCTTTCCTCTTTCTAGTATTTTTTGAGCTAGATTTTTGACTTCAATTTCTTTATCTGCAAACAGTTTTGGAAGGCGAAGACTACAATCTAAGTATTTCGAATTGACTGTTTTTATTTCTGTATTGATGGTATATTCTTCGTTTTCTAGGTTGCTACTTCCATAACCTGTCATTGATTTTAGCATATTCTTCTGTTTGCTTATAAATTGAATTTTGTTTTTTGAAGTGATAAAGATAAGAAAGTTTGATTGAATTTATTTGTCATCGTAACGGAAAACTGAAATTAAAGACTAATAACAGCAACAACAAAGGATCAGTTATTTAAAATAAATTTACCCTTCTTTTCTGAAAAAATAAAAGTCTTCTTATGTTTATTTAGCACCTCATGTTTTAAACAATTATAATCAAGATATAATTTTTCATCTTTTATATAGATATCTATAGAGCAATTTCTTACTATTTCCATATCATCATTTTTAGGAACTGAAAAGAATTTACTAAAGCCGTTATACTGTATTGTACATGTTTCTTTGTTTACGGTTATGACATCATAATAAAAAATCTGTTCGCCAACTTCTGTAGCATAAGCTTCTATGAAAAGAAGATGATAGTTTTTATTGCTTATTTCTATGACATTAGTTATAGAATCTATATTAGATGTGCGAATGGTGCTATCTCCTTTTAATGAATATATTTCAATCTCATTCTTAGGTTTCATATAGTTTTTATCAGATACTACAGCAAGACAACCACTTATATTTTTAAAAAAATGAATATTTGTAAAGTGTGTTTTAGAGTTTCTCAAATTAAAATATAGCCTTCTATCTATAGATTCTATAACTGCATTTATCTTATTATTTTTCATTTCATAAAGAACAGAGTCAGTATAATCTACACCACTAATTTTTAGAGTATCAATATTGTATTGTGCTACACAATTAAAACTTTTTGATAAAAAAAATAAAATAAGTATGGTTTTTAACGATAAATAAGTCAATTTTTGTATTTTCATGTTGTGTCCTTATTAGTGTTCCATTTTTGTAAAAAAAAATCTAGCCGTCGATTAGTTACTATTCATTTTTCTCTTCATTTGTCATTTTAATCATACGAATTACTCTCAAAAACCTTATTCTCTTTTCTATAAAAAAACATATCCATTTGCCAAAGCATATCATCTTTTTTTCTTCTCATTATATCTACCAAATCAGCACAGTAAAAGCCTTTTTTATCTAAATATTGGCATAATTCATAAAAACGAAGGCTATTTTGTGAAGCATCTTCATCGTTTTGTACAATCTGAAAATTATATACTTCTATTATTAATAAATCAGCTTGTTCTAATGTCTTGGTTGCTCCTTCCAAAATTGGAATCTCAAAACCGTGTGTATCTAATTTTACACAAAAAGGAGGTTGTAATTTATTTTTTTCTACCTGCAAATCTATCGTTGTAACAGGAACAGTAATACAATCATCTAGTTTTTCTTTAGAAGCCAATCCTGCGTGAAGGTCGGAAGCATCAAAATAAATTTCTCCTTCGGCATCTCCAGCAGCAGCCATACAAATCGAAATATTTTGCTTTTTTGATTGAAAATACTCTAAATCCTTACGGTGTCCTTCTTGTGCCTCAACTAGCAGATAATGTGATTTTGGAAAGAATTGCATCGCTAGTTCTGTCCATCTTCCATCCGAAGCTCCTACATCGATAAAGCTTTTTGGGGAAGTATGTTTTGCACTGCGTTCTAACCCACCAGCCATTGTAAGGGAGTTTCGGTCTATTTTATCTATGTGGTAGCCCAATTTATTGATAAAAGCTTTTAGAGAGCGTACTAATTTCTGTTTCAAAGTTAGTTTTGATTATTTTTATAAATGAATATGCAAAATTAGAAAACCCTTTTTCAAACTCAAAACTAGAAAAACGATTACTTAGCTGCTTTTATTGATTTTTAGAGTAAAAATTACACAGAAAGTAGAAAAAATATAAAATAGTAGTGGATTTTTATCATAATTTTAAGCAACTTTGTTTGTTGGAAGTTCTATCAACCCAAGAAATATTTCCTTTTAATTTTTATTCATTTTTCTGTTCCCCTATTTTTGAACTCTAATAAAGAAAATATAATCATAACCAAAAACTATCAAAAAGATATTTTGCCGTATCAGTTTGCAAAACTTTTTTCTATGTCTTTTTATGCACTAGCTTTAATTATAAGCTGTTTGGTTGGGCAGAGTATATTTTCTGTTTCTTATGCACAAGGAAACATGTCTTTCGAACATATTACTATCGATGAAGGACTTTCTCAAAATACTCCTAATGTTTTCTTTCAAGATTCTCGTGGCTTACTTTGGATAGGTACACAAGATGGACTAAATATGTATGATGGAATCAAGTTTCATCATTACAAACGTGCTGTTGATAATATAAATTCTATTTCAGATAATCTTATTCTGTGTATTACAGAAGATAGAGAAGGAAATATGTGGATAGGAACAGAGGGAGGGTTGAATGTTTTTGACTTTGCAAAGCAACATTTTATCAGATACAGAAACAATCCTATTGACGAAACAAGTATTATCAGCAATACAGTTCGTTCTATTATCTGTGATAAAAATGGTGAGATTTGGGCAGGAACAGACGAAGGTTTAGTTCATTTTATCAAAGATGCCAATACATTTGAGACATTCAGAACAAAAGATATTGATGAGTGTATTGTTCGCTGTTTCTTTGAAGACAAAGAAGGAAACTTATGGATAGGCACAAATGCAGGATTGGCTCTTTTTGATAGAAAAACAAAGCAGTTTGAAGAGAGAGGCTTTAAGCGTGATGCTATCAATTGTATAACTATGGATAATGAGGGCAATATTTGGGCAGGTGGAGCAGGTGGGCTTTTCAAAAGAACTTTTTTAACATCGAATCATATAGATGTTGTCCAGAATAGGTATTTGAATATAAATAGTGTTTTTCTTGATGACAAAGGGATTCTTTGGCTCATGACAGACGATGGTTTGCAGTATTTGAGACCATGGTGGAAGTCGCCTCGTTTACGTGTTATTCGTTCTCGTAATACAGATCCATCTAGCCTTTCTTCGAATGATATTCTGACGATGTTTGAAGACCAAGCTGGTATTATTTGGATTGGTACAAATGGCTATGGTATCAATAAATTTGATAGAAATAGAATAAAATTTGACACCTATACAGCTTCTCGTACAGGTTTGAGTGATAATACTGTACGTAGTGTTTTGGAAGACCAACACGGAATACTTTGGATAGGAACAGTACAGGGACTGAATAAATATAGAGAAGATCTAGAAAATGCTTCTACTGTCGGAACAGTGGCAGGAAAAGGAATTTATGCTTTATATGAAGACAATCAAAGTCAAGTTTGGGTAGGTACAATAGAGGATGGAATTTATGTCTTTGATAATAGAAACCCTTCTCTCGGTGCAGTTCTGAAAAAGCGTTTTACAACAAGAACTTCAAAAGGACTTTTGAGTAATTCTATACGTGTAATTTATCAAGATGAAGCAGGTACAATATGGGTAGGCACAGATAAAGGAGGTTTGTCAAGGTATGATGAAAAAACAAATTCTTTTAAGTCTTTTGCACATGACCCTAATGTTCCTAGTTCTTTATCAAACGATAGAGTAAGAGGTATTTATGAAGACTCTGAAGGAACACTATGGATAAGTACATATGGTGGAGGACTTAATAAGTTTGATGCAAAAAATGAAGTTTTTTCTGCTTATAAAAGCAATGTAAACGATAAATACAGTATTAGTACAAACCGAGTATATCCTGTTTATGAAGATGATGAGAATAACTTTTGGGTCTTGACGTACGGTGGAGGTTTAAACACATTAGATAGAAAAAGCAGTAAATTTACCCACTTTACCGAAGAAGATGGACTTCCTAATAATGTGTTATATGGAGTGTTAGAAGATTCTAAAAAGAATTTGTGGTTTAGCACCAATAGAGGGATTAGTAAATTTAATCCTCAAGATACAACTTTTACCAATTTTGGTGTAGAAGATGGTTTACAAGCCAATGAATTCAATTCGGGTGCTTATGCAAAAGGAAGAGGTGGAATGATGTATTTTGGAGGAATAAATGGTCTTAATTATTTTCATCCTGATAGTATAAAAGGTAATAGCTATATTGCTCCTGTTTTATTTACCAATTTTCAAGTCAATAATAAAGAGGTAGAAATAGGAGATAGTAGTCTTATTCAGAATCATATTTCCCTTGTTGATAAAATACAACTTACTTATAAGCAAAGTTCATTTTCCTTTTCTTTTGCTTCACTACATTATTCACTTCCAGAGCGAAATAAGTATCAATATAAATTAGAGGGATTTGATTCAGACTGGATAGAGTCTGACAGAGGAGAAGCTCAATACACTAACTTAGATGCAGGAGAATATACTTTTTTAGTTAAAGGTTCTAATTCGGATGGTGTGTGGAATGAAGATCCTATTTCAGTCGAAATTAGTATTACAGCAGCTTGGTACAATACACTTGAAGCAAAAATAGGATTTGCTCTCATAGCTTTATTAATTCTTTTTCTTATTTATAGATGGAGAATATGGCGAGTAGAGCAGAAGAAAAAGCAATTAGAAGATAAAATAGTATTGCGTACAACAGAACTTATTAAAGAAAAAGAAAAAGTAGAGGAACAGAACACAATTATAGAATCTACAAATAAGAAAATTACAGACTCTATTCGTTATGCACAGCGTATTCAAGATGCCATTATCCCCTCAGAGGAAGAAATGGTAGAAGCATTTACGGAGCATTTTGTATTGTTTCAGCCTCGTGATATTGTAAGTGGAGATTTTTATTGGGGATGGAAAAAAAATGGAATAAGTCAGTTTGCAGTAGTAGATTGTACTGGACACGGTGTTCCTGGGGCAATTATGTCCGTAGTGGGTTTTGCTATGCTTGAGCAGACGACTAAAGTAAAGCGAATAGATGAACCCTCTAAAATTCTTACTGAAATGAATGAGGGAATTGTAGATTGGCTCAAACAAAACGAAGGAAACGTACTCCACGAGACAGGTAAAATGTGGAAAAGTCGTGATGGAATGGATATGTCTATGATTTCCTTAGATAAAGAAAACTACAAAGTAACATTCTCTGGAGCAAAAAATTCATTGTTTTATACCAAAGATGGAAAAATTGAGGAAATAAAAGGAGATAGGTTTTCTATTGGAGGTACGTTAAAAAACAAACAAAAGGCATTTACTGATAAACATATTAGCCTTCAAAAAAATGATATGATTTATTTAACAACAGATGGATTTTTAGACCAGTTTGGTGGTGGGGAGAACAAAAAATTTTCTAAGAAACGATTTATAGAATTATTAAGTAAAATACAACATCTTCCTCTAGCAGAGCAAGAAAAGAAACTACAAGGTAGCTTTACACATTGGCAAGGATTACAACGCCAAATTGATGACATGCTTGTAGTGGGAATACGGATGTAAAATCAGTAATCTTAAATTAAGAACACTTTGTATTAAAAAAAATACTATTGTTTACATTGCACAGGCTACTGTTTAACAACTTGAAATAGAGTAGTTTAGTAGATAAAAGCCATTATTTAACACCCTTTTATATAAAATTTTGTAAAAATCATTTTGTCTTAATATAAATTTTGACTTAATTGCATTCATAAAAATTACCTTTTGTTAAGAACAATGATGTGCTATTGATACTAGAAATTGATAATTATCAAATTAATTTATTCTTTTTATGGTATTTAATAGGTTTTCTGTTAAAAAAGACTTAACTTAATGACCCCTTCAAGTTCTATACTAACAAAAGTCAATTTTTATGACTTAATATAATTTATGATAATTAGTCATTATAATTCATAATTTTTCTGAACAGAAAAGCTAAATGAGTTATTATATAACTATCAAAATAAATATACCCTCCGAAAACTATTTTTTTTAAATTTTTCATTATCAAATTAATCAATTTACTCATGAAGAGAAAATTATTACTTAGTATGATGTTGATGTTCTTGCTTGTTAGTTCAGCATGGGCACAACGAACAATAACAGGTACTGTAACTTCTGCAGACGGAGCTTTACCTGGTGCTACCGTTCAAATAAAAGGAACAACACAAGGTACACAAACTGACATGGAAGGAAGATACTCTATCTCTGTTCCTGAAGGTACAGAAACCCTTGTTTATCGTTTTGTAGGTTACAAAGTGGTAGAAGAGACTATTGGAAACCGTACAGTTATAGATGTAACTATGGCTGATGGAGCCTTAGAGACTGTCTTTGTTACTGGATATACAGGAAACAAAACTCGTGAAGAACTTGTTTCTGCTATATCTGTAGTAGAGGGTGAAGAGATTGCTCAAGTACCCTTGACTGATGTAAATCAGCTTATTCAAGGTCGTGTAGCGGGTGCTCAAACTACAAGTAGTGTAGGACAACCTGGTGCTGTTGCTCAAATTAGAGTGCGTGGTACAGGGTCTGTTGGTGCAAACCGTAGTCCACTTTACGTAATTGATGGTGTGATTGTTCAGGATTCTCCAGACCTTTCTGCTATTTATACAAATGACGGTGGTACAGAGACATCTCTGATTCAAGATCCATTATCCAATATCAATCCTAATGATATAGAGAATATTACAGTATTAAAAGATGCTGTTGCAGTTGCTCTTTATGGTTCTCGTGGTGCAAACGGTGTAATCTTAGTTACTACTAAAGCAGGTAAAGGTGGAAAAACAAAATTTAAGTTAAGTTCTCAGTATGGAACTACTACTCCAAACTTCAATGGTTATGAAAACCTTTCAACAGACCAGTATTTGGATTATTATACTGAAGCACTTGAAAACTCAGGCTTTCCTCAAAGCGTAATAGATGCACAGTTTCCTAATGATGCTAGAAATACAAATACAAATTGGGTAGATGAGGCATTCCGAACAGGTATTACTCAGAGCCATGACTTATCTGCTTCTGGTGGAAATGAAAAAACTACATTTTTTGTTTCAGGTTCTTACTTTGAACAGCAAGGTATTTTGATAGGAAGTGATTTTGACCGTTATTCTGGTCGTGTTAATATCAATCATAAAGCGAATGACAAGTTTTCTTTTGGTACTCAATTGAATGTTTCTTATACTGATAGAAGAAGTGCTTCGCCAGGTAATCAATTCAATAGTCCATTATTAGGTGCTTATTTAAATGCTCCTTATGATTCGCCTCGTGACCCTGTTACTGGAGAGCTTGTCAATGGAGTTGGTTATGCCACTTTTATTCAAGATAATTTTGTTCGTACTACGGCTTTAAATAAAAGAAATAGTGGAACATTCCGTACTCTTGGTAATTTAAATGCAAGTTATAAAATCATTAAAGGTCTTTCTTTAGATGCTAAAGTAGGTATAGACTGGATTAATCTTTCTGAGAAATCTATTACTGACCTTACTACTAGTGATGGTGGTCTTAGAGACCCTGACGGTGGTGTTAGAGGACGTATTACACAAGGTATAACAGAGAACTTTACACTTACAAGTCAAGCTGTTTTGAGATACAACCGTACTTTCAATGAAGTACACACATTTGATGTTTTGGTAGGTGGTGAAACACAATCTAACAAAAATAATTCTTTTGGTACTGGAGGTACTGGCTTTGCAAATGGACTGTTATTGACACTTAACTCTGCAGCTGTTCCTGAATCTACTTTTGGAGCAAGTAGTGATAATAACTTTGCTTCTGTTTTTGCTAATGCGAATTACTCTTATATGGGTAAATACCGTCTTACTGCAAGTGTTCGTAGAGATGGTTCTTCAAGATTTGGTGCAAATAATCAATCTGCTACTTTTTGGGCTGTTGGTGGATCATGGAGTGTGAAAGATGAATCTTTCTTACAAGATGTAGAAATTATCAATCTTCTTAAGCTTCGTGCAGGTTATGGTATTTCTGGTAATGCAAACTTCTCTACGCAAGATTCTCCAAACAATAACTTTCCTAGTTTAGGTTTATACAGCTTTTCAGCTGCATACAATGGACAACCAGCTGCGGTTCCTTCACAAATTGCTAATCCTAACTTGAAATGGGAAAGAACTTCTCAGTTTGATGTTGGATTAGACTTTGGAATCTTAAAGGAGAGAATCAACGGTTCAATTGATTATTATAGTCGTGAATCAGTAGATTTATTATTTGAAGTTCCAGTTCCTTCTACAACAGGTTTTACTACTCGTAATGATAATATCGGTAAAATCCGTAATACAGGTGTAGAAGTACAGGTTGTTACTCGTAATATCGTAGGTGGTAGAGATGGATTTTCTTGGACAAGCACTTTCTTATTTACTTCAAACAAAAATGAAGTAGTTGAACTTCCAGGTGGAGTTGATATCGTTCAAGGTACACAAGTACTTAGAGAAGGAGAGCCAGTTCGTTCATTCTATTTAAGAGATTATCAAGGTGCAGACCCTGAAACAGGAGCTCCTACTTGGCTTACTGAAGAAGGTACACTTACTTCTAGTTATGGTGACGCAAATCGTAGAATTGTTGGAAATGCACAGCCTAAATGGTATGGTAGTTTCATCAATTCAGTATCTTATAAAGGTATTGATTTCTCAGCATTACTTTATGTAGTACAAGGAAATAGTCTATATAATGATACTCGTCGTATCACAGATTCTGATGGTGCATTCTACGCCTTGAATCAAAGTGCAGCTACTATTGAAGATCGTTGGAGACAACCAGGAGATATTGCAAGTCGTCCACAAGCATTAATAGGTGGTAACTTAAATGCAAATCAAGCTTCTACTCGTTACTTAGAAGACGCATCTTATGTTCGTTTGAGAAATGTTACTTTAGGATATACACTTCCTACAAGTGTGCTTTCTAAGGCTAAATTAGCTGGAGTAAGAGTATATGTACAAGGTACTAACCTTTGGACTGCTACTAATTATACAGGATTTGATCCTGAAGCAAGTGAAGTTGGAACAGAGTTCTTCCGTTATCCAAATGGAAAAGCACTTACATTTGGACTGGATATCACTCTGTAATTACTTCAAAATATTTTATAATAGATATATCTTATAGATATATCTATTATAAAAATTTGTCTAAAAACAAATAAAATTTAATAAAAAATGACTATAAGAAAATATATAACAGCGGCCGCATTAGCAGCAACACTTCTTGCTACAACTAGCTGCGATGACTTTCTGAATGTAGAGCCAGAACAGTCGCTAAATGATGATCAAGTATTTAGTTCTTTAGATGCAGCAAATGCTGCAATCCTAGGTATGTATGATCGTATGCAGACACTAAATTACTATGGACGTGATATTATAGTAATTCCAGATTTAATGGCTGATAATACACTTATTACTAGCGCAAACTCTGGACGTTACGTAGATTATTACTCTTATAATGTAGTAGCCCAAACAGGTACTATTCGTGATCTATACACTAGAGCTTATCAGACTATCAAAGCTGCTAATAATATCTTAGCCAACATAGATAATTTGGAGGCAAGTGGAGCAGAAAATGAAGCATTACGTAACTCTATTAAAGGAGAAGCTTTATTTGGTCGTGCACTATCTCATTTTAACTTGGTACGTCTCATTGGTCGTCCTTATACGGACGGCAATGGCGCTAACTTAGGAGTACCTGTAGTCTTAGGGGCTGAGGATGAATTTAACGGACGTGCTACTGTAGCAGAAGTTTATGCACAAGTCATTGCAGACTTGGAAGAAGCTGCTCCATTGATGTCATACTCTACTCCTTTCCGTATCTCTGACCAAGCTGCTTATGCACTTTTATCAAGAGTATATCTTTACAAAGGAGATAACCAACAAGCAATTGATGCTGCTAACCAAGTAGATGGATTTGATCTGCTTCAAGGACAAGCTTACGTAGATTCATGGGCTGCTTCTGGTTCTTCTGAAGAAATCTTTACTTTAAGATTTGCTGCTGATGAGAACAGAGGAGCTGACAACTTAGGTGATATTTTCATTCCTAGTGGTTATGGCGATATCCGCCCTACAAATGACTTAATTGATGTTTATTCAGCAGGTGATGTCCGTTTGGGTTTTATCAGACCTGATGATGGAGATGACTATAATTTTAAGTTTGGTGGTGAAAATGCAATATCTGGTCTATCTAGTCCACGAGTCATTCGCTATGCCGAAGTATTATTGAATAGAGCAGAAGCACAGGCTAAACTAGGAAATCTTAGTGCAGCATTGGCAGATGTAAATTCAATTCGTTCAGCTAGAGGAGCAGATGCTTTAGGATCTATTACAGTAGATGAAGTTCTTGAAGAAAGAAGAAGAGAACTTGCATTTGAAGGACATCGTTTGTTTGACCTTACACGTAATGGATTAGGAGTAACTAGAATTGAGAATACAAACTTAGGTGGTGCACCAAGTGTAATCGATTTTAATGATCCTAAAATCATTCTACCTATTCCTGAACGTGAAAGAGATGCAAACCCAGGTGTCTTAGAACAAAACCCTGGTTATTAATAATAAGTAACTTACGTTTTATTCTATCATATTAGAATTTAATAAATCAAAAAACCACTAAGAATTAATTTTTCTAGTGGTTTTTTTATGCCTAGTTGTTAAATCAAAAATCATACTTAACTATTTTTAACTCTATCAGTTAGTTATTTATGAGAAACAGATGCGACCTTTTGAGTGTTTTTTGCATCTACTTTTTAAACTACTTAGACAAATGATTTTTATTCTAATCATTTTCTAGACATTTTTTAACTCTTGATTTTTACTAAAAACTAACTTATATAATGAAAACTATAAAACTCATACAATTAAATGAATTTTCAATAAGAAAAATTATAGGAATAGTTACTTTAGCAACTACTTTTTTTTATTCCGACTTTGCTTCTGCTCAAACTAATCCAGTAGCACAAGGTGCTTTTGGATATTATATCGATGCTAATCGTTTTGCCCAAACTATTCCTACCATGGGGGCAAATGCTCGTATTCAAGGCATTGGTGGTGCAGCAACAGCTATTGGTGGAGATATTAGCTCGGCTTCTGTTAATCCTGCTGGTCTTGGATATTTGCAGCGTTCAGAAATTACATTTTCGCCCTCACTTTCTTTCTTAGGTTCTGATGCTACTTATAATTTGGGTTCTCAAAATACACCAACAGAAGATGCAAAACTCAATTTTAACTTTGCCCAACTTGGAGGAGCATTTGTTTTGCCTTCCAATAATTCATCAGGCTACAAGGGAGGAGCATTTTCTATTTCATATAGTCGATTAAATAGCTTTCACAGACGTACTAGTTATGAAGGAACAAATTCTCAAAACTCTATTATAGATTATTTTATAGATCAATCTAATGGAATTCCTTGGAGTCAAATTTATCCAGCATCAGGTGGAGCAACTGATTTATTGGCACTTGCTTATAATACTTACTTGACTGAAGAAAGTAATGATGATAATGGAGGAATGAACACCTATGATTCTCCTGTACCTTATGCGACAACTCTACAACGTGAAACAATAGAGTATTCTGGAGCGCAAAGTCAATGGAATTTTTCATATGGTGGAAATTATGATGATAAATTATTCTTTGGCGTAGGTTTAGGAATCCAATCATTTAATTATGATGAGGTAAAACAATACGAAGAAATTGTAACAGACCAAACGATAGTTCCTGTTTTGAACAATGTGATTATTGGTGAAAACTTATCTATTTCTGGAACAGGCATAAATCTTACAGCAGGTGTGATTTATCGTCCTATCTATGCTGTTCGTTTGGGCGCAAGTATTACTACACCTACTTATTTTTCTATCAATGATACGTATAATGCAAGTATAGATGCTTTTTATAATAATTATAATTATGGAACAGATGAAAATCCACTTTTTTTAAATGATGTAGGTGAAAGTACAGTTGATATAGAAAGTACATATAATATGACTACACCTTTACGTGCCTCTTTAGGAGCTGCATTTTTTGTAGGAAAGTTTGGTTTTATTAGTGCTGACGTTGATTTTATTAATTATGAATCTTCAAAATTACTTAGTCCACCTGCTGAATTTAGCTTTACGGCAGATAATCAAACTATCAAAAATCTATATGCTTCTACTATGAACTATCGTTTAGGAGCAGAACTTCGTCTGAATACATTTTACTTGCGTGGTGGAATCGGTCTGTATGGAAACACAATGAAAGAAGATTTCCGTAGAGAAGATGAAGATGCTTTTCAAACTCGTATTTCGGGTGGTTTGGGCATTCATAAAAAGGCATTTTATGTAGATTTGGCAGTTGTTCAACAGGCTACTAATACTGCTTATACACCTTATAGCTTATCTGATAATTCAAATCCTACTATTGATATAAGAAATACGACAACTAATGTAGTTGCAACAGTTGGTTTTCACTTTTAGAAAGAGAAAATCACAAGTGAACTGACAAAATATAGTAAAACCAATTACTTCAAATAGTAGTTGGTTTTTTTCTTATTTATTGATGAAGATTTTAAGCCATAGTTTTTTCGTACTTTTGTAATTTCAAAGATATTTTAATTTAAAGAATTTTAATCAGAAACTATATCAATTTTATAGAAATAATATGGAAAACTACACGCTCAATTATTATAAGACTTTTGCTGATGACATGAAAAAAAGTCTCCAAGCTGTTTTTGATGCTTATAATGGATATTTTGTGCAAGAAGCAATTCCTGCATTTGGAAGTATAAATAATCAAGGAGATGCTACCAAAATCAATTTTGCTACCAATGCTCATCGCAATTGTTTTACAGATTATGTGCTTTTAGAGCAGCGAGTACAGAAATACAAGGCATATGAAATTTACTTAAAAGAACAAGCAGAAGAAAAAGAAGCTGCTTTGATAAATAAGTTTGTGCCTTCTTTTGATAAATCTTATACTTCACTTTTCAGAATTGTGGATATAGATGTAGAAGAAGGAATTATTTATTTTGATGATGTTTTGGGGGTAAATGAAGGACAGGAAATAGCAATTATAGACAAGACACTTACACAGTCTATTGACAAAAACCCTATCAATATGAATTTTTTGATGTTCTTTCGTTTTATTCCTTTTTTGGGAGATTTTATTGATTTGAATGATGATGAAGACACTCTCAAAGGAATGTCAGCAGGATATATTTATTTCTTTGAGCCACAAGAAGAGCGTACTCTGATAAAAGAATATGAAAAAATGGCTGATAAGGTAAGAGTCTCAAAAACTTCATCAAAAAGACAAATTGCTTTCACAGAACTAGATAAAAAATATGGTAAAAAGCTGTTGTTATCTTAAAAGGTAAATTCATTTTCATAAAATTAAAAAAGCCCAAAATTAAAATTTAGTTTTGGGCTTTTGGTTTATTTATAGGAGCTAATTTATTTTCATTATCATTTTTCCGTAACAAAAAAGGTTCTATATGATTATGTATATTTGCAGTATAGCAATCTTGAAAACTAATATTCTTACCATAAAACGACACATATTTCATGTCAGCACACACATTCAAAGCTAATAATCCAGCCTTAAAATCTTTTGTAGAAGTTTCGAAAGATTCTGATTTTCCAATTCAAAATTTGCCATTCGGTATTTTTTCTACTGATAATGCACAAGATGCTCGTGTAGGTGTGCGTATTGGAGATTTTGTATTGGATTTGGCAGAGCTTTCAGAACTCAATCTTTTTGACAATTTGGATTTTGACCACAGCGTTTTTTATGAAAATGTTCTCAATCCTTTTATAGAATTAGGGCAACAAAATTGGAGAGCAACACGAGAAAAAATTTCAGAATTATTACAAGCAGGTTCTGATTTAGAACGACATAAAGACAAAGTTCTTTTTTCGATTGAACAGGTAACGATGCACATGCCTGTAAAAGTAGGTGATTATACAGATTTTTATTCTAGTATCGAACATGCTACCAATGTAGGCAAAATGTTCCGTCCAAATGGCGATGCACTCCTTCCAAATTGGCGACATATTCCTGTTGGTTATCACGGTCGTGCTTCTTCAATTGTGATTTCGGGTACAGATATTCATAGACCTAAAGGACAAATTCTTCCAAAAGATGCCACAGAGCCTATTTTTTCGCCTTGTCGTTTGCTAGATTTTGAATTAGAGATGGCGTTCATTGTTGGAAAATCTACTGCTTTAGGAAATTCTGTTTCTATCAGCGAAGCCGAAAATCATATTTTTGGAATGGTTGTCTTTAATGATTGGTCGGCTAGAGATATTCAAAAGTGGGAATATGTGCCATTGGGTCCCTTTTTAGGAAAAAGCTTTGCCTCTTCTATTTCTCCTTGGATAGTTACTCTTGATGCTTTAGAGCCATTTAGAGTAGCCAGTCCAGAGCAAGACCCAGAAGTTTTGGATTATCTAAAATACGAAGAAAAACATAATTTTGATATTAATTTAGAAGTAGATTTGATGCCAGAAGGTGGAGAAGCAACTACAATTTCAAAGTCTAATTTCAAATATATGTATTGGAATATGGCGCAACAACTTACCCATCATACTGTAAATGGTTGTAATATTAATGTTGGCGATATGTGTGCTTCAGGTACAATTAGTGGAAAAGATGAAACAGCGTATGGCTCAATGTTGGAACTTTCTTGGGCAGGAAAAAATACAATCAACTTGAAAGATGGAGGAGAACGCAAATTTATTCAAGATAATGATACGATTGTAATGCGTGGTTTTTGTCAGAATGATTCTGTAAGAATTGGTTTTGGCGAAGTAAGTGGAAAAGTTCTTCCAGCTAAATAAAAAAAAGTTAGATTGTTCTACCAAAAATGCTTACAGAATCAAATTGATTTTGTAAGCATTTTTTATGAATTATAATTACTTTCCTAAAGCTCTTTCAAAAAGTTGGAGTAGGAGTGCGAATCCTTCCTTAAAGTTGTTTTTCTTTTGTTCGAAAGATAAACTTCCGTCTTTGTTTTCTGTAATCAAATAAGTAAAAACAAAATCTCCATTTCCATTTTGCCAACCATCTAATTGCCCAAAACGAAGGTCATTGATTTGATAGATTTTTTTTCCATTTTCTGTTCTTGTTTCTACAGTATAATATCCTTGTGGAACTTCTAAGAGTTGTTTGACTTTTTCATTATCTTTTATTGGGTCTAAAAGCTGCCAGTTTTTATCAAAGGAATAATATTTTATTTCCGTATTTTTATCCAAAACAGAATAATATCCACTATAATAACCGTTTTCTGTTTCGACAATATTATTCCAAAGTAGAATATTCAAAGGTGTTGTCTTGGTATCGTAACGTAGGTAATCAATATTTTGTGCTTTTAAGTTTTCTTCAAAAACAGAATTTACTCGCTGCTGATTAATCACTCCCATCAACAAATAAAAAGAAGACATTCCCACGCCAAACCAAACCAAAAAAGCACGTTTTTCATTGTATGAATTTTCTTTAAAAACAGGAAGAAACCTAGCCCAAAGAAGTAAAATAAGAAAAGGAATAGTATAGAAAAAATCAACTACAAAAACAGTCTTTGTAGCGTAACCATAATCTGAAAAAGGATAGAAAATTTTTGTTCCCCAAGTAGTAAAAATATCTAACCAAGAGTGTGTAATCATTCCCCAAAAAAACAAATGTGTCCATCTCCAAAAGCTCATCTCTGATAGAAATTTGAGCTTATATTTCGTTCCCAAAAAATTAAAAAGCCAGCCCAAAAGAGGAGCTATCAAAACTGCAAACAACACAGAGTGCATCAAACTACGATGCCAACGCAGTTCTTGTACAATATCCAAAAATGGATTTGCCAAAACATCTAAATCTGGAATTGTTCCTGCAACTGCTCCCCAAAGCATAGCTTGATTTCCTATTTTTCGCCCTGCGATAAGTTCGCCAACAGCTGCTCCTAATACGATTTGTGTAACTGAATCCATAAATTTTCTAAAATAACTTTGTCCAAACTAGAAAAAAGAATACAAATTTATAAAAACTTTAGGGAAACTAATGATTGAATTTTTTAATGTAAAATTTTTAGAAAAGACTTTTTAGTTGTAGAACAATTCAAATAAACAAAAAAGCATTTGATTTTAATGAATCAAATGCTTTTTCTAGTCTTTAAGAGTATAAAACCACCTAAAGATTATTTTTATTTCAATTCAATTTTTCTACTCAAATAGTTTTTTCCTTGACGAACAACAAGCGTATAAGTATCTGTTCCATTGACAGCCAAATCAACTTTTCCTTCATAATTTCCAGAAAAATCAACTAAAGATTCAAAGTAAATTGCATTTCCTTCAGAATCATAAACTTCGATATAAGTTGTTTTCTTATCAGCCTTATTATTTGATAATGAGAAATTTAGAGTAAATGTTCCTTCTTTTTCTTGTGGAGTGATTTTGACAGAGCTTTGAACAGTTTCATCAAATAAAGTAGTTGTTTCTTTCTTCATTTTCTCCGAAAGAATTGGATTTTTTTCTACATTAAGCTCAGAGAAATTACGCTCTATATTCCTTCTTTCTTTATAAGGACGGCTATTTTGTGTAAGAATGCGAATACGAGGAGAGCCATTATTGATGTGCATTTCGTGTAATTCTTCTTCAAGTTCTTCCAAACCTTCATGTAAATCCTCTTCAAAATCTTCATCAATTTCGATTCGAATTTGAGCTAATTCTTCGTTTGCTTCTTCTAATCCTTGTCTTGCTTCTTCCATAGCGATTTCAATTTCTTCGTTTACCTCTTCCCAATCAACTTCTTCAAGTTCTTTGAAAGCATTTTTGAGTTCAACTTTTAATCCTTTTAAATTTATTTTGAGTTCTTGTCTTAATTCATCTATATCGTCTTGTTCGATGATAATTACTCGTTTTCGATTGGTTTTAGTATGCGTGTTTGCGTCTATACGGTAATGTTCTTTTTCTGATTTATCTTCTTTATTTTCAGTGTCTTGTGCAAAAGTCAAGAGAGGAAATGTGAAGAGTAAAAAAAATACAACAGGAGTGAGAAGTGATTTCATTGAATATAATAATTTAGGGTACTACTTTTATTTTAGAGACAATATTTTTTCTGAAAGGTTGCAGTATCTATTCAATTTATAATTAAAACAGTCTTTTTTTAACACTTATTTAGAGGATAATAAAAAGTAATAGTAAAGCTACTCTATAAAGTTAGAATATTTTCTTTTAGCTAGTAAAGCTATACAAATATATTTTTTGTTTAGCTTTATTTATTTTTTTATACACAAATATAATAATTTGTTTTACAAGAAGTGATTTTTGTTAAGTTAGGGTTTGTTTTTTTGATATAAAAATAGTATCTTTATTAAGTAAAATAATCAGAAAAAACAATTAAAATTCTTTTTACAGTTTGTCCTTAGTGTCTGTTTGAGGGATTTCTATTAATTCAAAATAATTTCATAGAATCTTTTTTTAGAAGTGCCTTTATGAAGTAAAACACTAAAAAAATAAAATTGTCAAAAACAGCCACTAAAGCTATGGGATATTACAACTCAAAATTATTTGCAGAAAGACTAGACGAATTTCTTAGAGGAAATATCTGTCCAATTACAAGAAAACCAATGAAACCTTGTGATGTAAATTACAAGTCTGGTTATAGTAGTTTTCATTATATATGTGAAGCCATACATCCAGAAGTGAAAATTGCTCTTTCAGGCTCACTTATTTCTAATGAAGACAAACTCTATGATGAGCTAAAAAATAATGCCTCTTTACAAGAACAGATTATAGGAAAAATAAGGCAGCATAAAGGAGAAGAATTTATGATTGCTACCTATACAGTGCGTGAAGTATTGGAAGGTAAAAAAGAAAATATGGACTAAGCAAAGCTTAAAGATTACTTATAAATAAGAAAACTATTTTAGTTATTGGAAAATAATTAGAGTAGTTTTTTTTGATTTAACGCTGCAAGACAATATTCTGTCTGTAAGCTTGGTGTAATTGTTTTATCATTTCATTCCATTTCTCATACTCTGAAACAGGCAGAATCAGATAATTACTATATACAGAATGTTTCAAAATAATTTGTTCAGAGGTTCGTGTATATTCTACTAAAAAGCCAAAATACTCTGAATCATATTTTTGATTTTGAGGTAGATATTTAATACTTGCTCCTCTTGGTAATTCTAATACATAGACCTGTGTTTTTTCAAATTTGTAATTTGCACTTACAGGAGTTTTTCTCAAACTATCAATTTCTGTATTTCTCCAAATAGGGTTTAGATGAAGGTTAATATAAAACTCGCTATACAAAGACTGCGTATGATTTGGAATTTCATATTCATAGCTTATCTGTAAAGGGTTTTCTCTTGTTGTTGGTAAAACCTCTGTTTTTTTTAGTTGAAGAGTAAGTTCATGAGGGTTGAGAAGGCGTTTGAAGGCTCCTGTTTCCTTCTCTTTGTCTTGAAATTGTAGATAAGGAAGAATTGTAGTTTTGGGAAAACCCTTTAAAGTCATGTTTCCTGTTGCAATTATTTTTGCTCCATCAATCTTTACTTTTGCGCTATCATAAATGCTATTTTGTGAATAGGGAGCAGAATCAACATTTAGTATCTCAAAGTTTTCAGAATCAATGGCTACCAAAGCTTCTTTAGCTTGTATAAAATAAGAAGGAGTTCCAAATGTTTCTTGGTTTCCTGTTGCATCTAAAAAGTAATTTTTATCATTTATTTTAGCAACTACAATCATATGATTATCTACTAAAGGAACTGGCGTTTGAGAATAAGTATAGGGCAAATCTCTTGAGCCTAACCACGCAAAATGCGCTTCAATTCCCTCAACTCTAAGCATTGCTAAAAGCGCACTTGCCATATCCTTACAATCTCCATATTTTCGTTTACAGACTTTTTGAGGCTGTGCTGGTCTGAATCCACGTTCTCCATCTTCAAAGGCAATATACTGTACTTGTGTCGCAACCCAATCAAAAATAGTTTTTGCTTTGGCTAGTTGTGTAGTATCATTTGCTGTTAGTTCATCTACAAAATATTCCAATTCTGGAAAGCCTTTCATTGTATCAATTTCTTTTACGAAAGGATAATACCAATCATACAAATCTTTAATAGAAGAAGATAAAGGTACTTTTTTGTTATTTCCTAGCTCTCTGTTTTTAATAAATAAAACTATATGAGGTTCATAATAACGAAGGTTTGGCGACGATTTTTCATCTATATATTTAGAAACATTTTCTAAAGACCACGTATAAATTTTTCTATTCTCTTGTGTTTTTTCTGTAAACTCAATTCTACTTGTGTCCACTCCAAAAAGCTCAAAACCAATTTCTATATTAGCAGCTACTGAAACTCTAATTTCTGTTTTTTGAGAAGGAATATAAGAAGTGAAGAAAAAACTACCTAAAAAACGAGGTTCTAAAAGTTCTTCTTTGTAAGCAAGGTGTGTCTGTGTTCCTGCTGTGATATTAGAAAATAAAAAAACTTTTTCTTTAACATCATTATAAAAGACATCGTCTGAAACAGCATCACGAGTTTGAAAATTATTTACTTGTTTTTTTCTTATTCCATCTGCCGTCTGAACCAAAGAATAGGCATCAATATCTGATATTTTTGTATAATCTGAATAAGAAATTGCTTCTTGTGCGTAGGCTTGTGAGTGCAAACGCAGATGCAACATGCGTGATTCTATTTGTGAAATAATTTTGAAACTATCTTTTTTTGTATCAAAATCAATATTTATTTCTTTTTTTCTGAAAACAAAAACAGCTTTTTCTTTAGGATAAATTTTTCGATATTCTTCTAAAAGTAGATTTTGAGAAAACAAATTACTAGAAAGAGAAGTGAAAAGTAGAAATAAAATACCCACCAGTATTTTTTTATCAAAATTATATTTTTTCATGTTAAAGCGTCATTTAGTCAATTGACTTAGGATAGTTTTTATAATTACTCTATTCAAATGATTAGCCATAATTTAGTTGCCTTGTGATAAAATAAACTTTATATGATTATTTACTTCGTCTGAATGTGTAAGAATCATAAAATGTCCCCCATCCTCAATCATAAAATGAGTTGCGTTTAATTTTTTTGTAGAAAAAGGAATTACTAAATCATTTGTGCCGTGAATTTTAAATATCACATCTGAAATAATCTTTTTGTCGTTATTTTCCCAATTTAAAATCATCTTTATAAATGACTTAGCAAACGTTGGATTTGAGTTTCTTATGATTTGATAAAGCTGTTTTTCTTCTTTTCTATATTTTTTGCTAGTTACTCCAAAAGCAAAACTAAGAAGTTTATTAGGCTTGTTGAGTAGAAAAGTAGGAATAAAATAATACAGTTTTAGTTTCCCAAAGAGTTTGTATAAAAATGGAATTTCATTCGGATTTGAGGCACTTGAAATTAAAATATTTTTTTCTGTCTTGATATGTTTTGAAAGCTCTGAGACCAACATTCCACCAAAAGAAACGCCTATCAGAACTACTTTTTTTGTTGTATTTATTTGTGAAGAAAGTTGTAGAGCATACTCTTCCAAATTATCAGTTTTTGGTTTTTCCCATTCTATAAATCTATGTTTTTTTTCTTTGAGAAACGAAAGGTTATCAAATACTGACTTATCTGCACCAAGTCCAGAAAATAGATAAATTATGGTTTCAGATGTATTCATAAAGTAAAGTTAAAACTTTCAGTTAGACAAAATCAATACTTATTCGTTACTTTGTAAAGCTAAAGTAAAAAACGACGATTTTAAAATAAATATGAGTTCAGAAAATTCAACTAATTCAGATAATTACCAAATCCATACATTTCCAAATGGCATTCGTTTGGTTCATTGTAGAGTAAATCATACCAAAATAGCGCATTGTGGTTTTAGCTTAGAAGTAGGAAGCAGAGACGAAAAAGAGCATCAAGAAGGAATCGCTCACTTTTGGGAACACATGGCTTTCAAAGGAACTCAAAAAAGAAAAGCCTTTCATATTATTAATCGTTTGGATGCTGTTGGGGGCGAACTCAATGCCTTTACGACAAAAGAAAAGATTGTTTTTTATGCTTCTGTTTTAGATGAGCATTCTGAAAAAGCAATTGATATTTTATCAGATATTGCTTTTCGTTCTATTTTTCCAGATAAAGAAATTGAGAAAGAAAGAGGTGTTATTTTGGAAGAAATGGCAATGTATAAAGATAATCCTGTTGATTTATTGGATGATGAGTTTGATGAAGTAGTTTTTGGAAATCACGCCTTAGGAAAACAAATCTTGGGAACAACTGAAAGTGTGAGGCGATTCAAAAAGACTGATTTTGAAGAGTTTGTAGGGCAAAATTTAGATACAAGTCGCCTTATTTTTTCTTCTGTTAGTCGCCTACCGTTTGAAAAAGTAAAAAAAATGGTAGAAAAATATATTGCTGATATTCCTGTATATTCTTCTACTTTATATCGAAATCCTGCACCTTTCATAAAAGCACAACATATTATAAAACCAAAATCTATTTCACAGGCACACTGTATGATTGGTGGTGCAGCTTATAATTTACATGATAAAAAACGCATTCCTTTTGCACTCTTGAACAATTACCTAGGAGGACCTGCGCTCAACTCTCGTCTAAATCTTTCCCTTAGAGAAAAATATGGTTTGGTTTATTCTGTTGATTCGGGTTTTTCGGCATATAGCGATTCTGGAATGTTTGCTATTTCGTTTGCCACAGAAAAAAAGAGTTTGAATAAAAGTTTGAATTTGGTTCTGAAACAGCTCAATCTTCTCAAAGAAAAAACATTAGGAAGTGGACTTTTTCATACGGCCAAACAGCAGTTTAAAGGGCAGTTAGCAATGTCTAGTGAGAGTAATTCGGGTTTGATGATAGGAATGGGAAAATCATTTTTGGATTTTGGAAGAATGGTTTCTCTACAAGAGTTTTTTGACCAAATAGATGCGCTTACAGTCTTAGACTTGCAAGAGATTGCACAAGAGATTTTCAGAGAAGAGAATTTACATCGTCTGATTTATATGCCTGACGGAACGCAAGAAGATGAAGAAGAGTAGTCATAGAAAAAGCCTTCATTTTTATCAAAATGAAGGCTTTTAGCTTGTGTAATTATTCGGAAGGATTTTTTAGTAGGCTATTATTTATCGTCTCTACCATGCTTTCTTCCTTTACCATGTTTGTCTTTTTTATCAGCTTTTATTTGCTCATATTTAGTAAACTGGTCGCTAGAAAGAATAGACTTCAATCCAGTTTCAAAAGCATTTTTAATGGCTTTACGCTCTTCTTTATCTACTTTTTCATCTCCTGCAGCTTCTTTCAGAGATTGCATTTTGGTCATTCTAGTAACTAAAGCAGCTTTTACTTTTGTTGCTTGTGCATCTGTCAAAGAAAGTTCTGTTTTCCATTTTTCAATACGCTTTTCAGCTCTCTTGTTTGGGTCTTTGTGTTCTGCTCTTAGAGCTTCGGCTTTTTTGCGTTGTTCTGGTGTCAAAATTTTGTCCATCTCTGCCTTAAACTCGGCTCTGTTTGCTTTTGCATCAGCTTTTCTTTCTTCTCTTTTCTTTTCGTGCAAAGCTTTTATTTGTTCTACTTGTGCATCTGAAAGGCCAAGTTCTTGTTTCATTTTTTCTATGCGTTCTTTGTGGCTGTGGTGTCTTCCATGTCTGCCTTCTCCGTCGTGCTGTGCAAATGTAGTAAATGAAAAAGTAAAGAATAAGGCTAAAGATAAAATTGCGATTTTTTGAATGATTTTCATAATTGATATAAATTAATTGTTGAATGAAATATGTTTTAGTGAATAGTTTTGAATACACTTCAATTCTTGTTGGTATTCGTAAGGTTAGATACAAGTGAAAAGCGAAGGTTTAATTTGAAATATATTTTTTAGAAAAAATATTTTAGTAGCCCAGATAAAAGTCTTTCTGCTTTTCGTAGGGTTAGATACAAATAGAAAGCAAAGGTTTAATGTGGATTTTTATAAAAGAAAACCCTACGAATTTTAAAAATTGGTAGGGTTAGGAACAGAAATTAGTTTATCAGACTGAAAAATAGCAGCAGGGGAGATTACATTTTCATCATAAGGAATTTGATTTTTATATCGCTCTTTCATTTTTTCTCTGACAGCTTTACTTTCTAAGTCAAAACTAGACAGTTTTTCTAATTCCCCAATTTCTATATCTATGCCTTCCTTATAGATTTTCCAAACAAGCTCGGAACAATATATTCTTTCATCAGACCATTCAAAATAGAGGTCATAGTTTTTTCCTAAAAAAGTTTTTCCTAGATTTTTCATTTTATGCAAAGCCTCAAAAGTTAGTATTTTGTCAGCATTTTTCAGACGTTTAATTACAAAATGAGCATCTTGCCCTCTTTTTATCCATTCTTTCAAAGGTGTAAATTTCACTGGCTGAACAGCTTCTAAGACAAGAAAATTAGTAGAATCTTTCTCTGATTTGAAAATAATACCGACATGGCTATATTTTGAATGTGTGGCGAGTTGAATAGCCTTGCTTTGTGAAGAGATAGAAGTTTGAAAAATAATATCTCCTTCGTTTATGATGTTATTTTCTTGAGTTTGTTTCTGCTTCTGAACTAGATTTTCTTTCAGAGATTGTACTGGTTTGTCTGATTTTTTGGTTGTACAAGATAAAGTTGAGAAGAGAAAGCTAAGTAAATAAACTATTTTGAAAATAGACCTTATCATGATTTTTCTAATTGAGTAATCAGAAACAGGTTTTTTATACTGTTTCGTAATTAAAATTTTTGTATTAAACCCTAAAGGTAAGGTGTTTAGAATTTTGAAATTCCTTCGTTCAATTTTTTTTAAAAACGCATAAGAATAAATTGTATTTTAGCTGCGTAATATGGCTGTTTTTGTTCAAAATGTGTTAAGTTTCAATATTACGCAGCTACGCAGCTTTATGAAAATTAAAATCTTGTTCTACAAACATCACGCAGCTACGCAGCTAAATGACTAAAAACTGTACGAAAAAATAGCTAAATTCTGAACACCCTATCCTAAGTGTCTTAAAGAACCTTAGGGTTTCGAAAAATACTTTCGCTGGAGTATATTCAACAGCTAAATTTTATTGTAATTTTTTACCTAATTCAAATGCTTCTTCATATATTTCTGTCAAGTCTGCATCACTCATATTCGTAAATACAAGAACACCAATTTTGGTAACAGGGTCAAAAGCCATCTCTGTACTTGTGCCTTGTTCGCCTCCATTGTGTCCCCAAAGACCTAAAGATTCGTTTTGAAGAAACATATGTAAACCCATTGTCTCATCAAGATTTGGAATTTGTTTTGTAAGCATTTCTTCTACTGTTGAAGATTTGAGCAGCTCATAACCATCAAAACTACCTCCATTAGCGATGGCAGCCGTAAAGTTAGCCATTTCTCTTGGTGTCGTACGCAATCCACCATTTGGATAATCTGGAAAAGTATAATGATCAATTTTTACGAAATCATCATCTTCCACTTCATACGGCTGAACAATTGTTTCTGTAATCTCATCTAATCTCCAGCTTGTCGAAAGCATTCCTAGAGGAGTGAAAATATCATCTCTTGTATATTCTACGAAACTCTTTCCCGAAATTTCTTCTACCAAAAGACCAATAAGCGCAGAAGCTGCATTACTATAATTAAATTCTGTTCCTGCTTCTGCATCTGAAAAATTATCATTTGCATCATAACGAGAACCACCTTCTTTGAGGTAACTTTCCATAAACGATTTCAATGCAATAGGCGTGTCTCCACCAAATGTATAATTATCATATAATAAATCTCCATCTATAATAGAAGAAGTGTGAGTAAGAAGCATTCGAAAAGTAATGGGTGTGTCAGAGTTAGGGTTATTGACAGGAAAAGAAAGATAATCATTGATTGGGTCATCTAAGTCAAACTTGCCTTCATCATACAAACGAAGCAAGGCAACTCCTGTAACTGTTTTTGAGATAGAAGCAATCAAAAATAAATGACTTTCTTCTAAAGGTAAGTTCTGCTCTACATTTGATTTTCCATAATACCCTTCATGTAAAATCTGGTCATCTTTGAAGATAATTGCGCCCACAGCAGGAAGGCGTTGAGATGACATTTGAGAAGCCACGAAGTCATCAAATATTTGTTCGTCTGTACTGGCGTTACCATCATCGTCTCCATCTGCAGGAGGATCAACAACATCTACATCAGGTTCTGGGTCGCTATCTCCACCACCACAACTTGAGAGTGAAAAAGTAAATAATAAAACTACTACTAACAGCACAGGAAATTTAAGAATATTCATAATAAATGAGTTTGGGTTTAAAATAAAGTGAGCGTTTGAATAAAATATTATTTTTCGTTTTTAAAACATACTGCAATTAAGTCTATTTTGTTACTCAATTCCTAAAAGAGCATATAGACAAAGTATAGACAAACCTCAAAAAGTCATCAGAATTTATCTAAAAGCATCTTTTTTACTTATCTAATCTTACTTTTTGGCTCTACGGTAATTTCCGAACCCTCAGCAAGTAGTACAGAAGCTGGTTCTTGATGATTCAAGAAGGCAAACTCTTTTCCGTACATTTTCTCAAAGTCAGTCTCTATTTTATAATCCAAAACTTTATACTGTTGCCATCTTGGGTGTGTAACTTCATACTCATTAGTTTCTCTTTTATTTTTCTTTGCATATCCCCAATAGTGTTCTGTGATAAATTCTGCTTTACTTTCTTTTTCTATCTCACTCAGATTTTTTTCAGTTTTGAGATAAATAGAATTGAGTTTTTCTTTTGAGTTCTTTTGCCACGTATATTCTATCTCTCTGTCATTTTGATTTTCAATCCATTGATGGCTCATTTTCATTGTCTGATAATTTTCTCCATACACTGTATTGGCGACAAAAGTAATGGCTGGTTTAGGAACAATCTCTTTTATAAAAACTACACCTCTTTTATAATCATTATTCATTTTATCCTCGTCTGTATCGTATCTCTTGACATAGAAACGCAAATTGACCTCTTCAAAATTGATATGAAAAGGAATAGGTACTCCTAATAATCTCACATTTTTAAACATAAAACCAATCAGACTGACATAACACTTTCCTTCCCAAAAATCTAATTCTGTTCCGTTAGGAAGGTAAGGATACAGTATATTAGGGTCAATTTCATAATTTGCAATCGCTAATTTTCGCCATTCAGCTTTTAGGAAACTCATATTTTTATAGAATTAAAATAGCTAAGAATATATCTCGTTAAATATTATTTGATGTTTGATAAACTCCTCAGACTATCTTTGGTTCTTAAAAAATCAAAACAAGTCTTTTCCTAACCTATAAAAATAAAATTCTCTCTAACTTTTGATGTATCTTTATCGTTAAGACCAAATACTTGTAGCTACAATCGTTTTTGAAGTTACGTATAACAGACTTCACAGTCTGTTATACAGAATATAAATTAATAAAATGAAAGAACTTTTTGCCTTAAATAAATATTTTTATCGATACAAATGGCATCTTTTGGGTGGTATTTTTTTCGTATTGATGTCCTGTGTTTTTGCTATTATTCCTGCCCAAATTGTGCGTCATGCTTTTGATTTGATAACCAATACAATCAGAATGAATGACCTTTTTGAAGGCACAGTAGGGCAAGAGCAAGTGATGATTACCTTTCGAAATGTAGTTTTGCTTTACGGAGGACTTATTTTATTGATGGCTCTTATTCGTGGACTATTTTTGTTCTTCCAACGCCAGACGATTATTGTTATGTCTAGGCTGATTGAGTATGATTTGAAGAACGATATTTATGTTCACTATCAAAAATTGCCGTTAGCTTTTTATAGAAAAAACAATACTGGTGACCTAATGAACCGAATATCAGAAGATGTTTCACAAGTTAGAATGTATCTTGGTCCTGCTATTATGTACACTATTAATATGGTCGGAACGGCTGTTTTGGTAATTTCTTATATGCTTACAATTAATGTACGCCTTACGCTTTTCTCGCTTTTGCCGTTGCCTATTCTTTCGATTAGTATTTATTATGTCAATAATTTAATCAATAAACGCTCTATTCTGATTCAGCAAAGCCTCTCTAAAATGACCACTTTCGTACAAGAAGCTTTTTCTGGTATTCGTGTGATGAAAGCCTATATTAGAGAAGATGATTTTTCAAGAGAATTTGAAGGCGAAACAAAAGATTATTTTAATAAATCATTGGATTTGGTGCGTGTCAATTCGCTTTTTTTGCCTTTAATTATCGGACTTATTGGGCTTAGTACAATTCTGACGGTTTATGTTGGGGGAATTGAGGTAATGAGAGGAACAATTACGACAGGAAATATTGCTGAATTTGTGATTTATGTAAACCTCTTGACTTGGCCTGTTGCTTCTTTGGGTTGGGTTACGAGCCTTACACAACGTGCAGCAGCTTCACAAGAACGTATCAATGAATTTTTGAATACAAAAAGTGAAATTGTATCGACAGAAAATAAAAAGACGGAAATAAAAGGAAAGGTAAAATTTGATGATGTAACTTTCATTTATCCAGATTCGGGAATTAAAGCCTTAGAAAATGTCAGTTTTGAGATTCGTGAAGGACAAACACTTGCAATTTTGGGTACGACAGGCTCAGGAAAAAGTACGATTGCAAACCTTATTTGTAGAATGTATGACGTAAATGAAGGACAAATTATGATAGACAAAACAGCACTTCAAGAGTACGAAGTACAGTATTTGCGTTCGAATGTCGGTTATGTTCCACAAGAAGTATTTTTGTTTTCTGATTCTATTCGAAATAATATTGCTTTTGGATTCAATGAAAATGATTTTGAAGAAAATCAAATCAAAGAAGCTGCAAGAGATGCTGATTTGTTAGAAAACATCGAACGCTTTCCAAAAGGATTCGAAACAATGCTTGGCGAACGAGGAATTACACTTTCTGGAGGACAAAAGCAGCGTGTCAGTATTGCTAGAGCAATTATTCGTAATCCAAAAATAATGATTTTGGATGATAGTCTTTCAGCAGTAGATACAAAAACAGAAAATGCGATTCTTCAAAATATGAAACGTATAATGAAAAATCGCACCTCTATTATTATTTCACACCGTGTTTCTTCTGCCAAACTTGCTGACTATATTATCTTCTTAGATGAAGGGAAAATAGTAGAACAAGGAACACACGATGAGCTTTTAGAAAGTAATGGGCTTTATACAGAACTCTATGAAAAGCAGTTGCAGGAAGAGGTTTCTTAATCAATTAATAATGGTCAATTACAAATTACGAATTGAAAATCAGATACATTAAAACTATAGCATTAATTAATCTTTAAGGAATGTCTTGCTTTATCAATGTAATTGTTGAAATTCCGTAATCTGTAATTGAATTAAGCTACTTTTATCCAATCTTCAGCAGATTTTACTGTACTAAAATACTCAACTTTAATAAGGTCTTGATAGTGCATACGAGCCATAGCTGAAATTTGAGCAGCAGGATAACGTTTGAAGAAATCACGCTCTTGTATGATTGCCATAGATTGATAACCAGCTTCTAATGCACGTTTTAGCCAATCTTCCATAGCCCACGTTAGGTCTTGCTTAGAAATTCCTTTTGCTATCTTACGGTCATCATTTATAATTTTAGAAATCTGATGTTCTTCCATCCAACCAATTACATCATTTAATGCTTTGCGATAACCTTCGCTGTGCATATCGCCACGCCATTTTATCATCAAGCAAGGCACTTCTGGATTTAGTTTTATTAAATATTGTGGTGTTTCGGCTAAAATTTGAAATTCAGTCATTGGTAATCTATATGTTTTGTTCTATTAAATTTCTAGTTTGTAATTTCTGTTTTGTAAAACAAGATGCAAAATTACACAATTTTATTAAATTGTAGCTACACATTTTAATTCAATAGCAATTGGAGTCGGAAGAGAACTAATTCCTAAAGTCGTACGGCAAGGCTGATTATCTTTAAAATATTCTGCATATACTTTATTATACTTCTTAAAATCATCTTCCATATTTGTCAAGAAAACTGTAACATCAACTAGCTTATCCCAACTGCTTCCACTTGCTTCCAAAATTGCTTTTACATTCTGAAAAACAGTATGACATTGCGCTTCTATATCATAAGAAACTAATTTTCCATCTTCATTATAAACATTTCCATGTATTTCGTTTGTTTTGGCATCTCTTGCTCCTACGCCAGAAAGAAATAATAAATCGCCTACTTTTCTTGCGTGAGGGTACAAACCTACTGGTTTGGGTGCGTTATTGGTTTCAAATTTTTGATTAGACATAATTAGAATAAATTTAGAAGTTAGAAATAAATACAAAAACAAAAGATAAAATTAAAATTCTCTCTTATTCTCCTCAGTCCTCTGACAAAAGATTTTAAATTTAGATAAAAAAAAGCCATAATTGAGTTTCTCACAAAATTTTTCTCACAAAATTTTCTCAATTATGGCGAAAGCAAAGTATGCTTCTAGTGGTAAAGTTACAAAATTAGTTAGTGTTTTATCTTCTCATTTAAAAGGGTTTCATTTAGCCCGAGTTCAATTTATAGGTCTTTTTGTAATAGCTGTTATAAAGGTAGGTCTAGGAGGTTTAATTCAAATTGCAACTGCGTTTGAAAGGAATGTAGAATACAGTTCTTCTTTACGTCGTATAGAACGCTTTTTAAATTATTATGAGCTTGATTTTCAAGCAATTACTAATTTGATTATTTCCTTAGAAGGCATTGAACAATGGGAAAATATCGTACTGTGTTTGGATAGAACGAATTGGAAAGTTGGAAAAGAGCATATTAATATTTTGCTTCTCTCAGCAGCTCATAAAGGGGTATCTATTCCTCTTTGTTGGTCTGTACTTTCGAGGACAGGAAATTCAGCTACTCAACAACGAATTGATTTGATAGAAGATTTCTTAAATCAATTTCCTAATTTATCTATTACTGCTCTTGTAGCAGATAGAGAGTTTATAGGTAAAAAATGGTTTTTCTATTTAGCTACAAAAAAATTTGATTTTGTAATGCGTATAAAATCTAACTTTAAAGCTACTAGAAAAGGGAAAACAAAGTCTATTGTAGCATGGTGTAGAGGGCTTTCGATTTCAGAAACCTATCAACTAGATGGAACATTTGTAGTCAATGAAGCAGAGGTATATTTATCTGTAAGTCGAACACAAAAAGGATATATTTATTTAGCATCACCTGTTTTATTGGATAATATTTTTGAAATTTATAAACAACGTTGGGAAATCGAAACGTTGTTTAAAGCACTAAAATCACAAGGTTTTAACTTAGAAAATACAAAATTAACAGAACCAAATAAAATAGCTAAATTAATTGCTTTGTGTTCCATTGCCTTTGTTTGGTGTTACAAAGTAGGAGAATGGAAACATAAAAAAACAAAAATAAGAGTCTGTTCAAATGGATATAATGAATACTCTTTTTTCAGATATGGATTAATAGAAATTAAAAAAATACTCAATAATCCAATGACTAGTGAAACTAAATTTGATCAAAAAATTAAAGTTTTGTCAATGGAGTAAGCTTATTCTCTTTAAGTTCTGTAGTTCAAAATGTAGTTGTATTTCTTGTGCAGCTTAATTTCTCTCTGTGGCTTAGTGTTTAAAGAAGTTTTATTTCCACAAAAATCATTAATTTTGATTTGCTTTTTTAGATATAGAATACTTCTTTACCCAAACTCTCGTTAATAAAAACATAAAAGATATAGAATAATCATCTTGTTTTCAAAACTAAAAAAATAAAATCAATTATAAGTGATAAATCAAATTATGCAAAAAATAAAATCCCCTGTTTTTATCTTTTTCTGTCTTTCTCTAATCAGTTCTTTTGTTTTCTCATCTTGTCTGACACAAAAAGAAACACTACCTGATATTTCAGATTTGAAAGTTAATGTGGAAATAGAAAGAGTAGATAGAAAAATATTTGATGGACAAAGCAAAGAGGAGATTCTAACTTATTTAAAAGAAAACCCTGATTTATTACTAAAAGGTTTTCGTGTCAATGATATTCGAATTTTGGAAGAACTTGTAAAACGAGCAAACGACCCTTACATTGATACTGTCCAAAATCAAGTAGATAAATTGTATGATTTTGATGAGTTGAGGCAGCAATTAAATGATGTTTTTAGTTATACAAAATTCTATTATCCTAATTTTTATGTTCCTAAAGTATATACAATTGTAGCAGGTTACGAAATGGATGTAGTGCCGAGTGATAGCATGTTTTTGGTAGGGTTGGATTATTTCTTGGGAGAGCAATCGTATTATCGTCCTCCTATTGAAGCCATTCCGAATTATCTTTGGGAGCGTTATCATCCAGAAGCCATACAAACACATATTGCTAGAGAACTTTCAGGAAGGTATAATTTGAGTAACCCGTCTGATAATAGCTTAATAAATGAAATGATTTGGTGGGGAAAAACATATTATTTTATCGAAAAAGTAGTTCCAAAAGCTGCTGATTCTTTAGTTATTGGTTATTCATCTCAAGAAATTCAAGACTGCGAAACCTATCAAACCGATGTTTGGGGGCATTTTGTAAAGAATGAATTATTCTATGCCACTTCACAAGTAGAAAAACGAAAATATTTAGAAGCTCGTCCTCATACTTTCGAAATTGGTCAAGAATGCCCCGGACGTATTGCTCAATGGCTCGGTTGGCAAATTGTTAGAGCATACATGAAACAAAATCCAGAAGTTACACTGCCACAGCTTATGAAAATGAAAAATCATAAAGATATTTTTGAGCAGTCTAAATATCGACCTCAGAAGAAAGAATAATTTTTTATTACTTAATTTTCCTTAAAAAAATAATAGTAAAAGCAACACTTGTAATTTGTTTGTAGTCTAAAGAACAGATTAACCAAAATAAAAGACTTACTTACTTTTTTAACAAACTAACTCAATGCGTTATTTTTCAACTTTACTATTATTTTTTCTTTGCTTTTTCCTTGTATCTAATTCAAATGCTGCTCGTCTTTTTGGAGAAGTAACAGCATCAGATGGCGAAAAAATGCCTTTTTTGACGATTTATGAAGAGGGAACAACCTATGGAACAACTACCAACCAAGAGGGTAGTTATTTTTTGGAACTAGAAGAAGGAACACATCAAATAGTTTTCAGATATGTTGGTTTTCAATCCCAAACACATACAGTTATTATAAAAAATGGCAAAGATGTCAAACTAGATGTGGTTATGCAATCTTCTACTATTGGTTTGAAGGAAGTCGTAGTTACACCAAATGGAGAAGACCCTGCTTATGCTGTTATTCGTGCAGCGCAGAAAAAAAGAGAATTTTATCGCACTCAAAACAAGGCTTTTTCTTGCAATGTCTATATCAAAAATGTACAGAAGTTAGATGAGTTTAAAGTACCGAAACTTTTAGAAAATGATGATGTAGAAGAGTTTCGTAAAGAATGGGAAAAAAATAAAATTGTTTATTTTTCCGAATCTGTTTCAAAGTATTATTTTCTTGCTCCAAACAAACGAAAAGAAGTGGTTATTTCTTCAAAAGTAAGTGGCGATAGAGGTGGTTTTTCATGGAATAGTGCGCTTTATTTGAGCTTTGATATTTATGAAAATACAATTGATGCACCTATTGGAGACCGTCCTTTTGTTTCGCCAATTGCAGCAGGTGCAATGCTTTATTATGAGTACCAACACGAAGGAGAGTTTATTGATAAGGGCGTAAATGTTCATAAAATACGTGTTTTTCCTCGTTCGAAAGGACAGCCTTTGTTTGGTGGACTGATTTATATTCAAGATAGTACGTGGCGAGTTCACAGTACGGACTTGGAGGTTTCAAAAGATGTAGGACTAGAGTTTATTGATAAGTTGAGTATCAAACAAACATTTGTTCCTGTTGCAAACAAAAACTCTGATGATATTTGGCTATGTAGTACACAGGCTTTTTCCTTTAAGTATTCGATTGCCATGATGGGCGCAAAAGTAGTCGGACACGGAGACTATACAGGAAGCTTTTCGAATTATGATGTAACTCCTAAATTTACAAAAGCGCAATTAGAAGCCGATACAAAAGGGCAAAAATTACCCAGTCTTGCATTATCAAAAAAAGATAAAAAGAGAATAATTGAATCTAAAAAAGAAAAGTTAGAGAATCAAACAGAACAGAAAAATCAAACAGAAGTAGAGGATAAAACTGAAACAACAACAGAAAATTTAGCTCAAAATACAGAAAAAGATTCTCTTTCTAATCTAAAAAATGATGTGGAAGCAATGGTTTTGGAACGCAAATTCTTTAATAAAAATATTTCAATTATTTCAGATAGCTCAAATTTGAAAAGTGCAGAATATTGGGAAAAAATGCGTCCAGTTCCTCTTACAGAAGAAGAAAGTGGGCATTATGTAAAAAGTGATAGCGTAGAAAAAGCACAAAATGACCCTGTTTATTTGGACTCGATGGATAGAAAAGCAAACAAATTCAAAGTGCTTGATTTGCTTACAGGTTATACTTATCGAAATCGAAAAAGAGAATTGACTTTTAACTTTGTTCCCATTACTCAAAATATTCAAGCCAATACAGTTGAAGGTTATGTCTTGAATGCAGGGGTTAATTTGAGGAAGTTTAGAGAGAAAAATTATAGCACTACATTAGTTGGGTTAGACGGACGTTATGGCTTTAGTAGCAATCAGTTTTATGCAAAAGGAAATTTTCTTCATCGTTTTAATCAAATAAATAGTTCTTATATTCGTGCAGAAGGAGGTGTTTTTGTAGAACAATTTGATGCTGATGCAATTTCGCCTTTTGTAAACGGAATTTATACACTTTTTAGAGAAGAGAATTATCAAAAATTATTCGAAAAGCGTTTTGCCAAAATCACGACAGGAACACGTATTTTTGATGGCGCATTTCTGAATCTACAAGCAAACTTCGAACAGCGTATTCCACTTCAAAATGCAGACCCAACTCTAAAGCCTTACTTTGATAGAGATGAAGTAGAATTTACACAAAATATGCCTGTTGATTTTGATGGAAATAATGTCTTTTTTGAAAAACACAATGCGTTTATTTTGAAGGCACAGCTTCGTTACAGAATTGGAGAAAAATATATTTTGCGTCCAAAACAACGCATTACAATAGGTAGTAGATACCCAACGCTTACATTAACATATTCACAAGGCGTTCCAACTGTGTTTGATAGCAAGACCGATTTTGGTCAGTTGATTTTTAATGTAAAAGATGATGTTAGTTTGGGAGTTGTCGGTTCGCTGAATTATGAAGCACAAGCAGGAACATTTTTATGGAAGAATTATACTTCGTTTGCTGATAATTTCCATTTTCAAACTTCGCCTTTGCTCTTAGCTCAATCTCGTTTGCGTCAGTTTCTTCTTTTGCCTTACTACCAATATAGCACAACAGATAATTTTGTAGAAGCTCATGCAGAACATCATTTCAATGGCTATATAATGAATAGAATTCCACTTTTGAAAAAACTAAAATGGCAACTTGTAGCAGGAGCGCATTATCTTCACACACCAAATACGCCCAATTATACAGAAGTTAGTGTAGGTTTTGAGCGTATTTTCAAAGTTTTGAGAGTAGATGCTGTTTGGGCTGTTAATCCTAGTTTGCAAAATGAAATTAAGACTGGATTAGGCAAAAACTTTGGTCTTCGTTTGAGGTTTGGGTTTTAAAATATATTTTTTTGTAGGGACAAGTCATGACTTGTCCTTTTTCCTAAAAAGCATTCTCAAAAAGGTCTTCTAACTGCCCTGATGATTCGCAGTTTATGCCTTTTCTCTTACAGAAATCAGTTATTTTTACATGGTGCATAGGAGAAATAATAGCTTTTTTGACATCACAAAAATCTGATTTATTGATTACTCTTTTGTAAGCATATTTGGCAAAAATAACTTGCTCATCAGGCATTTGAATAATATCTAAAATATCTATCAGTTGATAAACAGTAATGCAGTTTTCTGAAATTATTCTCTTTGCAATTTTTACTTTATCATCAGCCATGTGTCCTTCCGAAATTGCAGAAATTACCTTTTCAAATTTTTCATCATTAATACTACTTCCCTCACAAGTCGACTGATTTTCTATACTTTCGGTTTCATCTTGCTCAGAAGTTTTTTCTTTAGTCTTTTCTCTACTTTTTACTTGTTTTTTAGTTTGTGATGTTGATGAGTTTTGATATAAGAGTTCGAACTCTTCGTGTTGTTCTTCATTTATCATTCCTTTTATTTTATAAAAAAGGTGTCTTTCAGAAGTTCTTCCATACGAAAAACGAACAAATTCCATTCTATCATATTCATCTAAATAAGTTAAGATTGAAGTAATCTGATAAACGGTAAGGCAGTTTTCTAAGGTCAATTCTTTTGCTGTTTCAAGTTTGCTCTCATCAAAGAAGTTGTCTTCTATTTCTTCCAGTATTTTTTCAAGGCGAACATTATCAATCGGATTTTTGCAGTTTAGTGCTGATATATTTTTACCATCTAAAGTCAAATCCAAGCCAAGTTCGAAACGCATTGTTTCTTTATTTTCATGTTTAGATTTTTCTAATTCTCTTTCATACGTATCAGAACCACAACTAAAAAATAACGAGCAGATGAAAAGACTAAATACAAAATTGATATATTTCATGGAATAAAATTAAGGAAAGTAGTTAAATTAAAAATTAAGATTTATTATATTGTACGTACGTTGTTAATAAATAGTTTGGTTATGTATCTACAAATGACCAACAAAAAAGCTAACCTAAAAAGAATTAGATTAGCTTTAAAAATTACTTTTTTGAAAATAGAATCAATGAAAAACATTATTTTTCTCAAACAAATGTTGTATAATTCCTTCTCTCAAACCCACTTTAGGAACTATAATTTCCTTGATTCCTGCTGCTTTCATGACCTTTAAATAAATTTCTGTTGCTGGAAGAATCACATCAGCTCTATCATCATTCAAACCAAAATCTCTAATTCTTTCTTGATAATTTCTTTTCTTGAGTTCCTTGTATAAACGCTCCATTTCTTTAATACTCAATGACTTTCCACTTTTTGAGTTTTTCGAAAGGTCGTAGAGTTTATTAATATTTCCTCCTGTTCCGACAGCATTTACGGTAGTTGAAAATGGCTTTACTGCCTTCTGAATCCAATCTTTAAGATTCTTATCTTCTTTTTCTATAAATTCTTTTGTTGCAGTTTTTTTATCTGTCGTAATCGAACGAACTGAACCCATATCAAAAGAATGTGCATCTGTTTTTTCAAGATTATGATAAATATTTACTTCTGTGCTTCCTCCCCCAACATCAATATGAACAAAATTTTCAGTCGAAACATAACTCAAAATAGATTTATTAATCAATTCTGCTTCCATATCTCCACTAATAATATTTATCGGAATACCGACTTCTTGCTTTACTCTTTCAACAAGTTCTTTTCCATTTTTGGCTTCTCTCATTGCAGAAGTAGCACAAGCCATATAATCTTTGACTTCAAAAACTTCCATTACCTGCTTGAAAACGTGCATTACTTGAAGAAATTTTTCTTCATTTTTTGGACTAATTTTGTGAGAAAGACTAAAAACATCAGTTCCTAATCGGAGAGGAAAACGAACCTGCTCAATTCTTTTAAAACTAGGAATACTTTCTTTTTCAGAAAAACGAACTCTACTGATATGCAAACGAAGCGCATTCGAACCAATATCAATGGCTGCTAGGCGCAAGTCTTGTTCAAAAATATCTTGATTAGAATTAGTTGGAAAATTAGAAGCCATAGTTTATAGAAAATAAGTTGTACAGATTTTATTCAAAATTAATCATTTTTTGTCAGAGAAATAGAATTATCTTGATTCTTTCCTTCGTGTTTGATAATAATAGGAATTGGGTCTGGCTTATACATCTTAAATTCTTGAATGTTGGCAGGAAGACCAAATTTGTTTTCAAGAAGAAAGTTTTTGACGGTTCGCATAATTTCTGTTTTGGTCTCTAAGGCTGAAACTTTATAATCTAAGGTATTTACCCAAAACATAACCTTCAAATTGACGGTACTGGCTGCAAATTCATCTATCAAAACAATCGTTTTTTCATCTTTCAAGACCTCTTTATTTGAATTAACAATTTCTGTAATTCCTTTAATAGCTTCCTTTACATCATCATCATAATCAATGCCTATCAAAAAATCCAAACGCAAAAATCCATCTTGTGTGTGATTATATACCTCATTTGTAATTACTAAAATATTGGGAATATAAACATCACGTCCGTCAAAGGTTTTCATTTGCGTCGTTCTGAAATTAAGAGAAACTATTTTGCCCATATTTCCCTCAACGGTTACGGTATCGCCCAAATTAAAAGGACGGTCAAAAACTAAAATGATTCCTGCCAAAAAGTTTTCTCCAATTTCTTTGAAGGCAAAACCTAAAATTACTGCACCAGCTCCTGCACCTGCCAAAAGTCCTCCAGCTATTCCTGTAAGTCCCATAGTATGTAATCCCAAAATAACTCCTGCTAAAATAAGCAGCGTTTTTACAAGGCGAACTACATAATCAACAACTAGTTTGTTTTCAGCTTTTTGCATCATTTTCTTACGAAAAAGCTTCGTAATTCCGATAGCAACAAGAATAAAAACAGTTGTTACGATAATAGAAAGAGCAATTCTTGGAACACTTTCTAAAAGTATATGCCAATAGGAAACTAGTTTTGCTTGTATTTCTTCGGCTGCATCCATATAAAGAGAGAGTAAAAATGTAAGATTAAAAAATAGATTATTTCTCTTGATTAAGCTAGAAATAAAAAAACTAAACAGCAATTTTGAGTAGATTGTTTGAACTAAATTTTTATAGACAGAATTTCAAGATTTGAGTAAAAAAATGTATTTTTGAAAAGGCGTTATTTCTCCCAACTCATTATTTCGAACTTTCAGTCAAACCCATCTTTTATGAAAAGCAATTATTTAAAATCTATTCAATGCTTCGTTTTATCAAGTTTATTATGTTGTTTTGGTTTTTTTTCCTGTCAATCAACTACTAGTTCTGATACAAATTCTGAATCTACCACAACAGAAGCAAATGCAAGTGAAAATCAAGAAATCAGAATTGCAGAAGAAAAGCAAGAGATGGAAATTACCTTTCTCATTTCTAATGTAGAAGATGATATTAATGGAAATGAAAGCACTATTACAGCAACTATAAATGGAAAAGATATAGAATTGGCTAGAGCTTCAAACTGCAATGTAGTAGAAAAAGAAAACTATGAATCAATGAAAGTTCCAACTGATGCAACTTGGGCATGTGCGTGTTGGTGGGCAGGTGCAGGAGAAAATTTTTATGCTATCAAAAAAGAAGACAAAATAGAGTTTTATGGAAAAGAAGTTTATGAAGAAATGGAAGAAGAATACGACAAATGGGAGCTTCTAAAAACATTAGAATAATATAAAAAACACGCTCAAAATTCTTCAAGACACTTCTTAGAGTGTCTTTTTTATTGTCCAACCAAAAACAAATCACAATGGAAGTTTATCTTATTCGTCATACCACACCAAAAATAGAAAAGGGAGTTTGTTATGGTTTTTCAGATTTGGAGGTTACAGATTCTTATCAAGAAGAACTTACTATTTTGTCAGAAAAGTTACTCCAAAGACTTCAAAAACAGTATTTGAAAAACAAAGACAAATCAAAACAAGAAATAGAAATTTATACAAGTCCGTTACAACGCTGTTCTGTTCTAGCTAAAGATTTGAATGTATTTATTCAAAATAATTTCAAATCCAAAGTAAAGGAAAATGATAAATTGAAAGAAATGAATTTTGGAGATTGGGAACTCAAAAAGTGGAACGAAATAAATGAAGAAGAGCTGAAAGTATGGACAGATAATTTTGTAACAGAGTTTGCCCCAAATGGAGAAAGTTTTGAGATTTTGAATGAGCGTGTGATTGATTTTTGGCAAAAAAATATTAAATCACAAAAAGGAAAAATTGCTTTTATTGTTTGTCATGCAGGAGTTATTCGTTCTATTTTGTGTTATGCTTTAGAGATTCCTCTGCAAAGGGCTTTTTCTGTTTCGATTGATTATGGCAGTATTAGCAAGTTGAAAGTATTTGAAACACATACACAAGTAGAGTTTTTGAATGGATAATTTTATCTAGATACTTTATTTTAAAAATTTTTCATAGTCCACGCAACCTTTCCAAAAGCTTTTACATCTATTAAAGCAAGAAACAAAAACAACTTATATCTGGCGTATTTTTAAATAAATTTTGAAATACGTATTCAACCTTTTTTATGAAATAATTTTATGTTCGGATTTCTTCGCAATAAAGAACGCTCTACTCAAGATTTATCAGAAAGCGAACTGATAGAAGCCTGTAAGAATGGCAGTAGTAAAGCACAAAAACAACTTTATGAACAGCATTCTGGTAAAATGTTTGGTGTCGCTCTGCGCTATGTAGGTAATCATCATGAAGCCGAAGACGTGCTAGTTACTGCTTTTATGAAAGTTTTTGAGCATTTGGATTCTTTCAAAGGTGAAGGAAGTTTTGAAGGTTGGATTAGAAGAATTGTAAGTAATGAAGCTTTAGGTCTTATCCGAAAACGCAAAAAAGTGTTTATGGAAGAAATAGAAAACGCAGATTATAAGGGAAAAAATAACCCTGCTTCTACGGCTTTAGAAACAAATGATTTACTAGCATTGGTCAAGCAATTGCCTGATGGCTACCGAACTGTTTTTAATATGTATGCTATTGAAGGGTTTTCACACAAAGAAATTGCTGAAAAATTAGGAGTTTCTGAAAATACTTCAAAATCTCAACTTAGTAGAGCAAGGGCATTACTGAAAAAATGGCTGGAGCAAATAGATACAAATACAGATGATACTTTGAATAATCAATCTATTAACAGCTTTGTACTATAAAAGCTAAGAATATACAACAATAATAATTTTGTCTTTTACATAAAGATTTCAAAAAATCTTTTTAAATATATAAGTCCTATGGACAATCAAAAAAATAAATTTTCTACAAATAATTCGGATTCTGATTTAGACCTTCTTTTTAAAGAAGCCTTACAGAATCATGCTGTTCCTACCGAAGACCACGTTTGGAGAAGAATTCAGCACGGATTAGCAGATAAGAAAGGAACAGTTGCTCCCATTACCAAATCGATTACTAAACGTTCTTACCTTCCTCTTTGGTCGGCTGTAAGTGGCGTTGCTGCATCACTTGTGATTTGGGCTGTATTTTTTAATCCTTCTACTTCAAATAATGTAGATATAAACTCAAATACGATTGCAAACTCTTCTCAAACAGAAGTTGTAAATGATTTGAATGAAAAAAATAGGGTCACATCCGTTACTTCTAATTCTTCTATAAATGATTTAGAAAATAAAAAAGAAAATCAAAATACTGACGCAACCTCTTCAAAAGTAATTGCATCTAATAAGCAACAAATACCCCCAACAATTAATACAAAAAATACGGTCTCTAAAAATCAAGGTGTAAAAGGAATTAATTCTCAAAAGCATATTGAAAGAGCAGTAGCCAGTTTGGAAAAAGACCAAACCAAAATCAAGAATCAAGAATCACAGGATAAAATAAATGATAAAAGATTTACTAATCCAAGTACGCACATTTCAGATAATGTTTGGGCAAGTGATTTTGTAGTTCATAGTTCTAATCCTTCTCTTAAAAAGGAAAAGCAAAATTCAGATATACATCAATTAAACATTGATAATCAGATGGTTGCTATCACAATTAAGGTAGGAAATAATGAGAGTTATGGAAATGCTAGTCAGGCAACAGGAATGGAGAAAAATCAAAATTCTTCGCAGTTTGATAAAGCAAAAAATGTCTTGAAAGAAGTTTGGAATTTGAAAACAGGCAAAAAAGTTAATTTACAAAACATACTTCCGAATAATGAAAAAGCAAACGAAAACACAACTAATCAATCTAACCAAAACAATGAAATTCAGGCAGATTAATTTGCGAGGACTCTTATTACTCACTTTGATAACTGGATTTATTTTCTCTAGTATCTCAAACTCATCTGCTCAATCAAAAGCTGACACTATACTTATTGATTTTGGTGATAGTAGTAAAGTAACAGTCTATGTTCAGAACCAAAAAGATGCCGAAGCAATTCGTGATATTGACTGGAACTTGATTATGGAAAAAACAGCTAATTATCTTGAAGAGGCACATCAAAACAATGATAATGAAACGGAGAATGAAAGTGAAGCTAATGATGAAAGTGAAATAAAAGAAGAAAATTCTTCTGAAGAAAATATCAAAACAAGCACTATTGTTTTTGGTTTGAGAGGCATTCGCATAGAACACGATGATGATGGTGACGGAGAGATTGATGAAAGAAAACCTAAAAATAATTTTTGGAGAAGAACACGCCATCAAATTCCGATTGATTTTGGATTGAATAATTATTTTCAAGATGGAAATTTTGGAGAAACACCAACAGGACAACCATATGAATTGCGTTCTTGGGGTTCTCGTTACTTCGCTTTTGGTACAATGTTCAAGACTCAAGTCGGTGGAAAGAAAAGTCCTCTGTTGTTACAATATGGCTTAGAAGCATCTTGGAATAATTTTATGTTTACTGGAGATAATTATGCTTTAGAAACAAGAAGTGGAGTTGAATTTCCTGAATATGAAACTTCTTTAGACAAATCAAAACTGACAGCTGCTTATATAAATTTGCCTTTGATGGTGCATTTAGATTTTGCAGAAAATAATAGAAAAGGTCTAAAATTAGCTTTTGGAGGTTATGCAGGATATAGAGTGGGCAGTTATACCAAAATTGTTTATCACGATGGAGGCGACCGTCAGAAAGATAAAGAACATTCTAATTTCCGTTTGAATGATTGGAGATATGGAGTAAGAGCAGAACTCGGAATTGGAGAAGATAAATTTGATAGTGGACTTCGCCTTTTCTTTAATTATGACGTCAATACACTTTTTACAGAAAACTCTAATCTACCAAAACTAAATGCCTTTAGCTTCGGAATAAGACTTTAAAAACAAAAGAAATTAACTGGTTACTAATTACTGGTAACTGGTAACTGAAAAAAGCCAGCTATGATAATTAAATAATTGAACAAATACCCTCTTCCAATTAATGAAGAATAAGCAATTACAATAAAATGTAGTTGCTTATTTTTTTACTTTTTAGTTTATTTTGATGCTATTTTCTTAAATTTAGAATCTTTACTAATGTAGTCAAACAACGAAACCCATAACTTTAGTTATGGGAAACAAAACAGGCTGTTTCCCCACGATTAAAATTAGCTTCGCTGAGGGCTAAAGCCGTTGTGGGTTTCGTTTATTTATTCAATTACAATGAAATCAAATTATTTTTTCCTTTTTCTGTTGGCACTACTTACTCTCAATTCTTGTAAAAATCTACCTTCTACTTCTAGCACTTCATTTTTTTCAGAAGAAGAATTAAAGTTGATTTATGAGCAGGATTCTAGTCAAGCCATGCGTGTTTGGAAAATTACCAATAAAGAAGATTCTATATTTTTGAGAAAAAAATCTCAAGAAGTAAAATTCAATCCTACAGATACAACCATTCATTATTTCGTACACCGACTTTTCAAAACGGTTCGTCATCCTAGTTCAATGGGAGTAGGAATTGCTGCGCCACAAGTAGGAATCAATAAACGTATTATTTGGGTAAAACGCTTTGATAAAGAGCAGGAAGAAATGCCTTTTGAAGTCTATATCAATCCAAAAATCATCAAATACAGCGACGAAGTAAAAGAAACAATGGAAGGCTGTCTTTCTATTCCAAACCGTAGAGAAAAAGTAATTCGTCCAGACAAAATAACAATTGAATACCAGACTTTAGATGGAAAGTTACATCAAGAAATTGTTGATGGTTTTACTTCTGTTATCTTTCAACATGAAATAGACCACCTTGATGGAATATTGTATTTAGACCATTTGAAGAATGAGTGAGGAATTAATACTTCTAATTAAGTTACCTTTTAGATTTAATGGATTTTAGTTACAGACGTAACCTTGTATTTTAAATAAAATAGCAGTTTTGCTCTACAACTAAAATTGCAAAAATAACCTAACTGATAATTTAATGATACAGAAAGCTAGGCTCATAATTATATTTTTTATGGTATGTTTACTACAATCTTGTAATGACTCTAAACCAATTACTAATGTAGAAATAAAGTTAGATAGCATTTTTATTAATCAACACGAAAATAAAGAAATTGAAGATTTACCTTATGTTTTTTTCTATTATAGTTTTTTCAATAATACAAAAGATACAATCATTTTAGATTTTAAAATGTTTGCAGCCTTAGAAAACACTAATTTAGAGAACGCTAGAGATAAAGCTTTTTGTGTGTGTAACAAAGATTCAATAGAACTATTTGATGATATACTTGATGAATACATAGTTCCTCCTAATAAAGCACAAGATATTAGGTTTGATATTTCTATTGATTTTTTTATAGATAATAATAATCTGAAATTAGACACTTTAACTTTTTATGCACAAAACTGTAAAAACATTTTTTATATAAATAGTAAAATTGTTGAAGACCTTTCAATTAAGCCTAAAGTTAAATATAGAGATGTAGATGATACATTAGGAACTCAGATTTGGAAATGAGAAATACTTACGTTTGCTATTGTCTTATGTTGTAAGAACCAAATTTCCAACATTTTTCCAAAATCACAATCTCATAATTATTATTTTATCAAAATAAAAGGTATTTTTGTCTATATCATTTTTTACACTCACAAAAAATAACTATACAGACTATGAGCGTACTTGTAAATAAAGATTCTAAAATTATTGTTCAAGGTTTTACAGGAAAAGAAGGTTCTTTCCACGCCGAGCAAATGATTGAATACGGAACAAATGTAGTAGGTGGAGTTACACCAGGGAAAGGTGGCTCAACTCACTTGGGTTTGCCTGTTTTCAATACTGTTCTTGATGCCGTAGAAGGTGCAAAAGCTGATACTTCAATTATTTTTGTTCCACCTGCGTTTGCTGCTGATGCAATTATGGAAGCTGCTGATGCTGGAATCAAAGTAATTATTGCTATTACAGAAGGAATTCCTGTTCAAGATATGGTAAAAGCGAAGGCGTATGTAATGGACAAACAAGATTGCCGTTTGGTAGGTCCTAACTGCCCAGGGGTAATTACACCAGGGGAAGCAAAGGTAGGAATTATGCCTGGTTTTGTATTTAAGCAAGGCAAAATCGGAATTGTTTCTAAATCAGGAACTTTGACGTATGAAGCTGCTGACCAAGTAGTAAAAGCAGGTATGGGAATCTCAACAGCTATCGGAATCGGTGGAGACCCAATCATCGGAACAACTACAAAAGAAGCAGTAGAACTTTTAATGAATGACCCTGAAACAGATGCAATCGTTATGATTGGAGAAATTGGTGGTAACTTAGAAGCTAATGCTGCTCGTTGGATTAAAGAAACAGGGAATAAAAAACCAGTGGTTGGTTTTATTGCTGGACAAACAGCTCCTAAAGGAAAGCGTATGGGACACGCAGGTGCAATCATCGGAGGTGCAGATGATACAGCCGAAGCAAAAATGCGTATTATGCGTGAATGTGGAATCCATGTAGTAGATTCTCCTGCAAATATTGGAAAAACAATGAAAGACGTTTTAGAAACAGCGAATGCTTAATTCTTAAAAACTGATTAGCTCTTTCTTGTTGAAATAGCATTAGAGAATTTTCTTAACAAAAAAAACCTAAATAGATAGTATTCTATTTAGGTTTTTTTTGACAGAAAAACTGTGATTATTTATCTCCTCTTTTACCTTTTACAGCCTTGGTAGCTGCTTTTGTTGTTGGTTTTTGAGTTTTTGCTGAAGGCTTAGTTGTTTTTTTGACTGCTGCTTTCTTTGGTTTTGTATCTTTGTCTTCTTTTTTGGCAGTTGTCTTCTTAGTAGTAGCTTTTTTCGTAGTTGTCTTTTTTGGTTTGTCTTCTGTTGCAGAAGTTTCTGCTTCTACGATAGCATCTAATTTAGCTTCTGCTTTTTTAGTTTTAGCTTTTGTTTTTGGCTTTGTTTCCATTTTAGAAATAGTAACTGGCTCTTCAGGGTTTTCTTCTAGCTTTGCCTGACTTTCCTCTCTTTGGCTCTTTACAGCTTCTTCTTCCTCGTCTTCTTCTTTTTGAGCTGGGTCTATTAGTTCGGGTGCGTGTTCTGCTAAGATACCGTACCACATCACTAATTTCTTGATGTCAGAAGTATAAACACGGTCTTTGTCCCACTCTGGTAAAATATCATTTAAAAGACCTTTCAAAGCATTATTATCAGATGTTTTGATGTCTAATTTGAGTGCATGTTTGTCATATATTTTATGAAACACATCTTGCAAAGGCACAGAACCTTCTTCAGTAGTTGTATAAATAGAAATTTCTTTTAATATAGAAATACGATGACTGGCATCAGCCATAATTTTGGAGCGAACTCCTCCAATAGCTTCAATAATTACTCCGTTGCGAGTAGGTTTAAGAATTTGATACAGTCCGGGTTTGCCCGAAATAACGGCTACTTCTTTAAGTTTCATATATACTATGTAGAGTTTTGTTGATTAGTTTTATAATAGAATTATACTTCAATTTTCGTACAAAAACGAGTTTATTCAGAAAAACATTTTTTGTGAACTAAAATTTTATTCGGATGCTAAAGCCTAGGCTACATTCTTAATTAGAATAAATACAAGAGCGCAAAAATAGTAAAAATAAAATAGAATTTTGGTTTACTTTCTTTTTCCTTTGAAAGAGGTTGGTTTTTGACTTGATTTGTTCTTAGCACCCTTTGATGATTTAGAAGCTGATTTGAATTGTTTGCTTTCTGCTGCCTTCGAATTTCGCTTTACATTTGTTGCAGGTCTTTTTCCTTTATCTTTTGATTTTTCGTTCTTGTTTTCATTAGAAAAAGGAACAGTATATTTAGAGTTCGTTTTTCTAGGTGAAGCATACTTTGAAGGTTTTGGAGCAGCTTTCTCAAATGATTTTTTTTCAAACTCATTGAGTTCACTTTCACTTTCCTCCTTTTTATATGTTTTAGGTTTAGAGTTTGTCTTCTTAACTTGTTTTGCAGGTTGTTCTGGAACTTCCTTTATTACTTTAATAGGTTGAATTTGAGAAAATTTTTCTTCTAAGGCTTTATTATATTTCTCTATATAAGCCAAAATATCCTCTGTTCCTTCATTTTTTACTGCTGAGGTAATAAAATTAGGAGGTAATGCTTCCCAAGCAGATTTCAAAACTGTTTCATAACGATCTAAAGAAGCAACAAGTTTGCTATTATTTAGCTTATCAGATTTTGTAAATATAATCGCAAACGGAATCTGATTCTCTCCTAACCAAGCAAAAAACTCTAAATCAATCGCTTGTGGTTCGTGTCTAATATCCACCAAAACAAAAGTAACCACTAGGTTTTCACGTTCAGAAAGATATTCTGTAATTAAGCCTTCAAAATCTCTGCGTTGAGATTTACTCACTTTTGCCCAACCATATCCAGGTAAATCAACTAAATACCAACTTTCATTTATCAAAAAATGATTGATGAGTTGTGTCTTTCCAGGTGTTGAGGACGTTTTGGCAAGACTCTTACGATTGGTCATTGCATTAATAAGAGAAGATTTTCCGACATTCGAACGCCCAATAAAAGCGTATTCGGGCATATGAGGAGAAGGACAAGTCTTTACAGACGGATTGCTTTCTAAAAATTTGGCAGTATTGACTTGCATAGGTTGAAAACGATTACAAATTAAAAATTACGAATTACATATTAATTATGAATATTCAGAATTTAAAGTAATTTCTTTTACTCAAATTCTTTTATTCAATCAATAAAATACGCAAAATTGTGTAAAAAACAGATAAAAAATAAACACAAAGGTCGTTAATTTTCTAGTCATTGTCAAAAGCGATTAAAATAAGAAAAATAAAAAAACCATCCTTCAATGAAAAATGGTTTTTTGATACGCTACTTTAAATTATTAATTAATTCCTAGCGTTACTACTTTTACAGGGTAAATAACAGCTATATGAAAATTTGAAAAGAACTCTTGTTTTGTTACTAGCATTTTTATCATTACATACTTCAAATCAATATTTTTTGACTCATAAATCAAAAAAAACAGTATAGACAAAGTATAGACAAGACAGAAAAAATAGCTTTTTTGGTGGTTTTTATAATTATATTCATAATTAATTAAACTATTTGAGTGTGTTAGAATGCTCTGATTAAAATTTATAAGAAAAAAATCATTTTTATATGAATGTAAATAAAAAAGCAATTTCATAGACTTGCTATAAAATTGCTTTAAGGTTTTGATGAAAAAGGATGATTAAAAGACTAATTTCCTTGCTTTTCTTTATTGGCTTTCTCCATTTTTTTGTTTAATCTTGACTTAGCTCTATGCACACTTGTAGGGTTAATATTTAGTAAAGTGGCTATTTCTTTTGCTGACATATTGAGATGATAATAAGCTGAAAGACGTATTTCGTTTGGTGTAAGCGTAGGGTATTTTTCTTTTAAATTTCTAAAGAAATTAGGATGAACTTCTTCAAAGTGAATCTTGAATTTATCCCAATCGTTCTCTAAGTATAAATCATTTTTAATTGTAGATTTTATTTCTCTGATTCCTGCTCTATTTTTATCTGTGGTATCTTTAAAAGAAAGGTTTTTTATTTGCCTTTGAAGACTAGCCAACATTTCATTTTTTTGATAAAGATAAAGCATATTTGCCGTAAGCTCTCTCTGATTGACTTCTAGTTTTTGTTGTAAATCTGCATTTTGATTGACTTCTTGTGCCATTTCAGAAATAATATGTTCATTTTCTAATTCAATATAACGATTACGAGCCAACATTTTGTCATTTTCTTTTTCTAGTTGTTCTGCTTTAAGTTGTTTTTCTTTTAGCTCATCTTTTAAAAGATTTATACGAGCAACTAGTGCAATAGCAAAGCCGACTGTCTGTAATATTATAGCTATATGAGGAATTAATTGTAAATTAATTGTAGGTGATTTATACAAAACTAGATAAAAAGCGATACTAAGTATTCCCAATAAAGGAAATGTGTTAGCAAGTAAAAAATAACGAGCTAGTTTGTATCCCTCTTTATATAAAAATATACTTACACCAAAAATCAATAAAATAATTACAGTACATAGTATATTATGAAAAAATGCTAACTGAGTATATAGATAAAATGATTTAGAAAATGAACAAGCAATAAAGAAAATGCTAAACGAACAGAATATATATAAAGTATATTTCATAATAGTATCCCAAAAAACTAAATAAGTCTGAAGTTTTAGATAGTTTCTGGAAAACTGTATATAACCGAAAAAAATCAATAAAAGATTTGCAATATTTATAATGTTTTTGGCTTGATAGAAATACAAATTTCCATCTGGTTGTACCCCTAAACCATAAAAACTAATAGGAATAACAAAATCAATTACATTACTAGATTCTATGATATACAAAACACCTCCCACAATAATAATTAAGTAGTAGAGATAAGTCAAATCTCTAAAAACAGTAAAAATATAAAGGTTATAAATGAAAAATAGACACATGGCAAAACAGACTACTATACAAGAAACTATCACAAACTGCACTTTTTGTTCGAAGTTCTCTTTGGATTTAAAGTAAATATATGTTCTGACGGAGTGTTCTTGTGTGTGTAGTTCTCTTACTTTTACTTTAACATAGAAATAATTTAGTGCTTTGGGTTGTAGATAAATATGAAAGTACGTTTTACGCATTTTAGAGTTAGTTATGGCAATACCCGCTTGATTAGTTTGCCACTCTTTGTCTTCATAATTATAAAAATAGAGTGTATTATTTATTTTAGGTGCTGTAACTAGATAAATTTCTTTTGTGTAAACGGAAGGGTTTTTTATAGTAAACCGAAACCAACAATATTCTTCAGTTTCAAACTTATATCGTTCAGGATTTTTTTGAAACTTAAGTGTAGAATCAGTAAGAATTTGTTCGAATGTATAATTTTTATCAATTAGAATTTCAAAGTTATCTATATCTTCGTGAGGTTTATCCTCCAAAATATGATGATTTTGAGCAACTAAAAAAGATGTTTTTATAAAAAATAAGCTTAGAAGTAGTATATGTTTGAATGTAAAAAGCATTTTTTATAAAAATAAAATTTAAGAACTATAAATAAATCAAAAACATCAAAATCTACTTTATTTCTAACTTAGAAATCTTTGAAATAGGACCTGGGCATTGCTGCTCGTGGCATTGTAAACAGCTTTTGACAAATAAGTTGAAACCTTCTACTTGTACGCTCTGTTTTTCCTTTGCATTTGCATTCTGATATACGTTTTCTAATTTTTGAAGCATTATCTTTGCCATTGCATCAAAAGAGGGACTTTTTGTGTGTTCGTCTGTGGGTTCTGCTTGTAGAATATGCTCAAAATGATGAACATATTTTGGTAGAGAATCTGTGTTTCCATTAGAAATAGCAGTTTTTAGCGTATCGGAATATTCCCACATATCACGCATCAAAACAGCTAGTTCACTACTTGGATTAGGAGAACGAGGGTCATTGATTAAATTTTTGCTTTTCTCTGTCTTAATTACTCCTTTTTCTTTATCAACGGTTGTCTCTTTATTTTTCTTTGATAGACAAGAGAAGCAACACAAAGCAAGAAGTAGCAATACTATTTTATTCATAAAAATTATCTGTTTCATAAAAAATTATTCAAAATGAATATTCAAACTATAAATATAGCTATTCAAGAAGGAAAATATGAAGAAGCTATCCAAATTTGTACAAAAATAATAAATGATTTTGCTCAAAATCCTCAAAAAGAGGAATTAAAATCTATTTCTGAGGGTGAAGTTTTGTTTCGTCGTGGTTATGCTTATTTCAAGTTACAAGAGTTTCAGAAAGCATTAAGGGATTATAACTTATCCATTCATAAAGCTGAAAATCCAAATGCGTATAGTGAGCGTGGTGTGCTTTATTTTACAGTTGGAAAACTATCAGAAGCCTTAGTAAATATGAATATTGCCCTAGAGCTAGAACCAGATAATCCATATCGATATTCTAGTCGTGCTTATATCCGTGCAGCAGCAGGAATGATTGTTTTGGCAATGCAAGATTATAGAAAAGCAGTAGAACTAGACCCAGAAGATGCAATTGCTCATAATAATTTGGGGCTTTTAGAAGAAAAGGTAGGTTATCAACTGAAAGCAAATAAGCGTTTTGAAAAAGCTGATAAGCTACGAGAAGAACAAAGTAAAGAAGATAAAATGTTATCTAAAGAAATAGATGCAGAAATTAGTCAGAGAGAAGAAAGCGAAGCAAAAAGTAAAATAGAAACAAAAAATAGTTCTGCATTAAATCAAGATTCTGAAGAGGAGATAAATCAAAACCCTACGACTTATCAAAGTGCTTTTAAAAAAATATTTTCTTCAAAAGAAGCCTTTACTGAAGCTCTCAAAAAGGCTAGAGATGTTTATTTTAAAAAGTAAGCTATAAAAAAACTCTTTTTTGATTCAAAAGTAATTTTTTTTGCTGTTTTTTGTAGGTAGATAGATACGGATTTTATATATTTGGAAAACCGTCTGTAATCTAATTATCATTTTTAGTTGTTGATATATTTAAACTATTCTTAAATAAATTGACTAGCAATGATTAAAAGTCGAAACCAAGAATTTGTCCATTCTACCTTACATATGCTATCCAAATTACCATATATTCACATAAATAATCTCTCTTTTATTCGTTCGTTATTTGTATTAGTTTTTCTGTTTTGCTTTTCTGCTAGAACAATAGCACAAACAAAAATTATTATGGGGACGACTAATGATACAAAAGGTAATCCTGTGGAGGGTGTTATGGTAATTATGCCTAATATTGGCAAAGGGGCTAGTAATAGCAATGGTGGCTTCACAATAGAATATCCAGCAGCAAAAGGGTTTCCCAAAAAAGTAAATGTTGAGAAAGAAGGATATTCTTTGGTAGATTATGATATGGGAAAAAATGGACTTTCTATTACATTAAGAGAGTTAGGTAAGGTATTGAAGGGACAAGTATTTGCTCAAAAAAATACTCCTTTAGCTGGTGCAGAAGTAACTTGGAAGGGGGTAAATTATGAAAAGACAAAACAAGCTGATGCTGTGGGTAACTTTTATATGGAGATTCCTAATGGCAAAACAGTAACTTCTTCCTCAGAGTTTATAGTCAATGGAAAAAAAGTTGATGGGAAGTTTTTCTCTTATAATAAAAGACTAAATGAAGTAAAAATAGTGCTTTCAGGGGATTTATCTAATCCTGTTTTGAAGCAAGAGAAGAAACCAAAAAAAGAAGAAATAGAAGAAAGTATAAAGGTAGAAGAGGATACAGCAAAAATACAGGAACGTATCAATTTAGAAAAAGTAGTCAATGACCTTGAGATGCAAAAGAGTATGCTTGCTGAACAAGGTTATAAAATTCGTGCAGAAATGGAGCGTATAGCTGAAGAACTAAATGGTAGTAGTGTAACGGCAGCAGAAAAAAGTAGATTGAGGAAAGAATTAGAAGCCTTAGCTAATCAGCTCATAAAAAATGAAACTGCCTTTGAGGAAGCGCAAGTAGAAACTCGTAAGTTGATGGATAAGATTAGAGGGCTTTTATATGAAAAAGACTCTATCACAACAGCTTTTACAGAAAAAATAGAAGAAGTAGAAGCAGAAAAAGAACTAGCTCGTCTTCAAATGATTATTGCTGGTATTGTCGCCTTACTTCTCTTAGTTGTTGCTGGTGGTGCTTATTTTGTCTCTCGTAAAATCAATAGGCAAAATGAAGATTTAGAAAAATCAAACCACGACCTTAATCAAACAAAGGGAGAACTAGAAACTAAAATTGAACAAATAGAAACATTAAATAAAGAAGTAACAACAAAGAATCAAAAAATTACTGATTCAATTCGCTATGCCCAAACTATCCAAGAAGCTATTCTTCCTGCTGAAATAGAATTTGAAAAGGCTTTTGCAGACCATTTTGTGCTTTTTTCTCCTAAAGATATGGTTTCAGGAGATTTTTATTGGATGACAAATCAATATACACTAGAGGGGCAGGTAACTGTTTTGGCAGCCGTCGATTGTACGGGTCATGGCGTTCCGGGGGCATTTATGTCGATGATTGGAAATACTCTTTTGAACGAAATTGTAAATCAAGAAAAAATATTTGATACGGCTCAAATCTTGACACGTTTGCACGAAGGCGTAAAAAAATCATTACAGCAAAATAACATGTCAAATGATGACGGAATGGATGTTTGTATTTGTACAATTCGTTTTAATGCTGATGAAACGGCACACGTACAGTTTACAGGAGCAAAACGTCCACTTTATTATTTCCAAAATTCATCTTTGCAGACCTTAAAAGGAGATGTAAAGTCTATTGGAGGTAGAGATAGGAAAGCAAAACCTTTTACTACACAAGATTTGTATCTGATGAAAGGAGACTGCCTGTATCTCATGACAGATGGTTTTAGTGACCAACAAAATTCTGATAACAAAAAGTTTGGAACTACACGCCTTCTAAAATTTTTAGAAAAAAATGCAACTCTTCCACTTCCTGTTCAAAAACAAGACCTCAACGACGAGCTTCAAACCCATAGCTGGGGAGTAGAACAGCGTGATGATATTACAGTTTTGGGTGTGAAGATTTAACTTTATGGAAGTCTTAATTAGCTCTTTTTTTCATTATTCCTTCTGTTTTTATTTACTCTAATCAACCAACGAGGTAAAATCAACGCTCCAACAAAAAGGTAAGGATAATAATAGAATAGCCTCCATAAAATACCCACAGCAGCACAAAATTCGCTTCTCAAATACTCCACATAAAACAGACAAAATACAGCTTCTGCTGTTCCACTGCTTCCAGGGGTTGGAGAAAGAAGCATTACAATCCACATAGCTATCTGACGAGCAAAAACAAAAAGGTGGTCTATTGCTTCAAGAGGTGTGAAAGCTGAAATCAAGCAGTTGAGCATCAAATAACGAGCTATCCAAATGAAAAAAGTCAAGAAAATAGCTTTTATCCATAATGAAATACCACTTCCACGCAATGTTTTGGCTGCAATTATCATTTCGTTGCCCGTATTTATTGCACCTTCTCTGAATCTTCTAAGAAGTTTGATAGACGTTATTTTTACTAAAAGCCACTTGAAGCCACGAGGATTTATTAGTAAGCCATAAACGAAAAAAGAAGCATAGATAACTGTAAGACCATAACTCACATAAAAAGCTCCTTTCAACCCTTGCTTTTGTACAAATTCATTAAACATACCTGCCGAAATAGCAGGAAAAACCATAAAATCAAATGAATTGGAAACAAAAATAGCTAAGGGAGAAAAAACAATAAAAAAGAAGTTATCCAGCAGAGCAGTCATCATTACGTATGCCATTGACTTTCCAAAAGATAATCCTTCTCTATTCAGAATAAAAATGGCAACGGCTGTTCCCCCCACCACAGAAGGCGTAACAGCAGAAGCAAACTCCCATAGTAAGATAATATAAATACTAGATTTCCAAGAAAGCTCATCATCACTAATCATTCGAATGCGATAAATATAACCTGCATCTCTAGCCAAAAGCATAATCAAAGCACCCAAAAACCAATACCAGTTTGACTTTCCTAAAGCTTCTAAAAAAATAGGAATATCAACTTTCTCCAAGAAAAAATAAATAGCAACACCCAAACCAATCAGAACAGGAATATAAATTTTATTTGTGTTGAGCGTCTTGAAAACTTCCTTTTCATTAGGAGCTTTAGCAGTTATTTTTTTAGGATTGTTCAAGTGTGGGTTAGGTTTTGAATGTTAAGATAGAAGAGGTTTTCTCACTTAATGCTGTTTCTTCTAAAAGAAAGTATTCTTTTCAAAAAATAAAACTATCATTATCTAATAATGAAACAGACTATACTACTAGACAAAAACTATTGACTCTTTATTTTCATGTAGGTCAGTCTTGTAGAACAGACCGTTTGTAGCCAATAGGTTTAGTTTTCAATAGATGGTCAGCCTTTTAGGAATGACCTATTTAGTAAAAATGTCTAATAGTATTGAAATAGACACAAAGATAACATAAAAAAGACCTTGCTAATAAAGATTTTGCACTAAATTTATGTAAATTTCCATTTTGATAATAAGCTATACTTTTATAACTTAAAGCAGTTAGAAGTCAAAATAGTAATCATCTTTACCCATAAACTAAAACAACCTTATAGAGTTCTATTTTTATAAAAAAAAATAAAATCAATCACACAATCAACCATAAAATAGCATAAATCAATGAGTTATTACCAAAAAATGGGTCATATTCCACCCAAAAGACACACACAGTTCCGACAAGAAGACGGTAGTTTGTATCATGAGCAGCTTGTCAGTTCTCGTGGATTTGATGGTATTTATACAATTCTTTATCATATCAATCCTCCAACGCAAATAAAAAAAATGCTTGAGCCGATTTCTATAAAAACGGAATTGCTTACTGACTATCCACTTCAACCGATGCACCTCAAAACATCTCTTTCTGAAAGAACAGGAGGCGATTTTTTAGAAGCTCGTGTTCCTTTACTTGCCAATAACGAGTGTGTTTTGTCTATCTGTAATCCAAGTAAAAATACGATGGATTACTTCTATAAAAATGGAGAACACGATGAGGTAATTTATATGCACGATGGAAATGGATATTTATATTGTCCACAAGGAAAGTTAAGAGTAAAAAAAGGTGATTATGTCGTCATTCCAAGAACGACAGTTTATAAAATGGAATTTGACGAAAATGAGGTAGATGAAAATGGAAATAAAGTAGAAGTCAGAATGATGATTACTGAATCTCGTGCGCCTATTGAAACAGTTAATCGTTATCGCAACAGAATGGGACAGCTTTTAGAACATTCTCCGTATTGTGAGCGAGATATTCATCCTCCACAAGAGTTAGTAACAGAAAAAGAATCGAAAGAAACACTCATCAAAACAAAAAAAGGAAATTTTTTACATCAACATGTTTATGATTTTTCTCCTTTAGATGTTGTGGGTTGGGACGGTTGTTTGTATCCTTATACGCTTTCTATTTATGATTTTGAGCCAATTACTGGGCGTATTCATCAGCCACCACCAGTGCATCAAACCTTTCAATCAGAAGGTGGTTTTGTGATTTGTTCATTTGTACCTCGTCTTTTTGATTATCATCCAGACTCTATTCCTGCGCCTTATAATCACTCAAATATTGATTCGGACGAAGTTCTGTTTTATGCAGAAGGAGATTTTATGAGCAGAAAAGGAATTGATAGAGGTTCTTTTACTATCCACCCAGGAGGAATCGTTCACGGTCCTCACCCTGGAACTTATGAGGCAAGTATTGGTAAAAAAGCGACACACGAATATGCTGTTATGGTAGATACGTTCCGTCCTCTTTATCTGACAAAACAAGCATTGGATTATGTAGATACAAACTATGCGTATAGTTGGTTAGAATAAAAAGCAAAATGCTATTTTTTTAGTGTCTTAGCAGATAACAACAACATTTTAAAAATGTAAAAAGGTCAATTCAAACCATCGATAATGATAGTTCGAATTGACCTTTTTATAAATTACAGAATTACTTGTTTTTCTCTCTTGCTTTTTTTCTTTTTAGAAACTTTATAACGAGAAATAAACTCTAGCCCTTTAAAGAAACTAAATAGCATTGTAAAACCAATAATAAAGAAGAGTAAATATATGAGCATTGAAATAAATAATTAATGTTTTTTTAGAAGTTGTATTATATCTATTTCAAGTATGCCAAAATTAAATCCAAACCTTTTTTTAGAATTGGATTGTTTGTAAGTTGTTGGTTTTTAGGTGCTTATGGTATTTGTTTTTTATTCCATCTATTTTATTTTTTCAAAATGAAAACTTTTTTTGTCAAAAAAATAAAATTTATACGAATTATTTCAAAAAAGGTTTCAAATAAATGATAGTACAGAATCTTTTTTTATACAAAATCACTTAGCTTTCCAATGTCTTTTGGCATAATTCCTCGCTCTGTTTTTTGTAGCGTACAGCATTGATTTACTGGGTCGTGTTCGAAAAATAAAATATAATCGTTCTCAAGAGCTTCATTTAATAGGTCTTCTTTTTCTGAAAGTGTTTTTAGAGGTTGCATATCATACGCCATGATGTAAGGCAAACGCACATGATGAACTGATGGAATAAGGTCAGCACAAAAAACAATCGTTCTGTCCTTATATTTTATTTGAGGTAGCATTTGCTTTTCGGTGTGTCCATCCACAAAGCGCAAATCAAAAGGCAAAGAATCTGTTTTTTGATTGCTAGAAAGAAGTTTTAATTGTCCACTTTCTTTTATAGGAAGAATGTTTTCCTTCAAAAAAGAAGCTTTTTCTCGTGGGTTTGGGTCGGTAGCCCAGTTCCAATGTTCTGCATTTGACCAATAGGTTGCTTTATCAAAAACAGGAATTAGTTTGTCTTTTTGTCTTTTTATTGCTCCTCCACAATGGTCAAAATGCAAATGGGTAAGAAAAACGTCTGTAATATCAGAAGTAGAAAATCCTTTTTGTTTCAATGATTTTTCTAATGTATCTTCTCCATGTAAATGAAAATGACCCGTAAATTTTTCGTCTTGCTTGTCTCCTATTCCTGTGTCAATAAGAATTAATTTATTTCCATCTTCTATCAAAAGACAGCGCATCGCCCACGTACACATATTAGCCGAATCAGCAGGATTGAGTTTTTGCCACATTACCTTTGGCACAACGCCAAACATTGCACCACCATCTAATTTGAAAAGACCTGTATCTATTGTATGTAAAATCATTATTTGTATGTGTTTTTATTGTTGGAGTGATGTCAAAAAGGAATAAAAAAATCCTATGACAGCACAAAGACTTAAAATAGGAATTTTGTTTTTTATAAAAAAATGTAACTGATCATTTGCTCATCTTCGTATATTCTTTAGTCTCTTCAATTAAGTTATCGTATTTATCAATAATATTTTCCAAAGTTTTGATAGTTGGCTGTTCATTTACTTGATAATTTTTCATCATAGATTCAGTAATAAATAATTTCATTAGTATCAACTGGTCATTTAGCTGAATATCTTTCCTTTGAATTTCCTTAATTTTCGGCTCATAACCAGCCATTTTATTTTTATAATTGACTTCTATAGCTTTAAAAGTTTCAAGAGTAGCTTCTCTAAGAACAGAATCTTGAATTTGGTTGATATGATTTCTAGCATTCATCCAATATTTTTCATTTGTATTTGAAAACTTTGAATACTCAGCCAAACTATCCCTCTTTGTTTGATACATTTGATTTATTTCATCATTGAGCTGTTTTAGTTTTAGGTTTTTTTCAAGAGCCTCATTATATAGTTCTACAACTATATCAGAATCATATCTTTTAGAAATAGACCTAACTTCATAATTATCTTTATCTTCAAGAACTTGTGGAGTTTCATTCAAAACTATGTCAGAGTTTGCTTGATTTTGGTTCTCTTTGTTTTCATCACAACTAGCTAAAATTAAGGTCATTATCAATAAAGCAAAAAAGGATATTTTCATAAGTGGTTTGGGTTTAAGCAAGTAGATTTATATTTCTATACAAATAGAACATTTATTTATTTTAGATAAGCCGTTTTTGGTATTTTTGCAGTAGTAATACTAATAACCATAAACAATTTATACGTAATTTTGTGTTTTATAGTTTTTATCAAAATATTTTATTTCAATATATGTGTACGCTTACTTTTGTTCCTTTAGAAAACAATAATTTTATTCTCACTTCTAGCCGAGACGAACAAAAAACTCGCAAAAACTCTGAATTACCTTCTTTTACGAAACTAAATAATAAAAAAATTCTTCGCCCTGTTGATGGAGATGCAGGAGGTTCTTGGATTGGAATAACTGAAAAAGGACGTACGCTTTGCCTTTTGAATGGAGCTTTTAAAAAGCATATCAGAAATACTCCTTACAGAAAAAGCAGAGGAATTATCTTGATGGAACTCTTAGCTATGGACTCTGAAAATGAGATTGAAAACTATAACTTTGATAAAATAGAATCATTTACACTTATTTGGATAGAGAAAAAAAGTAACGCTATTTTGCTCACAGAATATCGTTGGGTAGAAGAAGAAAATAAATTATACAAAAAGAATATAGATACGAAATACGCCTATATTTGGTCTTCAGCAACGCTTTATACTTCCGAAATAGCAGAAAAACGAGAAGAGTGGTTCGAAGAATGGACAGAATTTTACTTGAAAAAAGGACAAAAAACAGATTCTATTTCTCAAGTTTTGTGGCATTTTCATGTAAAAGGGGGAGAGAAACAAAATGCTATTCCTAGAGAACAAATTTTGATGCAAGACCCACACGGAGGAACAGTCAGTCTGACACAAATTATTTCTTATTTTAACTCAAAGGCTACAAAAAATAAGCTCACAATGAAGCACTATAATCTAAATACACTAAAAAGTAGTTTTGATGAAATGCCAATAAAATAAAATGCTTAAATTGTTGTAATTCTGATTTTTTACACAATCAATTTTATCTATGAAAATTATATTTTTTGGGTTTCTATTTACGTTATTGACTCTCAATTTTATTTTTGCTCAAACAGCAACTGAAGCAGAAACGATGTACCCAACGTATAAAAATAGAGTTTCTATAAATCTTTTGGGGCTTACCTCTGCCAATTTGGTAACTAGCTACGAACGAGCTTTCAAACAACAAGCTATTTGGATAGGCTTTAACTATCATTTAAATGGGTTTTTGAAAGAAGAAGACCGACAGATGACTTCTATCGCAGCAGAATATCGTTATTATCTTTTCTCCAAAACAACTCATAAATTTAGTGATGGTTTATTTCTTGGGCTGTATTCTAAGTATCGTAGGGGAGAAGAAACAAAACAAATTTTACCTTCTCAAAATATAGATTATTCTCATAGATATAATGCTATTTTTGCAGGACTTAATTTAGGATATAGATATAATTACAAACGTCTTGCTCTTTCTACTTTTGCAGGATATGGACTGCCTCTTTATTTATCTGAAACAAATAATTCCACAATTTCAGGCTCTTCAGGAGAGACAATTGAATTGAATGAGGGGTTCAAAAATGATTTACGTTTAGGTATTACTCTCGGAATTGCTTTTTAATTTTAGCTTATTTTATAAATTGAATGGGAAATAATTTATACCAAAAATATTTTTTTCTAGTTATATAGATTCAAACACAATCCTGTAACTATTTAGAGAACCTCAACATAGCAAAATGAAAATAACTATTCCTTTCCTATTTGTCATTATTTTATCAATGAGTTTGTTTTGTTCTTCTTGTCAGAGTGAAGAAGATAGTTTTATTCCAAAGCCGTATGGTTATTTTAGAATCGAACTGCCAGAAAAAAGTTATACAAAACTAGAAGGCGATTTCCCATATTCTTTTGAGCATTCTAAATATGCCAAAGTTGTAAAAAATACAAGTCAAAATGCAGAAGATTATTGGATTACTCTAAAATACGAACCGACAAGTGTAGCCGAAATTCATATTACCTACAAGGAGATAAAAAATGAACCCAAACTTTTTATGGAATATGTAAATGACGCTCACAAAATTACTTTTAATGAAATAAATACGGCTCGTTCGTCTGCCATTGACCAAGTAATTGATTCAAAAAAAGGAAATGGAATTGTTTATACAATTTCAGAAGGTGAAGTTCCGACAGTTTTTAATTATTGGGTTTCTGATTCTTCTACGCACTTTTTGAGAGCTGCTATGTATGTTCCGACTTCTAGCCAAAATGATTCTCTTGCTCCTATTTTGAAATATACAAAAGATGATATGATGCACATGTTGGAGACTTTTGAGTGGCATAATTAAATTATTGAATATCTAAATTAATCAGATAGTTTGTGATAGAATTAACCCTACTAAATATTGCCATTTTTCAAGGGATTGTTATTAGTTTTATTCTTCTAAATTCTCCATTTTTTAAGAGTAAAACCAATCAGTATTTAGCATTTGCAATACTTTCACTTTCTTGGTCTCTACTTAATTTAGTAATGGATATTACAGAACTCTTCTCTGAATATCCACTACTCAAATTTATAGATATAGTAGATTCAGCAGTATTGTTTCCAGTGTTAATATTATTATTTGTTATTCATCAAGTCCGTTATCCACAAAAAAACTCCAAAAAAATACTTTGGCTATTTTTGCCTTTTATACTCTCTGTCTTTTACAGCATCTTAGATGAAATAGATACAAGTACACAAGCAAATCTTAATTCATCTTTTTTTAGTCTTTTTAGTACTGTTCTAGGCTTTCTTCTTTTTTTGATAACACTCTTTTTTATCCCTATTGTTTTATTGAAAACATATCAGTTTATTCAACTCTCAAAAGATAAACAAGAAAAAAAGTGGCTAACTTATCTATGGCTTTTTGAATTCATATTTCTAACATCATGGTTATTGACAGTAGTATTAAGTATGTTCATTGAGTATGAAATTACTAGCCTAATGCATATTATAGCTGTATTTACTTCACTACTTATTCACTGGGTAGCCTATGCAGGTGTTTATAAACTCAAACTAGCTAATGAAAAAAAGAAAATTAAAGAGTTAATATCAAATTCTAGTAAGCTAGAAGAAGTAAAAACTGTTTCATATGATTTAGGTTTATCTAAAAAAATAGAAAAAACTAATGAAACTACAATAAAAACCTCTATAACGTCTTCCGAAAATATACACTATCAAACATTAGAAGCTCTTTGTTCTAATCAAAAAATTTATATGGATAGTACATTAGATAGAAATAAAGTAGCCGATATGTTAGGTATTAGTCCAAGCTATGTCTCTCAACTCATTAACTCCATAACAAATGAAAACTTCTCTACCTATATCAATACGTTTCGTGTAGAAGAAGCTAAAAAATTAATTTCAAACAAAGAGTTTGATAACTACAGTCTGTTATCTATTGGATTAGAATGTGGTTTCCCTTCCAAAGCAACTTACTACAACTGGTTCAAAAAAATAACAGGAATGACTCCAAATATGTACCGAAAAACACATAAATAAGTCCTAATTTGTTCACTTTAGAGATATTGAGACTATCTTTTATTCGCCCTAATATAGATTTGTTGGTGTAAACTTTTATTTATTTACCTTAAACCTTCAAAATAATGAACAAGCCATCACAACAACAAAAAACAATCAGAAAGAGATTAATAAGTAATTTCAAACTAGTGTTACTACCACTACTAATTGGTATAACTTGTATAAGTTGCACAAAAAATGATGTGCTACCAAGTATGTTAGGTAGTGATATTTCAAATAAGAAATATGTTGAAATATTAGAAAATAACTTATCAACATTGCCAAATAATGCTCAAGTAGCTATTGCTTTAGTTCATAATGGAAATACAGACTATTTGGGAGTAACAAATCAAAATAATGAACTTATAAAAACAGACAATGCAGATAAAATATTTGAAATTGGTTCTATAACAAAAGTGTTTACAAGTATTTGTCTTGCAGAAATGGTAACTTCAAATGAAGTTTCATTAACAGAAACGTTGCAAAGTCAATTTGATTTTCCATTGCGAACGGGTGGTGACATTACTTTTAAACAGTTGGCAAATCATACTTCTGGACTTCCTGTTATCCCTACAAACTCTAATGAAATACAAAATCTCAACTTAGAAGACCCATATGCAGTGTACAGTTATGATAACTTGAAAAGTTATTTGCAAAATCACATTATTTTGAATGCAACAAGTGGAACTAAGTATGAGTATTCTAACTTAGGAGCAGGTATTTTAGGATATTCTCTAGCTAAGAAAAGAAATTCTACTTTTGAAGAATTGTTACAAAGTACAATATTTCAGCCATTAAGAATGGAAAACACAACTACCTTGATAGAACAAGTAGATGCTACAAAATTGGTTGAACCACGAGATATAAATGGTCAAGTTGTTTCTCATTGGAATTTTGCAGAAACCTTATCAGGTGGTGGTTCTATAAAATCATCTGTAATAGATATGGCAAAATTTATTCAAAAAAACTTTGAAAATGATGTAGTCTATAATCTTCCACAAGTCAAGACTTTCAAAACTGAAGATAACTTTCATATAGGATTAGGTTGGTATATTTATCAAGATGATGAATTTACAATATATACTCATGATGGAGGAACTGGAGGATTTTCATCTATGTTAATGCTTGATAAGAACAAAAAAATAGGTGTAATTGTGTTATCTAATGTGGAAGATTTTCAGAATAGTATATCTCCACTATGCAATGATTTTATTTTAGAAATAAATAATTAAAATTGCCTATTAAAATTAAAAGTAGCTCTTGACCTTAGTTAGGAGCTGTTTTTTTGTTATTAAATATTCTCGTTAATATCTAACAATTTGGTATCCTAAAATGTATTACAGTAGTTAACGTGAACTCGGGATTATACCTACTGATTGTCAAATAGTTAGCCTGTTATTTTTAATCTTCGGTGCTGCCCTTTCGGGCTGACCTTGATTAAAAGTAGGTCAGTCTCGTTAGAGCAGACCGAAAGTAGCTTTCCTTGTAGATAGAGAGATATTTCAGACTGTTTTTAATACCGAGTTCACGTTAGTTACATTATTAATAACTGACAAGAAAAAAAATGTCCTTCGAAGAATTAGAAACTACCTTTAGCCGTTTTATAGATTTTGGAAAAGTATTAGACAAGCCAACACGAAAGTTTTTGGTGTTTTATCTCTATTCTATTTTGAAAGGAGATGGTAACAAAAATGATTTAGGAATTGAGAATGAAGAGTTTCAAGCCTCTTATTTTTCTTATCTCAGAAAGACATTAGATCGTATTTTTGAAAACCAGACAATTATCAAACTTGCCAAAGAAAACGAATCTCTAACAAGTCAGATTATAAACGATACGATAAAATGGATAAGAGATACTGATAAAAAAATAAATGCAAAAAATCCATTTCAAGAAGAACAAGACAAATTTGATGCGTGGTCGCACAAACCAACGCATTTGTATTTGACAGATTGGGATAATCTTATCAATTATCTTTCTGTCCGTTATGATAGAGAAGAGTTAGATACAGATTTTTATACTCAAAAATTCAAAGAGCTAATTCCAAAAAGTAAAGAATTTGTCTTGTCAAAAGACTACGACCCACAAGCAGAAAAAAAACTCCCTTTAGATATTCTGATTGCTGACCTTTTGGCTCAATGGGATGCTTTGCTGACTGCAAAATGGCTAGAATTTCAAGCGCAATATTTAGAAGAAGCAAGTGAAGATTTTTCTCAAAAACTCTATCAAAAAGCTGATGATTTGGAAAAACTAGGCAAACTGATTTCTCCTTTTGCTATGGAAGTGGGACGTTATTGGGATTTGTCTCAAGCTCTTTGGAAAAAAACAGGCTTCGAAGCACTAGAAAAATATGCCGACCTTTTAGAAAACGAAACAGCTATTCAAGAACTTGTTGATTTGCTAGGAAAAATGCGTGAAGCACAGATAGAAACCGAAGAAGAAGAGTATAAAGAAGTTGTCGTTTATCAATCAAAAGTAAAAGACCCACATTTGCGTTCTGAAATAAATGGAACACGAATGAGTAATGACCTAAATACTGTTTTGCCTTCCGAAATTGCCTTTTTAGGAAATCCAGAAACAGAGTGGATGTTTTTGAAAAAATATGCTGATAGTCAGCTCTTGTCTTTTCAGTATGAGGGAACAAAGACAGTTTTTAATTCGGAAGAAGAAACATTTTCGCATCAACATCAAAAAAAGAAAGAAAAAGGAGCATTTGTAGTTTGTATCGATACGAGTGGTTCGATGCAAGGAACACCTTCACAGATTGCTAAAACTTTATGTTTTGCTATTATGAAAATGGCTGCTAAGGAAAGCCGTAAAGCCTATTTAATTTCTTTTTCGGTAGGAATAAAGAAAATTCGCTTAGATGATATTGCCGAATCTTTAGACAGAATTGTAGATTTTCTTTCTATGTCTTTTGACGGAGGAACAGATGCAACACCTGCCCTTTCAGAAACGCTAACACTTTTGAAAGAAAATGACTTTAAAGATGCTGATGTTTTGATGGTTTCAGATTTTGTAATGTATTCTTTGAGAGAAGATTTTATAAAGCGAATGGAAACCGAACGCCAAAAAGATACTCGTTTTCATAGTTTGGCGATTGCTAAAGATGCCAATGCCGAAATTTTAGAAGTCTTTGACCATAACTGGGTTTATAATCCAAAAGAAGAAAATGTAATTCAACGCATTTGGAAAGATTTACAGACGTTGGAGGATTGATAAAAAATTGAATTTTCTCTCTACATTCATTTATGAAAAAAATAATTTACACTTTATTATCAGTTGCCATATTTGCAGCTATTTATCTCACAGCTTCTCATTTTGAAGTAACAGAAGAAAAAAGATTAGCAGCTCATAGAATAGGAATAGAAAAGCTTAGTCCGTTAGAACAGCAAATTGTGGGTAGGTGGTGGTCTTCTATTTCTGGTTTTGGAAGTAACCGAATTTATAGAAACTATATGCTTTTCTCGGCAGACAAAACATATTGGAGAAGAAGAAGCGAACTCAAAAAATCATACGCTGGAAAATACGGCTCTTGGGAAGTGAACACAGAAGATTCTATTCTGACAATAAAATATGGTAAAAAGCTAAAAGATAGAGACTTTAAAATACATGCCATAGATTCTATCTCTATTAGAATAGAAGAAATAAAAGAAAAAAAATACGACTACATGGCAAGATGGATAAGAGTAAAGTAAGTGAGCTTATCACTACCCTTAGTGATATTTTAGAGTAGCAATATCAACGACAGCGAAACTTAATAATCTTTTTTCTCTCAATTTTGAATACAAAAATCATGGCAAAATGCCGAATACATATAACTCACTCGTTAAAAACGAGCAAGAGCTATTTTATTCTTGCGAGGCAGAGCAGGGTTTTTTATTTACAATTTTTCTTTAATTGCTTTTCTCCAAAAGTAAATTCCAAAAATGCAAGTCACGATTGCAAACATAATTCCGTTCTCACCAAGCCAATGTTCCATTCCTTCATTTTTAATGGTTAATTCAGGTAATATTTTTTGAATATATACATTGCTTACTGCGTGAAAAATTACTGCTGGCCATAGGCTTTTAGATTTAAAAGCGTAGTAGGTCATAATGAAGGACATAGAAATGATTACGATGAAGAATGTTATAAATTCTAATAGCATATTATTACTATAGTAAACAAGTAGTGGCCAATGCCAAGCAGCCCAAATAATTCCACTAAAAATGGAAACACCAGTAAAAGAAAGAACTTTTCTTAATTCATAAATGAAAAAACCTCTCCATCCAATTTCTTCCCCTAAAGTTGTTGCTGCTGCTCTTATGACTTCAATAGTTCCTAATAAGATAATAGCTATGATTGTAATTGATGTAGGATTTAAAGTTCCTATTCCAATCAAACCAAGTTCTTTTCCCCAATCTGTAATTGCTTCTTCATTTGTTAAACTTCCAAAACCAAAAAACCAAATGAGTATATAAGTGATTAAGCCATATAAAGCAGGAATAAAATAAGAAAGGCGAATATATTTCCAATTTCCCCAATTCCAATTTAGAGATGAAACCTTACGACCTTTTATTTTTAAGGTAATAAATGCGGCAATTGCAGGACACCACATTATAGCTCCAACATATATTCGTGATGGATACAAATTAACTATGGCATAATGAAAAGGTGAAGTAAGAAGAATAACGATTGCAAGAAATAGAAAGATTGTTTTCCAAGTTTCTTTTCGTTCCGATAAATTTTCTAGCATTTGAACTTCTGATTGGTTTGTTAATGGAAGACGAAGAGTCCGTAGTCTTGTTACATTGAGCCTAACGTTTACATAAACTCAATATTACAAATATAATATAAATCTAATTATTGTTTTTTTCTATTGTTGGTCATCGTAACGGCAAACCGAAACTAAAGACAAAGGCAACGGCTTTTTATTAATGCTTTTGACTTTTTGAAGACCAACGAGAACGCAGAAATATTGATACTCTAGTGCAAGATTCTATCTTGTACTTGCTTTTTCGTCAGCATATGCTGACAAAATAATAGACACAAGGAGAACCTTGCGCCAGATGGGGCTTAAAGATAAAAAATTATCGCATAGCCTGGGTTGTGTGGCGTAACGAAGTGGAGCGACACCACACAGGCGATTAGCCTACGCACGTTGCTATGTCATAACGGAGCGAAGCGAAGTTATGACATAGCAACGGTCCGGCTAAACGGCGTAGCCAGCTTTTGCTAGCTATGAACGTTTTAGCCTTTGTTGTGTCCAGTTTTCCTCTTTTTTATTTCTCTTATTATTTTTCCATTTATGTTCTGGTGGATAACGTTGAATCCAAAATCCCTTCCTTTTTGTTCGAATAGATTAATCATCTTGAATCGGTTGTCTAAATCTGATACTATTATCCTCGTATTTTTATTTCTTTCAAATACTGTCATCGCAAAGTGATTTGTTTCTACTGAATTTTCTTTCTCTCGTATCGTAACTCTGCGAATATTTTTAAATGGGATTTTATTGGAATTACCTATTTTCTTCTTAATTGTTAATGCTTCTGAGTCAATCTGGAAATTTTCATTTAGTAAATAGGTATAACTTATCATAAAAATCAAAAAAACAGTCATCAGAATTGTTAGAAGTATTTTGGTTATTTCACTTCCATTTGAATCCAGAATGAATACTATCAAAGTGACAATCGAAACCATTGTCAAGATTTCTCCGATTTTCTTTCCTTTTTGATATTTGAATATTTCTGGTTCGTTTTTCATTTTTTCTAATTGGACACAACGTTTATATAAATGTAATACTCGCCTTTGTTGGTCTTTAACTTCGGCTTGCCGTTGTGATGACCAACAAAAAGACTTCCACAAATCTACTAACTTATCACTAAAAGCATTGCTCATTGAAAGTGAAAAAACAACTATTTTACCTTAGCTTTATGCGTATTTCTGTTGTTGATCATCGTAACGGCAAGCCGAAAGTAAAGACAAAGGCAACAGCTTTGAATTTGAAGAATTTCACTCATGTTGAGATATATAAATTATTTTTTTTCTATAAAAGGTGTCAAAGATTCAAATAGTTCAATAACTGCTTTTTCGAGTTTTCTTGTAATTTCATTTAGTTCTACTTTTTTGTCTTTCACATAGTTATCGATTTCAAGCTTCATCAAAATTTGCATCTTATTGTCATTTTTGAACTCGTGTCTTACTAAGTAAAATGCTCTAATATCAAAAAGGTTTTCTTCACCAAGAGTTTGTCCATCATAAGTCTCTGAGTGAGCAATCTGATTCCTAGTTTTACGATAACTATTTATAATTTTTTCTATTTTTTTCAAATTCGTAGCAACAGGAGTAGTTTTTATTTTAGAGTTTTGTATTATGGTTGATTGTTTACATTCTCTTTCTGGTAAACCTATATCAAACACCAAATTCGTTAATCTTAATACTCTATCGAATGTAGATGTCAGTCTTAAATAAAAGTTTTCAACCATAAAGACGATATAATCATACCTAGTCATAATTGATTTTTTCCTTTGTTTATAACCTGACAGTAATTCAGTAGAAAAATATACTTGGTCAAGGCATTCCGTTATATTATTAGCACTTAATGCTATATCTATCAAATATTTTTCTTTCTGAGAAATTGGTGGTCGTTTTTCAAGTTTTTTTGCCTTGTCTAAATAAGACTTTAACTCTCCAAATGCTAAAATAAGCATACTGTTATCTTCATGTTTTTCGATTATCCTCATTTTGTCAAGATTAATTATCTCTCAATTTTAATTGCAATAACAGCCAACTATAATAAACAGTTCACTCCACTAGCAAAATGCTAAAAAATAACGTACCTTCAAATTCGTAATTCGTAATTGAAACATTCGTAATTGAAAAAAATATGCTTTTCTCCATCTATCGCTCTTCGGCAGGTTCTGGCAAGACCTACACACTCACAAAAGAATATATCAAATTGGCTTTAGCCAGTCCAAACCCTCAACTTTTGGGCGAATTTGATGTGCATTATTACCGTCATATTTTGGCTGTAACCTTTACAAATGATGCAGCAAAGGAAATGAAGCAGCGTATTGTGAGCAAACTAGATGCTTTTTCGGTCTTGGAAACGGCAGAAGAGGATTCTATGTTTCACGATATTTTGAAGGAACTTAGTGTTGAATATCCACAAATAGAAATTACAAAAGAGGAAATTGTAAAGCGTTCGAAGGCTCTGCACCAAACTATTTTACATCATTATTCAGATTTTGCAGTCTCTACGATTGATTCTTTTTCCAAAAGGATTGTACAAGCCTTTACCAAAGATTTAGATTTGCCACCCAATTTTGAGATTCAACTAGATATTGAAGAAGCACTAGAAGAAGCTGTCAGCCGAATGTATTATAAAATTGGAGAGCGTGGCGACAATCATTTGAGTGAAGTAATGAAAGAATTTGTCTTGAAAGAAACGCAAGATGAGAAAACATGGAATGTAGATAGAGGGCTTTTAGATTTTGGTAAAATTATCTTTGAAGAAGCAAAGAAATATTCGGTAGATAAAATAAAAGCACTTACCCAAACGCAGCTAAAAATGGTAAAGGCTGACTATCTTTCGTATATCGAAAAGGTAGAAAATGAGGTCATTCCACAGGCAATGGATTTTGGTAGAATTTTGTTGAGTTCTTTTGAAGAAAATGGCTTGAAAGCTGGTGATTTTCACTATTCCACACGAGGAATTTATAACCACGTTTTGACCTATTCAAAAAATGAAGAAAAAGTAAAAGACGAGTGGAACAAACACAAACCTCTAAATTCCTATATCGCAAATGATGGTTTAAAATTAGATAAATGGGCAGCCAAGAAAACAAAAGGTTCGGCATTGGAAGCGATAAGGGAGCTTTCTCCAAGAATAAAAGAGATGGTTTTGAAGATTGAAGCCTTAAAAAATGAATACCAAGAAAAATATGCGTACAGCCGAATGATGCGCCGTTTTATTTTTCAGATGATGTTTTTAGAAGAAATTGGAAATCAAATTGAATATTTAAAAGAGAAAAAGAACCACGTTTATTTGAGTGAGTTTAATGAAAAAATTAATGCAATAGTTGAAAACGAGCCTGTTCCCTATATTTTTGAACGCATTGGAGAGAAATTTAAGCATATTTTGATAGATGAATTTCAAGATACTTCAAAAATGCAATGGCATAATTTGATTCCACTTGTTTCGAATAGTTTGGCAAACGGAATGCGTAGTATGGTCGTTGGCGATGCAAAACAGGCGATTTATCGTTGGCGTAGTGGAGATGCCGACCTTTTGGTAAACCTTCCAAATGTACCGAGCGCAGACCCAAATTCTATGCTTGCCGAACACGTAGATATTTTTAAAGAACACGCCAATCAGCAAATCTTAGGAACAAATCGTCGTAGCAATCCAAATATTGTAGAGTTTAATAATAAGTTATTTCATTTTGTAAGAAAACGTTTTGATTCGGTTTCTCCAGATTTGGCTTCGCATTATGCCGAAGTGGTGCAAGATACCGTTTTTGAAAAGGGAGGACATGTTTCGGTGCGTTTTGTAGAAAAAGATAGAAAAACAAGCACAAAAGAATATCAAGAACGCACTTTTGAGTATTGCCTAGATTTGGTAAAAGACTTACAAAAACAGAATTATAAATTAGAAGATATTACCATTTTGGTAAGAACAAACGGCTTGGGAGCTTTTTTGGCAGAAAAATTTATCGAACAAAAAATTCCTGTCATTTCAGGCGATTCTCTGCTTTTGATTTCTTCAAAGGTCGTCAAGACGATTATTAATTTTATGTTTTTGTTGCAACAGCCAAACGATGCACCACGAAAATTAGAAATTATTGAGTTTTTGGAAGAACATTTAGAACAGAAATACCAGTCTGAAAATCCTCCTTTTGATTTGGCAAATGAAGTAAATAATGAAGATGAAGAGAATTTTACAAGAATAATAAAAGAACAGTTCAAAAAAACGCTTTCGATGCCTGTTCTGCGTCATCTTTCGCTTTATGAAATTGCCGAAGAGCTTATCAGAGAATTAGAACTCTATCGCCATCATACCGAACAGCTTTATATTCAGAAATTACTTGATGTTTTATTTGAGTTTAGTAGAAACAAGAATGATAATCTTTTAGACTTTTTGGAACATTGGGAACGCAAAAAAGGGCGTATTTCTATTTCTTCGCCTGAAGGTGGAGCTGCTTTGCGTGTCATGACAATCCATAAAAGTAAAGGGTTAGAGTTCCCTGTCGTGATTATGCCTTTTGCAGATTGGAAAGTTACGCCAAGAGGAACAAGCCAACTTTGGGTAGAATGGGAAGACAATCCGATTGCGCCAGATTTATCTACAATGATTTTGTCGATGCGTGATTCTATGAAAGACGGTATTTTTTCAGAAAATTATAAAAAGGAATGGTCATTAAATTTTATTGATGCCATTAATAATTTATATGTCGGTCTGACACGCCCAACAGAAAAGCTGTTCATTCTGACAAAAGAGGTTTCCAAATTAGAAAACAAAAAGCCAGTAAAAGCTAAGACAAATGACACAGCAAAAGAAGATAGTTTTAATGTTGATAAAGTAAAAGATATTGCAGATTTATTAGGGTTTTTCTTATTGAGAGAAGCTGATAATGTTCAGAAGATAAAGCCTCAAGAATATATACTATTTGAAGATAATTCAAACAAAAAACACGAAAACAAGGTTTTAGACAAAGAAACGCTCAATATAAAGGCTCTTGTCAGTACAGAAGCTAGAAATAAAATCAGAGTGAGGAAGAATAATCTTCGTTATGATGAAAGCTACTTGACAGTAGAAGATTTCTATGATTCTAGGAAAGATGGTCTTTTGATGCACTATGCTTTTGAAAAAGTCTTTACCATAGATGATACTCCAAAGGCAGTTCAAAGCCTTATTAGTGAAGGACTTATTGCAGAAAATGAGCGTAAAAGTTTAGAAACCAAAATGAAAAATGTCATGATGCTGCAACAGATAGCAGAATTTTTTCGTCCTGATATTGATAGTTCCAAAAACGCAGATAATCCAGATGCGTATCAAATCTTAAACGAACAAGAAATTATCCAAAAAGGAAATCGCAGGGTTATGCGTCCAGACCGTATGATGATAAAAGGCGATACTGCTATTCTTATCGATTACAAAACAGGACAAATAGACCCAAAACATCAACAACAAATCAATGGCTATGCAACGGCTCTCTATCAAATGGGCAAACGCAAGGTCAGACGTTTTTTGGTTTATACCGAAAAAATGAAAGTCGTAGAAGTAGATTAGAATATAATGACACTTTCGACGAGCTTTTAGGATACTTCGGTAAACTTGGCAATACTTTTGATTAATCTATGCTTTGATATGCAACTTTAAATTTATCAAATTAGGATTATCAAGTTTATTCCAACAATTTTTTAATTCTTTATTTTTATTCAATCAAATTTTTTTAAAATGAAAAAATCAATCTTTTCGTATTTCTCGTATTTAGTTCTTATGCTTTTAGCAGTCGGAACGCTTTCTTCTTGTGACCCTACTGAAGACCCAAGTGCAGCTCCTTCTATTACTGTAAACCCTGAATCTGCAACTATTGACGTAGGACAGAGCGTAGATTTTACGTTTCAAGTAATTTCTACTGAGAGCGAACTCTCAGAAGTACGTATTGTTTATCCAGGTCAAGCTGATCAAATAGCTACTACTTTTACAGACAATAACACTCGTTATTCAGGTGTTTATACATTCACAGGACTACTTGCAGATGCTTCTAGTTCAGTTACTTTTACTATTCAAGCTACTGATATTGCAGGTCTTACATCTACAAAAGACGTTGTTGTAACTATTAATGATGCTCCAGACCCTATTGCTTATGCATCTTCTCAAGCTGTTATTTTGGCTGGACAAGATGTAGCTAATACAGGTAGTTTTGTGGATATGGACGGTACAACTCCTACTGTTTATCTTTTAGCTGCTGCTAAACAAAATGCTGCTGCTGTTGATATGGCTTATTTACAAGGTGGAGCTGCTGCTTCACAAGGAGCTGTTATTGGTTCTCCAAGAGATGCTTCTGTAGCTGCTGTATATAATAGTGCAGTAAGTGGTGTACAGACTTGGAGCGTTCAGAATGACACTCGTTTTAGAAATACTGCATTGACAGAAGACGATTTTGAAGCTATTAATGACGGTTCGTTGATTACAGCAGCTTATACAAATGGTTCAGAACCTAATATTGGTTCAACTGGAGATATAAGAGAAGGTTCTGCTTCTCGTGTAAATCAACTTAGCGTAGGAGATGTTTTTGCATTCAGAACGGCTGGTGGAAAAGATGGTGTAGCTCATGTTTCAGCTATTGAAACTGGTACAACTGGTAAAATTACTCTTGATGTAAAAATAGTTAGATAATTTTTATCTTCTTAAAGACAACTATCTTTTAAGATAGAAAAGGTCAATTCATATATTTATTTATGAATTGACCTTTTTGTTTGTCGTTTTAGAAAGAGAAAACAGAAATCAAACAGCCATCGAAAAAAGCAATTTGGCTACTGAAAAATAAATAGCTAATCCCAAAAGGTCATTAGCTGTTGTGATAAAAGGACCTGAAGCAACAGCAGGATTTACATCAAATTTATTTAAAATAAGTGGTGTGATTGTTCCCATAATAGAAGCAATAATTACTACACAAAAAAGCGCAAAAGAAACTACTAAAGAAAGAATGATTTCTCCTCCAGTAAGCAGAACATTTGCTCCCAAAACAAAAACACCAATTACAAAACCATTAATTAGGGCAACTAAAAAAGACTTGAAGAGCCTTCCCCACAAGCTTTCTTGCAAACCTCCTGTATCTGCTAATGCTTGAACGACTAAGGTAGAAGACTGAATGCCAACGTTTCCACCAGTTGCAGTAATAAGGGGAATAAAAAATGCCATTGCAGGAACAGCAATTAGTTGTCCTTCAAAAAGACCTATAAATTTTGCACCTATCATTCCTCCTACCATTCCTATCAAAAGCCAAGGCAACCTCGCACGAGAAAGTAGCCAAACACTATCATCTTCTTCTACATCTTCCGAAAGCCCAGCCATTGCTTGAATATCTTGCTCGGCTTGTTCGGTTATTACATCTAAAATATCATCAATGGTAATTCTACCCAAAAGCTGTTTATTGACATTGATTACAGGAATTGCTTCTAAATCATATTTTTGCATAATATTGGCTACTTCTTCCTCATCTTGATATGAATAAACCGAAATAATATCAGGTTCATAAATATCAGCCACTTTTGTATTGCTACGATTCAAGACTAATTTTTTTATTCCTACTCGTCCTAAAAGAACATCATTATCATCCACTACATAAATCGAATAAATCTTTTCTACGTTTTCAGCTTGTCTTCTTATTTCTTCTACACATTCTACAACTGTCCAGTTTATATTTGCTGTAACCAATTCTTTTGCCATTAAACCACCAGCACAATCTTCATCATAATGCAATAAATCCATTACATCTTGTGGTTCTTCTACATGAGAAATAACTTCCTCTCTCATTTTGATGGGAAGTTCATTCAAAATATCAGCTGCATCATCAGAATCAGTATAATCTAATATCCCTGCCACTTGGGAAGGTGCATAGGTCTGCAAAAAATCAATACGAATATCAGTATCTAAATCACTAATAATATCAGCACGAACTTGTTCAGGAAGAAGGCTCAAAATATAATGACATTCATCGGTCTCAAGTTCATCTAAAATAGCCGAAATATCAGCTGAGTGAAGAATAGTAGTTTGAGATGTTATGAAATCTGCATTTTGATTTTGTACAGCTTCTGAAAATAAGTCTAAATAGTCTTGGGTAAGTGTAAAGTTCACACAATAAATAATTTGGAGTGAGAAATAGTTTTTTCAAAGTTAGAATTACTTACTATAACTCACAACAAGTTGCAAGGTTTTCAAAATTCTTTTTTATTAGAAATAAGCTCAACGCTACCAAACCTCTTCATTTTCTTGTTGCATTCCTTCTCTGTATTTATTAAAAATGGTAGATTTAGATACAAAACCTAGATATTTTCCCTTTTTAATTACAGGCAAATTCCAAGCACCACTATTTTCGAATTTGTGCATTACTGTGTCCATTGTTTCGCCATATTCTACAATTTCAGAAGGGCGTTGCATCAAATCACGTAAAGCAATCGTTTCGTAATTAGAAGGTTCAAATATCAATTTTCTGACATCATTTAATTGAATCATTCCTACAAACTGCTTGTCTTCATTCAAGACAGGAAACAAATTACGATGGCTTAGTTTGATTACATTTACTAAGTCTTTTAGCGTTCCTTTTTCTGGTACGGGTTTAAAATCTTTTTCTATAAGTTTATTTATTTTGAGCTTACTAAGCACTTTTTTGTCTTGGTCTCCTTTGATAATATCTCCTTTTTCGATGAGTTCTCTAGTATAAGGCGAATGAGGTTCGAAATAAGTAACTGTAATATACGTAACAGCCGAAGTAAGCATTAGAGGTACAAATAATTCATAACTACCAGTAAGTTCGGCAATCAAAAATATAGCTGCCAAAGGAGCATACTGAACACCACATATAGCTGCACACATTCCAAAAAGAATAAAATTACTTTCAGATAAACTTTCCCAGCCTGTAATATTTACAATTCTAGCAAAAGTAAATCCTAAAACTCCCCCTAAAAATAACGAAGGTGCAAACGTACCCCCACTTCCACCTGCTGCAATTGTGATGGCAGAAGCAACGCACTTAAATAAAAGCATTACCAAAACATAACCCAAAAATAAAGATTGAGGAGGTAATTCTTTAAAAATAATACTGTTGGCAAAAATGACAATTTCACTTCCACTCAAAAGAGACTTCAAAAGCATTGTTCCCTCTCCATAAACAGGAGGAAAAACTACAATCAGAGCAGACAAAAACAGTCCTCCAATAAAGGCTTTTAGATAAGGGTTAGGGATTTTGTCGGCTAATTTATTTATTCTCTTAACAACTTCCATAAAATAGAGAGACAAAAATCCACAAGCAATTCCCAAAACGATACAATAAGGAACATCAATAGTTTGAAAGGCATCTTTTAAGCGAAACGTAAAAAGGGCATCATCTCCACCCAAAAGCAAGGCTGTGAGCTTGGCAGCCACCGAAGCAAGTAAAATAGGAACAATATTGGCAATACTGACATCAAATAAAATCACTTCGGCTGCAAAAATAACTCCTCCAACTGGCGCATCAAAAATAGCTGCAATCGTACCAGCGACACCACAAGCGATGAGTAAGATTCGTTTCTTTTTTGCCAAAAGCATTTCTGTACTCATATTTGAGCCAATGGCAGCCCCTGACATTACGATAGGAGCTTCTAAACCAGCCGAACCACCAAAACCAACTGTAAAAACAGCACCAATCATACGAGAATAAATATCACTAAAATTTATCTTTCCATCTTTTTTAGAAATAGAATACAGAATATCCGTAAAACCGTGTCCGAAGTTTGTTTTAAAAACTACGTTAGACAAAAATGCTGTAATTAAAAGTCCAACAGTTGGATAGAAAAGCAATCCATAATTATAATTTTCAGAAAACTGACTTGAGGAAGCCAAACTGTGCTCTACCCAAAGTACCGTTGTGCGTAAAAACATCGCAGCCATACCTGCTAAAATACCTATAAAAATACTGACAACGAGAAGGAAATTTTTGTCAGATATGTATTCGCCCTTCCAAATCAAAAAACGAATGATATATCCATTTATTTTTTTAGAATAACGAGTGAATAAAGTATGCAGTTTATCAGAATAGGTTTCAAAAAAATTGAACAAAATGAGCGTAGGTTTCTAGGGTAGTTATCTGATTGTAAGAAAGAAAGAAATTGCTAGTAGGGTTGTAAATAAATTCTCTAGTCTGACAAAAATAAGCGAAATATACTATACTTTTGTCAATAAGAGATTAAAAATTTACAAACTAGCTTATACCTATCTATTCTATGATTCATAAATACATTTACAATCTACAAAAATTCTATTATCTTATTTTTTTCATTCTTATAGCAACTTCTTTATTACTCTGCTCTTGTGGAAAAACGAAGGAAGAAAAAGTAAATGATGCTTTCTTAGAAGATAGTCTTCAATATCAGCAAACAAAGCTATTAAAACAGTCAAATAAAAAAGAAGTATTAGAAATTGATACGGCAATGAATAACCCAAACTCTAAAGACCCTGCAATTCCTGTTTTTGATAAATAATTTTGAACTAAAAAAAACATGCAAAAAACACTTTTCAAAATTTCAAAAATGGATTGTCCTTCAGAGGAAAATCTGATTCGTATGAAATTAGATAATATTCCAAGTATCAAAAACCTTGATTTTGATATTCCTAATCGTGAATTAAGTGTTTTTTATGAAGAAAACGACAATACAGAAGAAATAAATCAGATAGAAAAATCTCTTTTAGAGCTAAATCTAGGAGCAAAAAAAATCAAAACTGAAAAATCAGAACAAGAACTTTTTACAGAAAACCAAAACCAAAGAAAATTACTTTGGATAGTTTTGGCTATCAATTTTACTTTTTTTGTAATTGAAATAATAACAGGCATTTTTTCAAAATCAATGGGACTAGTAGCTGATAGCTTGGATATGTTAGCTGATGCTTTTGTGTACGGAATTAGTCTTTTGGCAGTAGGAAAATCACTTATTCAAAAGCAGAAAGTAGCCAAACTAGCAGGTTATTTTCAGATTGTTTTGGCGTGTATTGGCTTTATAGAAATCTTGAGACGTTTTTTTGGAAATGAAGAATTACCTAATTTTCAGACGATGATACTTATTTCTTTTTTAGCTTTATTAGCCAATGGAATTTGTCTTTATTTAATGCAAAAATCAAAAAGTAAAGAAGAAGTACACATGAAAGCAAGTTTGATTTTTACTTCCAACGACATAATTATCAACACAGGAGTAATAATAGCAGGACTTTTAGTAAATTGGCTGAGTTCTAGTTTACCTGATTTGATTATCGGAGCGATTGTTTTTATTCTTGTTGTTCAAGGTGCAATCCGAATTTTGAAGTTGAGTAAATAGTTTTCAAACAAAAACCCTATTCATTTTCTTAGTTCAATATCAAACTAGCTTGTTTAAAATCAATCTAAATTAGCTATATTTGTATTACAGTATCACAGGCTTCCTAGTCTGTACAAAAACGAATGAAATTTAACAGACAGAAATGTCTGTTTTACATAAGAAAACCAGACTATTATGCTTACTGCAACAGATAAAAAATTCGATATAAATAAAATAAGAGAAGAGTTTCCAATTCTCAATCAAGATATACAAGGCAAACCATTGATTTATTTTGACAATGCAGCCACTACTCAAAAGCCAAAATCAGTAATCGATGCGCTTTCAAATTATTACTTAAAAATTAATTCGAATGTTCATCGTGGGGCGCACACACTTGCCGAACGTGCAACAGATGCCTTTGAGCAGACACGAAAAGCAGCTCAAAAGTTTATCAACTCTCCTTCTGAAGAACAAGTTATTTTTACTCGTGGAACTACTGAAAGCATAAACTTAGTGGCTCAATCGTATGGTAGAATGGTTTTGAAAGAAGGCGATGAAATTATTATTTCTAGCTTAGAACATCATTCTAATATTGTTCCTTGGCAGATTGTAGCTTCTCAAACAGGCGCAAAAATAAAAGTAATTCCTGTTTTTGATAATGGCGAATTGGATATGGAAGGCTATAAAAATCTTCTTTCAGAAAAAACAAAAATTGTTGCTGTTGTTCACGTTTCGAATGCGCTAGGTACAATTAATCCAATAAAAGAAATTGTTCAAAAAGCTCACGAAGTAGGTGCAAAAGTAGTCGTTGATGGCGCACAAGCTAGTCCACATTTAGAAATCGATGTACAAGATTTGGATGTGGATTTTTATGCACTTTCTGGTCATAAAGTGTATGCACCAACAGGAATTGGTCTTTTGTATGGAAAAAAAGAACTTTTGGAAGCAATGCCACCTTATATGGGAGGAGGAGAGATGATAAAAGATGTTTCTTTTGATGTTTCTACGTATAATGTTTTGCCTTACAAATTTGAAGCAGGAACGCCAAATATTGCTGATACAGTTGCTTTGCGCTTGGCGTTTGAGTTTGTAAACAATCTTACCAAAAGTGATATTATTGCCCACGAACAAATGCTTTTGGATTATGGAACAAAACAACTTTCTGCCATAAAAGGACTAAAAATAATCGGTACAGCCAAAGAAAAAGCAAGTGTAATTTCATTTATTGTAGATGGCGTTCATCATTACGATATGGGTCTGATGCTTGATGCAAACGGAATTGCTATCCGAACAGGTCATCATTGTACGCAGCCTTTAATGAAACGAATGAACTTGGAAGGAACGGCTCGTGCTTCATTTGCACTCTACAATACAAAAGAAGAAATTGATACCTTTGCTGAAACTCTTGAAATGGTTATTGAGAGATTGAGGTAAATCAATTACCTTTGTAACCAACAATATTGTAAATAGGGAATAATTATCTAATAAGTTGTTCCCTATTTTTTTTCTTTAAAAAAACTAAGTAGTTAAAATCATTTAATGAAGCAAAATACAAAACCAACACTAGAAATTTGTCTTACTCCTGATGCAGTTTCTTTTATAGACTTAACAGGGAAAATTGCTGTTATAGTAGATATTTTTAGAGCAACTTCTACAATGGTAGCAGGTCTAGCAAACGGTGTAGAACATATTATTCCTGTGGCAAATGTTGCCGATGCTTTACACTATAAATCAGAAGGCTACATAACAGCAGGTGAACGCAACGGAGAAAAAGTAGAGGGATTTGATATTGGAAACTCTCCCTTCGAACACATGGAACAAGAAAGTCAGAAAATAGTAATGACAACGACTAATGGCACACAAGCCATTGAAGCCGTAAAAAATACAGCCGAACAAGTTATTATTGGAGCATTTTCTAATCTAAAAGCAGTAACTAATTATCTCAAAACTCAAAATAAAGACATTGTCATTGTTTGTGCAGGTTGGAAAGGACGTTTCAACGCAGAAGATTCTTTATTTGCTGGGGCATTAGCTCTAAAACTCAAAAATGATTTTTGGTGGGAAGGCGACGAGACTCTTTTTGCTTCTCACTCTTATACTTCTGTTAAGAAAAACCTATTGAAAATATTAAAGCATTCTTCTCATTACAAAAGATTAGAGGAAAAGGGGGTAGAAAAAGATATGGAGTTTTGTCTGGAAATGGATAAATTTGATAATGTACCCATTTTGAAAGATAATTTTTTAGTCAATTCTTAATCTCTATGAAAAAGACAGGTATTTGCCCGAAATGTAATTCAACTGAAGTTTATTATGAACGAACCACTAGAAGTGAACGAAATCTGATATATATTTCAACATTTGGTCAGATAAGGTTTGATTTGTATGCTTGTATTGAATGTGGTTACATAGAAGAATATATAGCAGATGAATACCTAGAAAATAGAGGAAAAATGGATACTATAAGTCTCAATTGGAAAAAAGTAAAACAGAATTGATAACTGAAAGAATATGCGTTATTTTTTAGAAGTCGCTTATGAAGGCACAAACTATCACGGCTGGCAAGCTCAAAAAAACACTCCCAAAACTATTCAAGCCATCGTTGAAGATGGTTTGTCTAAAATTTTGAGGAAGGAAACTCCTATTATGGGAAGTGGCAGAACAGATACAGGGGTTCATTGCAAAAAACAGTTTGCTCATTTTGATACAGATAATAAAATAGATACAGAGAATTTGAAGTATAGAATGAATAGTTTTTTACCTCCTCAAATTGCCATTACCAATATTTTGCCTGTCTTGGAAACGGCACATGCTCGTTATGATGCTTTCTTGCGTACTTATCATTATCATGTAGTTCTTGAAAAGAATCCATTCTTGACAAATCACGCTTATTTTCACAGAAAAAAAAGAGATTTGGATGAAAACAGTTTTGATAGAATGAATGAAGCAGCAAAATTTTTATTAAAACACAAAAACTTTGAATCTTTCAGTAGAGTAAAAACACAAGTCAATCATTTTGAGTGTGATATAAGTAAGGCTATTTGGACAAAAGAAAAAGGAAGTCAAGCAGATTATTGGCGTTTTACGATTTCAGCAAATCGTTTTTTGAGAGGAATGGTCCGTGCCGTGGTGGGTTCTCTTTTTTTAGTAGGAGAAAGACAAATAGAAATTGAAGATTTTGAAAAAATTATCTTAGATAAAAATAGAAAATCAGCAGGTTTTTCTGTTCCTTCGGAGGGGCTTTTTTTGGTAGATGTGGAATATCCGAAAGAGATTTTTGTGTAAAAATGTAAAGACTTTTCTAACTGGAAATATATTATGAAAAAACGTTATCCTCGTACACTTTCTTCTGGTGCAAATAATACTGTTATTGCTATTTCTGAAACAGAAGTGGGAAAAATTTTTAGTGGCGATACTCGTTCAGATATTGGCTCAGAAGCTCAAAAAATGAAGTTTTCCAATGCTGTAAATGATTTAGTTGTAAAATTCATTCGTTTGGATGAGTTAAACGAAGAAACAGAAATGTTAGTGATGGAACGAGTTTATCCAATGGATTTTCGTGCTTATGAGCAGGAAAGACGTATTCTTTGGTCAGAGGTCTTTGAAGATGAACTAATAGGGCTTCATAAAGCTGGTTTTGTACATAGAGATTTATTACGACCATCCAATATCGGAGGGCAGCCTTTTGATAATATTTTACTCACTCAAAAAGGAATCCGTTTAATAGATACAGGTATTTCTGCTCTCAAAGAACAAGTAGGAGAAAAGCTTTTTACAAGATTTGTAAAACAAGAACTAGAAGAATTTGAGAAGTTTAGAGATTATTTTTTGAGTAGATAAAAATACTTAGCTATGGTCTTCTTATTTCATATTAAAAAGGCGTAGATTTATACATACACTTATATCTGTTTGTTACTGGTCATCATAACAGCAAACCGAAAATAAAGACCACCAATGGCGTAGAAATTTATTATATCATATCATAAGCTTCTCCTTGTATCTATCATCTTGTCATCGTTATGTTGATGAAAGAGTAAGTACAAGATGAAATCTTGCACTAAAGCACACTATTTTTCAATATTCTCCTGTATAATTAGTTCTAAACTATCCAAATTTAGACAACAAAGATTGCCAAGCTGATTGTAATCAAATATCTTATGAGGTTTTGTATAGGTACAGCCATTGTCTAAAGGAATTACAGATGCATTATTAGCTATACTTTTTTGAATAGCTTTGAGGTTGGTTGGTTGATGACCGTGTACAATTTTCTTTCCTTTCAATAGTTCTTTTTTTACTTCAAAACGCCTGATGTAAAGCATTGCATTATGGTTTTGAAAAGGATTTGGATTACGAAAATCAAAACCTGCATGTACTAAATGATAATCTTCTAGTTCATAATAATAAGGTAGAGAATTGAAAAACTCTAAATACTTTGGTTTGATTTTCATTTGCTCATCTACAATGTCTTTGTTTTTATTCATTCTCAAAAAATGCTTAAAGGTACGTTCGTTGTATTGCTGACTAGCTTCTAAAAGGTTCAGTTCGTGGTTACCGAGTAATGGAAAAACTTGGTAGCCATTTTCTTGAAGATAAAAAATATAATCAATTACTCCTGTGCTGTCAGAACCTTTGTCTATATAATCTCCCAAAAGAAACAAATTATCACTCTTTGTAAGTTGTATTTTATCTTCTACTAATGCTTTAAACGTTTTGCTACAACCATGAATATCGCCAATAGCAAACCTTTTTCCTTGTGGCTTTTCTAGTATTTTGATATGTTTTTGATACATAGATAAACAGAATTTTTTTATCAAAAATGCAGAAAAAAATCCATTTCTAATTATTTAAAAATGGATTTTTAGGATTGACTTTTTTTAAGTCTTAAACTTCATTAACAGCACGTTCAATCAAACGACTAGCGACAGTCTGTGTTCCTGTATGCTCAAAATAGTTTGTCGATGCATCTAAGAAAGCAGCTACATAATCTAGTTTTGTATCAGCTAAAGAAATATACTCTGAAAGACTAGCAATAATTTTTTCTGAATTTATATTATTTTCAGCTTGGAAATTACTCATCCAACCTTTTGTATGGCTGAATGATTGTTTGATAAAATCTAGCTTTTCTGTTACGGCATTTCCTGGAATATAACTTGATACTTTCTTAAAGACGCTGTTGTCTTCTATCGTATCAACACTTATAGATTGAAGCTTATCCATTACGAGTTCAGCAAAATCAGGACCTAAAGGAAGCACACCATCAAAGGCTACAATTCCTGCCATACGCATTTTGCTTTCTCCTGCATAATTTCCTAAAGCAGCTACAAAATCTCCAAAACTGTCTCCCGGAATTCCATTTATTTTTGTAAAAGCTAAGAGTTCTGCCGTAATTTTGATAGCTAAATCAATACTCTGAACAGTATCAGCTTTCGGAGTAAGGTCTTTCATGAAAGAAAGCATACTAAAACTATCAGCTAGTTTATCAGCCATTGCTGCTGCACCAAGAGCTGTATCAGCTGTATCAACCATTTTAAAAATCTTGATAGCTGTTTGGTAGCCTTGCGTATCATCATTATAAAGCTCAATTGCTTTTTCTTTGATTTCTTGTAAAAAATCATCATCATCTTCTCCTGTAACCTCACGCATCAACGTATCAAAGTCAGTCGGATTATTCCACTCTCCAGGCACTACAAAGTCCAATGCTTTCAAAGCATAAATAGTAACACCCGATTCAGGTAATTCATTAACGGCTTCTACAATAGAAACAGGTTTGTCATCAGAACCAAAAAACATATAGTTTAAAATTTAGATTTTAGAAATTAGATTTTAGAATTGAAAATAAAAGGAATAACTAAAATAAATATCTTTTCTTTCCAAAAAGTAGTAGGTTATTCAATTTTTAATCAAAAAAAGTTTATTTGAGTTTAGAAAGTCCCGAAAGGTCAAACTTTTCGAACCATGCCATACGCATTTTTTCATCAAAACTATCGTCTTTAGAGCGAATACTGACTTGATAACGGTCTCCTACTAAGATAGTATGTCCCTTCGAACCTTTTTTGAGTGCTGGATAGTTAGCCACTTTCATTGTAGATTTTTCATATTTAGCTTTTGTATCTAAGTTGGTACTCAAATCACTTACAGCAAGTGTCGCTACTTCTTTTCCGTCTTGCTCTAAACTTGCCTGTACGAAACCATCTTTTTCTTGATTGTAGGTAACTTTGTAAGCTCCTTCTTCTTTAGGAAAGAATTTGTTGAGTGCGCCACCCTCTACTTCTTCAGGCATCGTTTCAGTAGCTGTTGAGCTATTATCAGTTTTTGTAGTTGTGGTTGTAGTAGTTTCTGTGTTTGTTTTTTTCTTTCCTCCACAACTAAAAAGGAACAAAGAACTAAGTAATAGTGCAAATAAAGAGATACGAAATTTTTGCATGTGCATAATATAAGGTAAAATTTAGTGATAAAATGAACTTTAAAATATAGAAAAATGATAAAAACAAGAAATAGAAGCCTGTGTTTTTTTCCATTCAAATTTTCTAATATTTACCTCAATGTACAAATTATCATTCGGAATTAGAAAAATTTATGTTAAAAACTGATTTAAAAACGAAGGTATGAATCAGTTGTAAAAAGTAATGACAACAAAAAACCCTTCTTACTACAAGAGTAAAAAGGGCAAAAAGTAGTTGTTGTGAAAAAAGTAGAAGTTAAAAAAATAGTTTTTAGTTTTTGTTTTTTCTCTAAAAATAGTATCAAAAATATACTCTTATCTTATATAGAAAGAAATAAAAACTGCTTTTAACTGATTTTCTTATTATCTCTTCAAAACAATTTTCTTGAAATTGTATTTGTTTTCCTTATGATGTCTCAAACATAATCATTATTTCTGACTTTATACTAATTCTGACAAAAAAATATCAAAAAAGTACAGAAAATTTTAAATTTTAATCTAAAATTACATGTCAATTAAACTTTCATTAAAAAGAGGAGATATTACTAAAATACCTGTTGGTGCTATCGTAAACGCTGCCAACACATCACTTTTGGGAGGTGGTGGAGTAGATGGAGCAATTCACAGGGCAGGAGGAAAAGAAATCTTGGAGGAATGTATTAAAATACGTAACAAACAAGGAGGTTGCAAGACAGGAGAAGCCGTTTATACAACAGCAGGAAACCTACCAGCCAAGTATGTCATTCATACAGTAGGTTCGGTTTGGCAAGATGGCGAACACGGAGAAAGAGAGCTTTTAGCTAATTGCTATAAAAACTCTTTAGAAATTACTCAAGAATTAGAAACTAAATCGATTTCATTTCCAAACATCAGCACAGGAGTTTATAAGTTTCCAAAAGAAGAAGCAGCCGAAATTGCATTAAATACAGTAAATGAATTTGTAAAACAAAGTAACAGTTCTATTTTAGAAGAAATAGTTTTTGTTTGTTTTGATGAAGAGAATTATAAAATTTATGAGCGATTAATGATGATTGAAAGTTTATAATCGAAAAAAAGAGGTTATCCTAAAATTAAGATAACCTCTTTCAATACTATTTTACTACCAAAACACGGTCTTTAATTGATGGAATAAAAATTACTCCTTAGACAATTAAAGACGTTTTGCTCTTTAATATTTTACCAAAGACCTAGTCTTGTGTGATATCTATCATCTGCCATAGTTGCAGTACCTCTACCACCATCATTTCCACCTAATTGATTCCAATGTGTATTTGGTACCATCATTTGTCTGATTCTAGAGTTTGGAGTAGCTGCCGACATAGCTTGGTTTCCTGTTGGACTCCAAGATGTGAGTATGTTAGGACGAGAAACTTCTAAAGGAGCAGCAACGCCACGAGAATGGAAATACTGACGAACAGGAATCGTATGCTTTCGTACTTGATTGGTAGGGTTGCTTCCCAAAAAGTCTATACCAAAGTGGCAAACTGCCGAAGCACGACCTGCACGAGCAGAAAGACCATTTGCCCCTAAAAGACTTGTACGGAAATATTCAATTGCTGTTCCTCTTGCTGCATAAATCTCAGCAGAAAGACCACCATAGTCAGCAGAATTAGTTACATTTTCATCAAAACCACTAATATACCAAGAGTTTTGTGGAGAGCCTGTACTTTGAATAGCCGTCCAAAATGGATCCATAAGTGTAATACGAGAAGGCAAACGAGGAGAATTTCTACGATATACTTCTAATAAACCTGCCATAGTAAGGTTACCTCCAAGAGAGTTACCCACAACACGAATTTCTGCACCCGAATAACTACTTGTAAAGATTTTACGATACTCTTCTGCGAACAAGTCTTTCACTGGACGTTGAATAGCTTGACTTACGTACATATTTCCATTAGAACCCTTCCAGCGCATACCCACTTCTGAGTTAGCTGTATAAATTTTCTTTTCTACTTTATATGGGGGAATATTATTGCCTTCGTCTGCAAACTGAATCCAATAGAAAATAGCTACGTTCCAACCTTGTGCTTTCCAAATATTATGACTCTGAACGTTAAGCCCTCCTTCGTCTAATAAAAAATCTTCTCTACTTTGGCTCTGTACAGCATTTGGAGCATTTCCATGCACGTAGATAATAGTTGGCTTAGTTGGGTCAAAGAAAGGATTGGCTACTCCAGGTACAAACTTCTGACATCCTACAGCATCAGCAGTTGGGTTACTACCTGGCTGTGATCCAAAGAAATAAAAACCATAATCAGGCTCGTCATAGTAGTAAATCTGAACAGAAGTGGTTTGTTGATCCCAATCTGTACGTGAACCTGAATTTTCAGCTACAAAACGAGAGTGTACCATTACGTAACCATTGTTATTATAAGGAGCAACAGCAGCTTGTTTCCAGCTTCCATTTACTTTTGCCCACGTATCGCCTACCCAAATTTGAATAGTTCTACCAGGTTTAGTTGCTACTACACTAGATAAATTTCCACGATTTGGGTCATTTTGTATCCATTGAACAGAATAACCCAAACGTGTAAAAATAGTGTTCATATGAACCATTACACGCCCATTTACATTAACTGGGTTAGCTCTATTATTAGGCCAAGTAAGTGGATTTCCATTAACTAAAACACGTACTGTGCTAGAAGCTGTATGTGTTTCTTGATTTGATTTACCCTTTTTAGAAGTGCTAGAAATAGCAGGGTCACTGTTTTCTTCTATTTGCTCACTTTTCTTTTGAGCGTGTTCTAAAATATCATCTTCTTGACAAGAAGTGAATCCGATTGCAATCACTAAGAGAAATACAATGTAAGATAAGTTTAATTTTATTAGTTTCATAGTTTGTGAATATGTGTTAGGGGGGGGGGTAATAAAGTGAATTAACTTTATAGTATGTTTGCATACTATTTAGAAAAATAAAAAGCTAAATTCTATTTTTAGCTGTATTGATGATTAATTGCAATTTTTTATTTAAAAAGTGTAATTTATTATTCATTATTGTTCTTTTCTCTAAGTATAAAAAATAGTTATCTTGTTTAACTATTAAACAAATTAAGGAAGTTAATTTTTCATTTCCAAATTTTTAACAAAAAATTCACAAATAATTTACAATGTTAGTTTTTTTAAAAATTATTACTTTTCTAAAATTAATACGTTGTTTATCAAATTTTCATTGATAAAAGGTGCAATTTTGAGTTTTTGATAATAAAACAAGTTTTTATTGCAAAAAATATAATTAATGTAGCTAACTGCTTTTTTTAAAATTTCTCCGTTCGTCGTAGTTTTCCAATGGTCAAATAAAAAAAATGAACGGAAATAATTAAAAATAATAGTATATTTGAAATGCACGGCTACAAGCCGAATACATATTGCTCACTCGGCAGAGCCAAGCGAGAGCCATTTTTGGACAGCCGAGACACAGCAGAGGGTTTTGAATGAAATCTATTTTTTTGATTTTGTGGGAAGTTAGTAGATTTGTGAGGTATGTTTGTTGTTGGTCATCGTAACGGCAAGCCGAAACTAAAGACCAACAACGGCTTCTTTATAATGCTTTGGGGTTTTTGGAAGACTAACAAGAACGCACAATTTAATTCAAATGATTCAATAGAGTAATGAACAAACAAGTTTCTTTTTTATTATTTTCTTCAATTGGAATGCTTCTCATAGGTGTTGCCTTAATCAATACTGAACCCATATATTCTTTAATTTTTGACTTAAAAGTTGAAAAAGCTTTAGTCATATATCAAGGTAAAGCTAACAGTGAAGATTCTAGCTATGTTAAGACTCAACATCTTAAAGTAAAACATCTGTATGAAGGGAAGGAGTATACTCATAAAGTAAATGTAGATGTAGTTGCTCAAAAGTTTTTTAAGATTGGAGATAGTATAGAGATATCTTATAAAGTAGGAAGACCAGAAACAGTTAAAAATAATTATACTGATTGGAGTTTCTTTGTAGTTATGTTGTTAGCTTGGTTTTTTTTATTTTATATATTTGTAACTCAAGCTATGGACTACAGAACCAGCTCACCCAGCCCTCGCTCGGGTCATCCGAATGCGTAGCTATGTATTCGGCTTCTAGCCGTGGTTTTCGTATTTGGTGTTACCTCTGTTCGTCGTAGTTTTCCAATGGTCAAACAAAAAAAATGAACGGAAATAATTGAAAATAATAGTATATTTGAAATGCACGGCTACAAGCCGAATACATATTGCTCACTCGGCAGAGCCAAGCGAGAGCCATTTTTAGACAGCCGAGACACAGCAGAGGGTTTTGAATGAAATCTATTTTTTTGATTTGGGTTTTTTGGTTTTGTGGGAAGTTAGTAGATTTGTGAGGTATGTTTGTTGTTGGTCATCGTAACGGCAAGCCGAAACTAAAGAAAAGGGCAACAGCTTTCTTTTACTTTTTAAAATGAGAACACCAACAAGAAATAGGAGGTTTAGTAGAAACACAATTCGATTTACAAAAACGAATGATAAAATGGGGTATACATAAGTTCCAAAGATCTGAGGCACTTATCAATGTTGTAACCTATATGAATAAACTGAAACCAAACAGTGTAGGTGTTGTTTCTATATATAGACCTATAATAAAGAATGGGAAAGAAGTAGATAGTGAAATAGGTCATATATTTTTAGTTCTCAAAGACAAGGATGATGTGATTAGATTTATAGATCCTCAAGCAACAACACCAGATGGAAAAGCTGTAGAATATATTTTTGACAGTCTTGATCAAATGATTAAAAATGCTGGTTATGTAATAGAATACTCAAAAGTAGGTAAAAATTAAATGATTAAAACATGATTGAATTAACAGACGCAAAGCTTATACAAGCTAAATATTTAGAAGGTCTAAGCAGGAATTATAAACAAAAAATAATAAGTCATTCCCTTAAGGAACACTCTTTTGGATGGTCATTTTCATATAATACAGAGGATTCTGTACGAAATCCAAAAAACCGTCTAGTAGGTGTACAACCAATTATTATAAATAGGTGGACAGGTCAAACAGCTTGCCTTGATTTAATGTTCTATGAAAGGGTAGCAGGGGTAACATTAGAAGATAAATTTTATGAAAACTACCCTAGCTTCAAAAAATATAAGTCAGACAGTGATGGAGCCCCCCCGTTGCACGTAGTGTTCCAAAAAAATAGTAGCTGTTAAGCGTTGTCTATTGACTACGATTTATCAGTTCAGCAAGTCTAAGACCTTATCCTGTCCCATATTTTTTTGGGTTAGCCAGTTTATAGCCTTGAACTATTAAACTAAGCATCTTATACCCTTTCCATATTGTCATTTCGCCAGGTAGAGGTTGTTTTTTAGATGGTGTAAATCCACCTAACACAGCGATGCGTATCAAAGCCTCTTGAAGGTAGCGTATTTTTTTCTGACTTTGTTTTCCTAACACCTCTAGTTGTATCTTTGTCAATACTTGATCAGCAGAAATATCTTCATAGTCTTCTGCCAGTTTTTTGAGCAAATAAAGTTGCCAAGCTACAATGGAGAGTAAGCTGATAGCATTAGATAGTGAAGTAAATGTATCAAACTGTAGTTTTTCTATTCGTAAACCCTGTTTAAGCACATAATGCCAACGCTCAATAGTCCAACGTTTTTTGTAGTGTTCTATACAAAGAAGTGCCTGTTGAAGGGTAACTATTTTTTGAGTGGTTAGTAGATACCATTCTACTGCCTCTTGATCTTTGGGAGGGTGCATTTCTTTAGCTATAATAAGAGATAAATGATGTTCTGATCCCTTTTTCCTTTGCGAAGGTGGGCAAATAATATCTCCCCAGCTTATTGTAAGACGAGCTTTTCTAGCTTCTCTAGTTTTGCTCTTAGGTAGAAAAACATCTATCTCTGATAATGATGAAAAACTAACTTGCCCTAAAGCTATCTTCTCTCCATTTGCATATACTCTACGACGTAAATGATGCACTCTAAATAACAACTCCACATTTCTACCACGAGTAGCATCAATATATTCATAAAAATCACTCTCTCTATCAGAAACTACAATTACCTTAGAAACATCTTTTAAACGATGGCTAATATCTTGTAGAGCCTCTAACCAACGATAACTTTCTTTTTCTTCTATTGGAAGGTGAGGAATTACTTTTTTTTCTTTACTGCCCACTGTAGGCGCCCATATCTTTTGTGAAATCAAACCCAAAGGAATACCTGCTTCCGTAGTAACTAAAGCACTATGAACACAAAGACCTAGAATAGGCTTGCCAGTACTACCTCCTAAGTCACCTAAACCTTCACTAGCCAAATGACCTCCAAAATTCAAATCTGTTGTATCCTGGTGAACCAAAACCATAGATTCAGAGGAACAACGAAGAGAAGATTGACGATAATGTCCGTAGCTAATATCTACTTCTTCCTTTGAAAAAATACGCCAAGCTGCTTTTCGTAGACTATTACCTACGCTACTACTGAAAGAGTTTTCTGGAGTAGCTAATAATTTATCTGCCATCTTCGAAATACTTTTCGCTTCTCGTAAGTCTTCAACACCACAATCCATAAATTCTCGTTCGCTCCAATGTTCCAAAGGTTGATATAACATAAAATGAAGGTAAGAATAGTAAATAAATAAAATCAATACAAAACAATAGCCAAAATTGAAAAGTTTATGGGACAGGATAAGGTCTTAGACTTGCAAGTTAAGTAGGTATTTTTGTAATTACTTGACCACATAAATCTACAGATTTATATAACTGATAGGTCTTAGTTGCCAACTAAGCCCAACAACGGTGTAGCTCAATTTTTGCTTTATTGAGTTTCCTCAAATAGATTTCGTATTTTTGTAAAAAAATAAACAAGAATAAAACTAAGCTATGAGTACGCCTACCATAAAATTATCTTTAAAAGAAATAGAGAATAAAAAGACAGATATTCGAAAACTGACGTTAGAAGAAATATCAGAAGAACTAAAAAGATTAGGAGAACCAAAATTTAGAGCAAAACAGGTTTGGCAATGGTTGTGGGAAAAATCAGCAACTTCGTTTGAAGAAATGACTAACCTTTCTCAAAAACTAAGAGAAACCCTAAAGGAGAACTTTGCTATAAACTCACTTACTATTTCAGAAGAACAGAAAAGTAATGACAGAACAATAAAATCTTCATTTAGGCTTTATGATGGAAAGATTGTAGAGGGAGTTTTGATTCCCACAACCGATAGAATGACAGCTTGTATTTCTTCACAGGTGGGTTGTTCGCTTTCTTGTAAGTTTTGTGCGACAGGTTATATGGGCAAGAAGCGAAATATAGAAGCAGCCGAAATTTATGACCAAGTAGTAGCTATTTCTCGTCAGGCAGAAGAAAATTATGGACAGCCACTTTCAAATATTGTTTATATGGGAATGGGTGAGCCTTTGATGAATTATAAAAATGTCTTGCAATCAATTGATAGGCTGACTTCTCCAGATGGACTGGGTATGTCTCCAAAACGCATTACCGTTTCGACGGCAGGTATTGCAAAGTTTATCAAAATGTTGGCTGATGATAATGTGAAATTTAATTTGGCTTTATCACTTCACGCAGCAAATGACGAAAAGCGCAACGAAATTATGGATATTAATGAGAGTAATTCTTTGGAGGTTTTGGCAGAAGCCTTAAAGTATTTTTATGATAAAACAGGGAATAGAATTACGTATGAATATATTTTATTTGATGATTTCAATGATTCATTGAAAGATGCTGATGAGCTATATCGTTTTTGCAAACACGTTCCTTGTAGAGTAAATATCATTGAATACAATCCAATAGAAGAAGCAGAATACAAAAAGCCAACAGAAGACCGAATAGAAAAATTTGCTGGTTATCTTATCAAAAGAGGTGTCAGAACAACTGTTAGAAGAAGCCGAGGAAAAGATATTGATGCAGCTTGTGGACAACTTGCGAATAAGAAGGGATAGTTTTTAGAATTTTCGCAAATTAACTTTTAAATAAAATATTATTTCGTTTTTCCATAACGTAGAGTTTGCAAACCCTACGTTATGAAAAAAAGTGTTTTCAAAGAACAAAATTTTGCAACATTATTATTTTGTGAAAGTCTTATTTTTTATTTCGCTCTTCTCTAATTACCACAATCTCATTTACAGCATTAATAGCATCAAAACGAATCTGAACAAGTCTGCGTTCTCCGTTTTTTACCTTTTCAGAGTTTGAGTTATCACATTCTTCAGAAGCATCAATATAATAGGTATAAAACTTTTGATTACGACTGTAAAGTTCTGCAAAATCAGGTTTTCCTAATATTTTTCTCAAATCTATTTCATCTAAACCCTCTAATTTGGGTTTGATGGTTTCCAAGTTCTCTAACATTTTTGTACGTACATTTTCACATCCATTTCTGTCCATTTTCCACGCTTTCATATCAAATTCATTTTGAGTTATGGCGTTTGGGTCGGTACAAGACGACAAGAAAAAATTGATAATTATACAAAAACTAAAAACTAAAAAGGCATTGCTAAAAAATTTCATCTTGCTCTATTTTTTTATAATTAATTTGAATAGAATAGTATTCGAAAAAGACATTATTTTATATTAATACAATTCATATTCTTATAGTTTACAAAGTCATTTGTTTGAGCGAATTGTTTGATAAAAGTGTTTTATATGATTCTTTTACTTGTATCTCCTGCCACCGTTGGCATTTTAGCATAGTGACACCAACAACTCACAAATTTTATTCATCTTTGGCTGGTTTAATCTCTTCTTTCTTTTCGTCTTCCTTCTCAATGAGTCCCAAACGCCTTGCTCGTTTTTCCCAATTTTTCCTAGCTAACTCTTGCATATCATACTCTGTATCGCTCTCATCTACAATTTCTAATCCTAAAAGCGTTTCAATAACATCTTCCATCGTTACCAGTCCACTTACAGAACCATATTCATCTACCACAATAGCCAAATGATTTTTGGTTTCGATAAGTTGGTCAAACAAATCTGGAATATTTCGGTCTCTTTGGGTAAAGAAAATTTCTCTTTTTATATCAGCAAGTGTTTTCTCTCCGTTTCCATTTGCCATTTCCTTAAAAATATCATCTTTCAAAACTTGTCCTGTGATATTATCTGAGTTGGCTTGATATACTGGAATCCTTGAAAAACGTAAATTTTGGTTTGCTTCAAAAAACTCTTTGATGGTTTGTTTTTCGGCTGCCATTTTTATTACTGAACGAGGAGTCATAATATCTTTTGTATGAATTTTTTTGAAGTTGAGCAGGTTTCTAATCACTTTAGACTCAGATTCTGCAAATACTCCTTCTTTCTCTGCAATATCTGTCATTGCTGAAAAATCTTCTCTACTAAGCACTGAACCGTGATGCCCCGCCCCTCCGATTACTTTTGTTGTTAGTTGCAAAAGCCACAAAATGCCAGTATATTTTAATGGAGCTATCATAACAATAAGAGCAGTAGACGTAAAGTTAGCGAGTTGTTTCCAATACGTTGCGCCTATCGTTTTGGGAATGATTTCAGAAACTACCAAAATCAGAAATGTCATTATCGTCGATACAATTCCGACAATATTAATACCTAAAATATTAATTTCGAAGGGCAAACTCTCTGCCTGTACACCTACAAGTATTGCTCCTACGGTATGTGCAATCGTATTAAGAGTAAGAATAGCAATGAGGGGCTTATCAACATCTTTTTTGAGATTTTCTAAGGTATCTGCATAAGGTTTGCCCTCTTTTTTCTTAACATTAATAAAAGTAGGTGTAATACTCAAAAGGACAGCCTCCAAAATAGAACACATAAAAGAGAAAAAAATGGAAATAGCAGCGTAAAAAAATAGAAGTGCCATAGATTTTGCCGTAAGGAATTAAAAAATGATAGTTGTATAGAATGTTATGCGTTACAAAACTATACTTATTTTATGTAAATCGGAAAACTTATTTCAAAACGGCTTTCTACTATAAAAGTTATACTTTGTCCTAATTGAGTTTTAAAAACAGATGTTTATTAGTATATCTTCAAGAAATTATTTTTTTTAATCAGTAATATTAGTGTATGATTGTTTTGTATGCGAAAAATATTATCTGCCGTTGTTGACGTTTCTTCAACGAGATAATGCAAATATTGTCAGAGAGCCAATTTTTTCTCAAAGTCTCTTTCCCAAAAACCACGTCATAAATATGCCCAATCCGACTACACTTACCGAAGAAAGAGGCATCAAGATAGCAGCTACCAAAGGTGAAAGCGTACCACTCACAGCAAAGCTAAGTCCGACTAAATTATAACAAAGAGAAATACAAAGTCCCAAACGCACCACATTTATTGTCTGACGAGCGTATTTCATGAACTTAGCTAACTTTGGTAATGCTTCGGCTCTCAAAATAGCATCACAGGCTGGAGAAAATTGTTCTTGATGTTCACTTATCGCAATGCCAAAATCAGATTGTTTTAATGCTCCTGCATCGTTCAATCCATCTCCAATCATAAAAATAGATTCTGTTTTCTTAGAAGTAAGTTTTTTGAGAAAGCTAAGTTTGTCAATTGGTTTTTGATTGAAATGCAAATGTTGTTCTCCAAAAATGTTTATAAAACGAGATTTTTCAGATTCATTGTCTCCTGAAAGTAAAGAGAGTTGGACTTTTTTTGCTTTAAGCTGTTCTAAGAGTTTGAAAGTGCCATTTCTAAGAGGATTAGAAAGCCTAAAATAACCTTTTATAATTCCATTTTTACTAATAAAAACTTTAGATGTTTGGCTATTCTCAATTTTTGTTTTGTAATTTACAAAGTCAGCATTTCCAATTTTCCAAAGTTGTTCTTTACCTTTTTCTTTTGTTTTTCCTTGTATTCCGAAACCTATTTTTTCTTCAAAATCATAAATTATTCCCTCACCAACTTCATAAACAGATTCATAAATAGCTTTACTGATAGGGTGAAGCGATGCCGAAGAAAGAGCAGCCAAAATTTGCTTTTCTGTTACTTCTAACTCTGCTTTTTTATTATTCCAACTTACCCAAACTGCTTTCGGTGTAGAGGTAGTAAGCGTTCCCGTTTTATCAAAAACCAAATGAGCATTTTTTGTTGCTAAGCCTTCAATTGCATCTGTATTTTTTAAGAAAAAAAGATGCTTTGCTAATATTTGTCTGGCATTTCCAAAGGCAAAAGGCGCATTGAGAGCCAAGGCACAGGGACAAGCCACAATCAAAACCGAAGTAAAGACATTAATTGCCTCCTGCCAACCTGCTATAAAAAGCCAGTAAACAGCACTTGAAAAAGCCACCAAAAGCACAAAAACTGTAAAGTTTCTACCCCAACGTTGTGTTATGTTTTTGAGCAAATGATTGTTGTCTTTATCAAAAGCTTCATTGTTCCAAAGTTGCATCAAATAGCTTTGTGAAACTGTTTTGAGTAATTTTATACGTAGAGGCTCACCCCATTGTCTTCCTCCAGCATAAAGTCGTTCTCCTTTTTTTGCTTCTATGGGTTTGGTTTCTCCACTTACAAAACTGTAATCTATCTGTGCTTTTCCTTCCAAAAGTTCTCCGTCTGCTGGAATAAGTTGCCCATTTTTTACAATAACAATATCTTCTATTTTCAAATCAGATAAAGAAATAGACTTTATAACTTTCTGATTGTTTTCTTGTGTTTCTAAAAGAGCAGCCAAAGGAAAATAAGATTGATAATCTCTTTCAAAAGAAATGCTATCAAAAGTTCGGCGTTGAAACCATTGTCCTATTAAAAGTAAAAAAATAAGAGCAGCCAAAGAATCTGAATATCCTGCTCCCGTATGGCTCAAAATTTCATACACACTTCGTCCAAAAAGAGCCGAAATACCAAGAGCAATCGGTACATCAAAATTTAGAGTTTTATGTCGGAGAGCATAAAAAGCATCTTTAAAATAATTTGCACCACTAAAAAACAAAACAGGCAAAGAAAGCAAGATATTTAGATAGCCAAAAAAACGAGGAAATTCATCTTCTGCAATTGGTAAGCCTAAATATTCTGGAAAACTAAGTAGCATCAAGTTTCCAAAACAAAAACCAGCTACACCCAAACGCAGTAAAAAATTGGGAGGAAGACTATTCTTTTTTTCCTTGTTTTTAGATTCTAATTTAAGGTCTGGAGCATAGCCTAAAGAAGAAAGCGATTCGACAAGTTTACGAAGTGAAATTTTATCTGTATAAAAACTAATATTTGCTTCTCGCCTTAAAAAATTTACTTTGGAGTCTTGTACGCCTTCAAATAAGTGAGGTAGTTTTTCTAATAGCCAAATGCAAGATGCACAATGAATTTGAGGAAGGTTAAATGTAATACGAGTAAAGTTTCCATCAGTAAAATCTACCAACTGTGCTATTAGTTCTTCATTATCTAAGTAAGCAAACTGTTCTGGGTTTTGATTCAATTTAGGAGAGATACCAGCTTTGTCAAGAGCATAATAACTTTTCAAACCGTTTTGGGAGAGAATAGTATATACGGTTTTGCAGCCTGTACAACAAAATTCTTTTTCGTCATACAAAATAGGAGTTGAAGGACATTTGTCTCCACAATGAAAACAGTTCTGTTTTTGTTCTGCTTGTTTGTGTGCTGTTTCTTGAGATGCTACTGCTGTTGCCATAACTATTAAACTTCATAGTTTTTAGATAATGACAAAACTACCTCTGAAAAAGTCCTTAAAAAATGAATTTTGTCAGCTTTTGGGGTGAAAATATTAACTTTATGTTTTTCCAGTCTTGTAAGTATGAATTTGATATTTTATTCTCTTCCAAAAAGTTAATGATATAATCACAATGCTCTTGATCTGTTTTCTTTCTAGGTGTTGAACGGTTTGTAGGAGGTTCGTTTAGAAATAAATTTGTAATTTTATGATAGATTTAATTTTGAAATAGAGTAAAGTAAAAATGAAATACAAATTTATAGATTTATTTGCAGGAATTGGAGGTTTTAGAAAAGGTTTTGAAGATGCAGGATTTGAATGCGTTTTTACTTCTGAAATAAACGAGAAATGTCAAGAGGTGTATTCAACTAATTTTGGAGAGAAACCTTATGGAGATATTACCCAAATCAATCCAAAAGAGATTCCTGATTTTGATATTTTATTAGCAGGATTTCCTTGTCAGCCTTTTAGTATTTCTGGTAAAAAGAAAGGCTTTGAGGATACTAGAGGAACTTTATTTTTTGATATTTGTCAAATTATAGACGAAAAGCAACCAAGTGTAGTGGTATTGGAAAATGTAAAACATCTTATTCATCATGATAAAAAGAGAACTTTCACTACTATTTTGAAAGCCTTAAATAATTTAGGGTATAATGTTACTCATAAAATTTTGAATGCAAAAGACTTTGGACTTCCTCAAAATAGAGAGCGAATTTTTATTATTGCTACAAAAAATCATTACTTCAATTTCTCTAAGTTAAAAACAAAAAAGAAAGTCATTTTAAAAGATTTTTTAGATACAGAAGGAGAGTTTGAATTTTTAGAAAAGTCAGAATATACACTTATCAATACACCAAGAAAACAAGCTAGTGGTTTGCTTTTCGTAGGGTATCGTAACAAGAATATTTGGAAAAAAGGAGTAAGAGAAAATACAGAACATCTTTCAAGAGTTCACAGACAACCAAATCGTATCTATTCTATTGATGGAACACATCCAACAATTCCCTCACAAGAAACAGCAGGACGTTTTTTTATTTATATTCCAGAATTAGGTGCTGTCAGAAAACTAACTATCAATGAATGTTATAGAATAATGGGTTTTGATAGTAATTTTATAAAGCATCCAAATACGGGCGAACGTTATAAGCAAATTGGAAATTCTGTTGCTATTCCTGTTATAAGAGCTATTGCAGAAAGTATAAAAGAACAAAATTTATTAATTAATGAATCACAAAGACAAATTGAAGGAGATTTACACTCTCTCTTCTTCTCTTCTTGACATCAAGAATGTAGATGCTAAAACACAAGATTATATACAATCTATAAGTAAAAATATCAAAAGTCAGAAAGGAGTATTTACTGTTTTGGTTACTTTGCTTACTCATAAATTAATTGAACCAAAACAAGATATTCGTTATCATCAGTCAGGAATGAAAGATGGTTTTTCTGGTCGTTCGATAGATACACAGTTTATTACACCTACTTTGAAAGAATTAGGATTACCTTCTATGGCTGAAAGTGGTTGGCTTACTCGTTCGTTAGAACAGCCTTATCCCTATACTTTAAATTACAATGGAAAAATCAGTAACAAAAAAGTAAAAGAAGCCTTTTTGAATATTCTTGATGTTATAGAAAAAAAACCAAATACTGCAAGGAATATTTTACGTCTATTATTATCAAAGGCTATTCAAATACAAAAAGATTCCATTGTAAAAATAACTCCATTGAAAGATGTCGAAAAAGTTAGCATTGATAAAATTTACAAAGCTTTAGACGAACATTTTTATTTTAAATACAAAATAGCAGGAGGTTCTAAACTTCCTGTTTTAGCTCTTTTTGCTGTTTATCAAAACGTAGTTTTTGAAATGAGCAGGTATTCAGACTGTGCTTTATCTCCTTTGGGAAGTCATACAGCATCTGATAGAACTTCAAAAACGGCTGGAGATATTGAAATTTTTAAGAAAAAACAACTCTTTGAAGCCGTAGAGGTAAAATTAGACAAGCCGATAGATGCAAATATGGTTAGAATAGCTATTGAGAAAATTAAAAGGTATAATCCAAATAGATATTATATTCTTTCTTATGAGATAAAGCAAGAGGAGAATCATATCATTGAAGGGTTAGTAGCAAAAATGAAAGTAGAACATGGCTGTCAGATTATAGTAAACGGAATTTTGCCAACAATAAAATATTATTTAAGACTGATAAGTTCTTTGAGTGATTTTGTGGAAAACTATAGTCTTTTAGTTCAAAATGACACAGAACTAAAGAAAATACATAAAGAAAAATGGAATCAACTCATAAAGAAGTATTTAAATTAAAAACCTGTCAAGAATCATCTTTTATACTGAAAAAGCTTCTATTTTAGGCTGTTTGAGTGCCGTAAATTTGTAGTATAGAAAATCAATAAAGAGTTCTTAGAAAAAAAATCTACTCTAATGATTTTTAGATTTTAAATTTCAAAACAAATCATTTTTACTATACATTTCAAAAACCCATAATAAGATGAAAAATACAGTTGTTTCTCTACTCGTAAAATCTTCTAAAATTGTTAGTGTTTTCTTTTTTATGCTAACAATGTTATTTTCTACTTCTACTTTTGCTCAAACTCCAACAGGTAAAGCTACTATCACGTTGCAAGAAATTCAGATGCTTATTGTTTGTGGACTGATTGTCTTTGTAGGTGTTCTGCTCGTAATAGCAGCTCTGACTATTTATAGCAACAGCCGTACAATGTTTGGCAACAAATAAACATAAAATTTCAATCATTTCTTATAGACACCTTTCTAAAAAAGGAAGGTGTTTTTCTTTGTTTGAACCTTAAGGGGCTTCAAGACCAAAACCTGTCAAAAGTCATATTTCATACTGAAACCTCTCCTATTTCTGGAGCATCAAGGAGCTTAAATTTGTAGCATAGAAAATCAGAAAAAGTCATTAGCAATCTTTTTTTGATGGTTTTTACTCAAATAATCAAAAAATATGCAAGTTTTAATTGTCTTAGTGATTTGTAGTTTGATTGTCGCTTTAGGCTTTTTGGCTGCTTTTTTTTGGTCAGTAAAAGATAATCAATACGAAGATACTTATACACCAAGCATCAGAATTTTATTTGATGATAATGAAATAGCAAATCAGGACACAGAAGCAGAAGAAACTAAGTAGAATAAAAAATACGGTTTTAACCTTGTCTGCATAAATTTAAAAAAAAATCAATCAGAAATACATCTACAATTCTACATCTCAACCTACATAAATAATCTATGGAAAATCAAACCTCCAACCAAATTACACAGGAAAGTCCCCCTATAAAGAAAAAATGGGAAGGCTTACAACTAGAGCATTTTTCTTATGATAATACTATTGTCAGAAACTTTGCTTATGCAACTACCTTTTGGGGACTTATCGGAATGGTTGTCGGTTTACTGGCTGCTCTTCAGATGGCGCATCCGATGTTTAATTTTACAGAATATTTTACCTTTGGGCGTGTTCGTGCTGTTCATACCAACGCTGTTATATTTGCGTTTGTAGGAAATGGGATTTTTATGGGTGTGTATTACTCCCTTCAACGACTTTGTAAAGCTCGTATGTATAGCGATATATTGAGTAAAATTCACTTTTGGGCGTGGCAACTTATCATTGTTTTTGCTGCTGTTACCTTATTTTTGGGTTATAATACATCCAAAGAATACGCAGAATTAGAGTGGCCTTTAGATATTGCTATTGCACTTATTTGGGTTGTTTTTGGTGTAAATATGATGGGAACAATTATCAAACGTAGAGAACAACATTTGTACGTTGCGATTTGGTTTTTCATTGCTACATTTGTTACGGTGGCAGTTTTGCATATCGTAAACTCAATGGAATATCCTGTTTCACTTACCAAGAGTTATTCGCTTTATGCAGGCGTTCAGGATGCGCTTGTTCAATGGTGGTACGGACACAATGCCGTTGCATTTTTCTTGACTACTCCGTATTTGGGACTGATGTATTACTTTGTTCCAAAGGCTGCTAATCGCCCTGTATATTCCTATCGACTTTCTATTATTCACTATTGGGCATTGATTTTTATCTATATCTGGGCAGGTCCTCATCACTTGCTTTATACAGCTTTACCAGATTGGGCGCAATGGTTAGGAACTGTTTTTTCATTGATGCTGATTGCTCCATCTTGGGGTGGAATGCTCAACGGACTTCTTACTTTGCGTGGTGCATGGGACAAAGTACGTGAAAACCCTGTTTTGAAGTTTTTTGTTGTCGCTCTTACCTCATATGGTATGGCTACTTTTGAAGGTCCTATGCTTTCTTTCAAAAATGTAAATGCAATTAGTCATTATACAGACTGGACAATTGCTCACGTACATGTTGGCGCATTAGGTTGGAATGGTTTCTTGACTTTTGGAATGTTATATTGGCTAATGCCTCGTCTTTTCAGTACAAAATTATTCTCTACAAAATTAGCAAATACTCATTTTTGGATTGGTACATTAGGAATTTTATTCTATGCAATCCCGATTTATTGGGCAGGCTGGACGCAGAGTTTGATGTGGAAAGAATTTACACCTGCTGGTTTCTTAAAGTATGAATTTTTAGAAACTGTTACACAGATTTTACCAATGTATTATATGCGAGCTTTTGGTGGATTGCTTTACATAATTGGTGTTTTGATTATGATTTATAATATTTTCAGAACTATACAACAAGGTAGATTCATTCCAGAAGAAAAAGCATCTGCACCAGCTATCAAAGTTCAAGAAAAAGAAAAGGGTGGACATTGGCATTCGTGGATTGAAAAACGTCCATTGCAACTTTTATTTTGGAGTACGGTAGCTATTCTTATTGGTGGATTTATTGAGTTTGTTCCTACATTTTTGATTCGCTCAAATGTACCTACTATTGCAGCCGTCAAACCTTATACGCCTTTAGAGCTAGAAGGACGTGATATTTATATTCGTGAAAACTGTGCTGTTTGTCATTCTCAAATGATACGACCTTTTAGAGATGAAACCGAACGCTATGGAGATTATTCTAAAGCAGGAGAGTTTGTCTATGACCGTCCGTTCTTGTGGGGATCGAAACGTACAGGACCTGATTTGCAGCGTGAAGGTGGAAAAATGCCTGATTCTTGGCATTTCAATCACATGTACGACCCTCAATCTACTTCTCCCGGTTCGATTATGCCTCCATACTATTGGCTCATCGAAAACCAGTTGAATACGTCGCTTACAGAACGAAAAATAAAAGCGATGCAAAATTTAGGTGTTCCTTATCCAAAAGGATTTGAGAAAAAAGTACACGAAGATATGGCAAAACAAGCAGCAGGAATTCAAGAAAGATTGGCAAATGATAACATTGAAGTCAAAGCAGACAGAGAAATTATCGCCATTATTGCCTACTTACAACGCTTAGGAACAGATGTAGAGAAGGTCGATCCTCAATATTTGCCTAAAAAATAAACAGATACTATAAGACCCTAAGGGTTTTCGAAACCCTTAGGGTCTAAATTAAAAATATAAAAACGATGTATAAAGACGTAGCTAGAGCCATAGAAGGCATTGATATTTATCCAATGATAGGAGTGATTATATTCTTTTCTGTCTTTGTAATAATGATAATCAATGTGTATTCAGCTAAAAAAACAAACGTAGCTCATTGGGAAAACTTGCCCTTAGAAGATGCTACAAACAATCATTCTAATTCATTTACTCAAAATAATACACAAAATGAAACAGAAAGTATATAATTTATTCAATCAAAAAAAGAAAGGGGAATTTAGATGGCTGTTTCTAATGATTTCGTTTTCTCTATTTTCTCAAAACAGTTTTGCACAAAATACAAGTGGAATTTCTACTGATTTTTCTCCTTTAGAGTTTGGTGTAATTATACTTCTAGCTCTTTCATTTATCATTGTGATTTTGGTCTTGATTGCCAGTCTTTCTGTCTATAATTATAGTCAGTCAGTCCTTAAAAGAGAAAAAATTGCTAGAGGTGAGCTAGTAGAGGAAGAAGACACAGAATCATTTTCAGAGTGGTTTTGGAAAAAATTTAATGCAGCTAAGCCTGAAAGAGCTGTTTTGATGAATCATGATTATGATGGTATTCAAGAGTTAGACAATGACCTTCCACCGTGGTGGAAATATGGTTTTTACCTTTCTATTGTTGCAGGAATAATTTATTTCTTGGTTTATGTAAACGGAATAGCACCTGATTCGACAGAAGAGTATCAAGTTGCCGTAGCAGAAGGAAACGTCTTGAAGGCTCAATATTTGGCTAAAATGGCAAATTCTATTGATGAAAATAATGTAGAATTAGCTGATATTGCAGGAATAACAAAAGGAAAAACGCTATTTGTAAAAAAATGTCGTACCTGTCACGGAGAAAATGCTGAAGGACTTTCAGGACCTAATCTAACAGATGAATACTGGCTACACGGTGGCGATATAAAATCTATTTTTAAGACTGTAAAATATGGTGTTGCAGCTAAAGGTATGATTTCGTGGAAAGACCAACTCTCACCACAAGAAATTCAAGAAGTATCTAGTTTCATTATATCGTTGCAAGGTTCGAACCCTCCGAATGCAAAAGACCCGCAAGGAGAAAAATATGAACCGATAAAAGAACAATAAAAGAATCAGTCCCTTAGGGTTTTTAGAAACCCTAAGGGACTAAACAGCAAAGCTATGAAACAAGAAGAGCCAAAAAAACCAACCAGAAAAAAGAAGTATAAAGTTACCGATTACGACAAAGACGAGTTTAGAGATAGTATTTCTACAATAGATTCTTCTGGAAAACGTGCTTGGATTTATCCAAAAGCTCCAAGTGGTCGTTATCATTTTTTTAGAAAAATCGTAGCTGCTTTTCTATTAGTATTTTTATTTGGCGCACCTTTTATCAAAATTAATGATAATCCTTTATTGCTTTTTGATGTTCTTTCTAGGCGTTTTGTGATTTTTGGACAGCTTTTTACACCTCAGGATTTTCATCTGTTTGTCTTGGGAATGTTACTCTTTATTGTCTTTATCGTGATTTTTACGGTAGTTTTTGGTAGAGTTTTTTGTGGTTGGGTATGTCCTCAAACGATTTTTATGGAAATGGTTTTTCGTAAAATTGAATACTTTATTGAAGGCGATTCAGCAGCACAAAAGAAGCTCAATAAGCAAGAATGGGATGCTGAAAAAATAGGTAAAAAGACTGCCAAACATTCTATCTTCTTAGGAATTTCGTTTCTGATTAGTCATACTTTTTTGGCATATATGGTCGGAGTCGATAGGCTTTGGGTTTTGTTTGGAGATACTCCTTTTGAGCATTTGAGTTTGTTTGTTGCCTTAGTGGTTTTTACGTTTTTGTTTTATGGCGTTTTTGCTTTTTTGAGAGAACAGGTTTGTACTACAATTTGTCCTTATGGTCGTTTGCAAGGTGTTTTGTTAGATAATGATTCAATTGTAGTAGCGTATGACGAGGTCAGAGGAGAGCCAAGAGGAAAAGGAAAACGAGAAAGCGACCCAATAGAACGAGCAAAAGACCCAAGAGGAGATTGTGTAGATTGTCATTTGTGTGTAGATGTTTGTCCGACAGGAATTGACATCAGAAACGGAACGCAACTAGAATGCGTAAACTGTACGGCTTGTATTGATGCTTGTGATTCGATAATGGATAAATTTGATTTGCCTCGTGGATTGGTTCGTTATGCTTCAAGAAATGAAATTGAGAAAAAGCAAAAATTTAGATTTACTACTCGTATGATTGCTTATTCTGCCGTTTTGATGCTGCTTATTGTTGCAATGGTTAGCCTTTTGGCTATTCGTACACAGGTAGAAACAATCGTTTTGAGAGCGCAAGGAACTACCTACCAGACCACAGAAACTGGAGATATTCGGAATATGTTTACTGTCCTTCTTATCAACAAAACAAATGATACATTGGATATGAATATAGAGTTGAAGGAAGAAAACGGAACACTCCAAATGATTGGAACAGAAAGCTATCAGCTTCTACCAGAGCAAACCATAAAAGGAGTTGTTTTAATAGATTTTCCAAAAGATAAATTACCTAATAAAAGAGAAGATATTCATTTGCAAATATTCTCAAATGGAGAAGAAATAGAAACTGTAAATACTAAATTTTTATCGCCTTTTATAGCAAACTAAATCCTCGTTGACGGTTGCATTTGAACCTCAACGACGGTTTTTAAAAAAAGAAAACTATGAATATTCTAACGACACTTTGGAACAAATTTAATTGGGGAACAGGTATTTTCTTGTTTTACTCTGCCTTTGTAATTTTTATGTTATCACTGGTTTTTATGTCTATGCAACAGAAAATAGAACTCGTAACAGAAAATTATTACACAGAAGGTATTGATTTTCAAAGACAGATAAATGAACGAAAAAATGTAGCTGCACTTAAAGCAAAGCCAACCATAAAACAGTTAGAAAATGGAAATGTAGAAATAAAATTTCCAGTTTCTGACAGTTTAGACGTAGATAAAATAACGGGACAAATTGCTTTTTTCAGACCTTCAGACAAAGATTTAGATTTTTCACTTCCAATTAAGCTAACAAAACCAAACCACCAACTTATTACAGAGAAAATAGAACAAGGACTTTGGAAAGTAAAATTGTCATGGACACAAGAAGACAGAATAGGAAATAATAAAAAATTCTTTCAAGAAACAATTTTGGTAGCTTCTAACTAAAAAAATAAAATTATGGAAAACTCATTTCACACACTCTACATTACGTATAAGGAAGCTGACGTACCTACTAGAGAACTTTTTTCTCTATCTGAAAGAGAAATTGAAACCCTTTTGCTTTCCTTCCAAAATTCAGCGTCTATAAAAGAAATTTTTGTGCTTTCTACTTGTAATCGTACTGAAATATATTGGTATGGAACGAAAAAATCATTTTCTATTATAAAAGAAGAAGTTGCTCAATTGAAATCTATTTCTAGTAAAAAGATAATGGAAACGGGTTTTAAATACAATGCTAATTCAGAAGAAGTAATTAAGCGTTTTTTTGAAGTTAGTGTAGGAGTAGATTCACAAATTGTAGGAGATTGGCAAATTACACATCAAATAAAACAAGCCTATCAATTAGCTGACGAAATAGGAACTATCGGAACTTATTTTCATAAATTGGTAAGTTTTGTTTTACAGGCAAGTAAAAAAATTACTACTCAAACTGTTTTCCGAAGTGGTGTAGCTTCTGTTTCTTTTGCCACGGCTGATTTGGTTAGGAAGTTATGCCAAGACAACAAGGAGAAGCAACTAGAAATTTTGGTTGTAGGAATAGGGAAAATAGGTGCTGATACAGTTCGTAATTTGAGAAAAATGGGTATCAAAAATGTAAAAATTACAAATCGAACAGTCGTAAAATCAGCTATTTTGGCTACTGAAAATGCGTATGAAATGGTAGAGTTTTCAGAAGTTTTTGAGGAAGCTCAAAAAGTAGATGTTTTGATAAGCTCTATTGCTCAACCCAATTTTTTCAACCTTTCGAACATTAATACAAAAAATACACATTCTGACCAATATTTTTTGGATTTGTCGATGCCAAGAAGCATTGAAAGCAAACTCTCTGAATTTGTAACTATCTATAATATCGACGACCTAAAAGAACAAACAAATATAGTTAGGCAGAAACGAATAGCAGCTTTGCCATTTGTATATCAAATTTTGGAAGAGGGAATTACTGATTTTGAAAAATGGAAAACAGAACACGAATATATATCTATGCTTCATCCTTTCAAAGTAGCTTTAGAGCAGCTCAAAAATAATATTTCGAATAAATATAGTTCTGAACTAGACGAAAAAAATAAAAAACTGATGATGCAAATGCTAACTGATTTTACACAAAAGGCAATGCGTATTCCTGTTGTTAATCTTAAAACTGAACTTACCAAACCATCTTCTACTGATAATCAAAAGCTGTTTTTAGATAATGTTCAACGTTTATTTTCTTAGATGTGTTTTGAGGTTTTTGTTCATACTACTATACAAAAGCTATTGGTTCTTTATTTTCACGTAGGTCAGCCTCGTAGAGCAGACCGTTTGTAGTGATATTTTTGGTGTTTTTAGTTTTCAATAGACAGTCTGTTCTTTGGGACTAGCCTATTTAGTAAACATGTCTAGTAGTATGGCTTTTGTTTTTTGAAATACGAAACAAAAGAAAACTCATAATTTATTATTCATCATTCACAATTAAAAAACATGTTTTTTCCAGCTTTGCTTCTCGGTCTTACAGGTAGCTTACATTGTGTCGGAATGTGCGCTCCTCTGATGTTTGCGTTTATGCAGGGAGAGAAATTTATACAAAAGCTTTTCTTTTATCAACTAGGAAGAGTTTTGACATACATAGTTTTAGGAATGGGTGTAGGATTCATCGGACAGGCTTTATTTTTTTCTAATTGGCAGAGTTACGCAGCTTTTTTGTTGGGAGGAACACTTATTTTATCAGGTCTTTTTAGCTTTAATTTAGATACTATAACTAATAAAATTTCTATTTTAAAATGGATTTCTCAAAAAATTACACCTTTGATAGGAAATTATTTATTTGATAAAAAACCTTACAAGTTATTTTTTGCAGGACTTCTGAATGGTCTTTTACCTTGTGGGTTGGTTTATTTTGCACTTTTGGGAGCAGTAGCTACAGGAACAAGTTTGGAGGGGGGAGTTTTTATGGCAGGTTTTGGTTTGGGAACTTTACCTTTGCTTCTAACTTCTATTTATTTCTCAAAAAAAATATCTCAAAGAGTAAACACTAAAAATATCGTTTTTCAGAAGTTAAAAGTCATTTATCCTTATGCTTTTATACTAATGGGAATTTGGTTTTTTGGAATGGGAATTATTTCTTGGCAAAATGGCATAGCTAATTGCCATTAACTTGATTTTTTAGAAAACATTTTTTAGTTTTAATGATAGTACAATAAGTGATATTTACAAAATAAAAAGCTAATACTATATATGAAAAAGAGAAAAGTTGAGTTTCCAAAATGTGAAACCTGTCCAAAACGAGCGACCTCTGTTTTTTGTGATTTGTCAGAAGACGAAGTCGCAAATATGTCTGCTAATAAAGGGTGCAATTTTTATAAACGAGGGCAAAATTTATTCTATGAAGGTTCTCGTGCTATTGGTATTCATTGTATATATGAAGGAAAAGTAAAACTAACTAAGTTAGGAGTAGATGGAAAGGAACAGATTGTCAAAATAGCTTCTGATGGAGAAATTTTAGGTTATAATTCTTTACTTAGTCAGCAGCCTTACAACGTTTCAGCAGAGGCTTTAGATGAGGCTATTGTTTGCTTTGTACCCAATTCTACATTTTTAGACATAATAGATGATAACAAAGACTTCCCTCGTCGTATGATGCAAGTAATGGCAAAAGACACACAGGATATGGAACAACGCCTTACTAACTGGATGCAAAAATCAGTTAGAGAACGCCTTGCAGAAGTGCTTTTGCTTTTACATAATCGTTACCCAAATAAAGAAAATGTAGAAGTTATTGATATTCGTTTGAGTAGAGAAGAAATAGCGAACCTTGTCGGAACTGCCACAGAAAGTGCTATTCGTTATCTTTCGGAACTTAATACAGATAAAATAATAGAACTAAAAGGCAAAGAAATCCGTATTTTGAATAAAGAAAAACTGATTCGAATTGCTAATATTGATATGTAAAAAATACTTCAAAAGCAGTATTTGATTTCCTTGGAGATTAGAGTTTTCAAACTCAACTTAATACAATCAAACCTTCGCACTTTTTTATCTCTAACTCAATATTAAACCTATTCCAATTTTTATCAAAAATCAAAGCAATGATTTTTTTATAGAATAGTTCCACTTCCAAAGCATTCTTTCAATCACTAAGCTCTTCTACACATCCAAAAATTTGACTTCTCGCTTCTTATCTTTTAGAGTTGATTTATGACATGCCCTAAATTATTTTTTGAGTAAAATGATTATCTTTTTCATTATCTTTAAACTAAAATTCCATTTTTTCTCAAAAACGAGATTCCTCATTCTTCAAATACATTCGATAAATTAATATGAAAGTAGTAAAAAAAATATCTATCGCTATAATTGTCCTGTTAGTTTTGCTAGTAGGTGCAGTTTTTCTTGTTCCAGTTCTTTTCAAAGACCAATTAAAGGCTAAAGTAGAAAAGGTAGCTAGTGAGCAAGTCTTGGCAGATGTAAAGTTTGGAGATTTTGATATTTCTATCTTACGTCATTTTCCGAAATTGACTGTTCAATTAGAAGATATTAGCGTTGTCAATCGTGCACCATTTGAAGGAGATACACTTTTGGCAGCCCAAAATTTTGAACTGGCACTTAATTTTATGTCTGTTTTTGGCGATAAAGTAGAGATTCATAGTATTTATGCCGACAAGCCTCTTGTAAATGTGCGTGTTTTGAAAGATGGTAGAGCAAGTTATGATATTTATGAAAGCACAACAACAGAAGAAACCACAGAGGCAGATACAGCAGCCTTCGAAATTGGATTAGAAAAATGGAATATCACAGATGGAAGAATGCGTTATCAAGATGATACTTTAAAGATGATTGCTATTATTGATGGACTAAATCATACAGGAAGTGGAAATATTACAACTGATAAATATGATTTGAGTACAAATACGACGATTAAAGATTTGTATATCAATTTCGAAAAAGTAGCTTATATCAATCATAGACCAGTTTCTGCTGATGCGACCTTGGAAATGGATATGGCAAATATGAAATTTACTTTTAAAGAAAATGAATTTAAACTCAATGATTTGCCTTTGAAAATGGATGGGTGGCTTAGTATGCCCGAAAATACAGCTTCCATTATGATGGATTTGAGTTTTGAAACGCCTGAAACGAATTTTAAAAGTCTTTTATCACTTATTCCTCCAGTATTTTTGAAAGATTATGAAGGATTAGATGCAAAAGGAGAGTTTGTTTTTAAAGGAATGACAAAAGGAGAGTTTAATTCAGAAAAAGAATTGTATCCAGCCTTTGATATTACACTTTTAATAAAAGATGGATATTTCAAATATCCAGAGCTTCCGACAGCTGTTGATAATGTAAATGTTGATATGCAAGTTGTTAATACTACATCAGACCTCAATAATACAGTTATTGATATAAAAACATTCGGAATGAATCTAGGAGAAAATCCAATTAATGGAAAAGTCAGAGTTCAAGGTTTAGAGAAATATGATATTGATGCAAATATCAATGCAACAGTTAATCTTGCCGAACTTGCTGAAATTTATCCGATGGATAGCCTAGAAATAAAAGGAATGTACAATCTAAAACTTTTGGCAAAAGGAGTTTATGATGAAGTTCAAAACCGTATTCCTACCATTGATGCAGATATGACTTTAAAGAATGGCTACATAAAATCATTGGCTTATCCTGTGCCTATCGAAAATTTAGAAGTAGAAGCACATGCCAAAAACACCACTGGAATAATGGAAAATACTCGTGTCAATTTAGAAAAAATTACGATGCAAGTAGATGGAAAACCATTTTCTGTTATAGGACACACTGAAGGAGTTGAAAACCTTGTTTATGATTTGGCTATAAAAGGAGAATTAGATTTGGTTACCATTACCAAAATTGTTCCTTTAGATGATATGACCGTAACAGGTTTGATAAAGGCAGACATCGAAACAAAAGGCTCAACGGCTGCTTTAGATGCCGAAAAATATGATGAGCTTCCTACAAGTGGAGATTTGTCTGTTAAAGATTTAGTCTTTACAAGTGTAGATTTACCACAGGGAATGAAAATTACGAATGCAAAGGTCAGTTTTACACCTCAGCAAATGATTTTGGATTCGTTTCAAGGATTTTTAGGGAAAAGTGATATTGCGCTTACAGGTGGACTTTCAAATTATATCGCTTATGCACTTGCTATGGCAGGTTTTCAAGATGGAACGCCTATCATTCGTGGAAATATGAACCTTACTTCCAATCAATTCAATGTAGATGAATGGATGACCGAAGAAGATGACCCAACAACAGTAGAAGATGAAACTGGCGTAGTAGAAGTACCAAAAGATATTGATTTTACATTTAATGCAAATATTGAAAAAGTATTGTATGATAATATGCAGCTCAATAACATGCGTGGTTTGGTACGTGTAAAAGATGGAGAAGTCAGAATGGATAATCTCACTTTTGATGCTGTGGGTGGAAAGTTCCGTACAAGTGGTTTGTATAGTAGTAAAGATGTAGCTCGTCCTATTTTTTCTTTTGACTTAGATATTATTGAGGCAAATATTGGTGAGGCATTCAAAACATTTTCTACGGCGAAAGCTTTTGCACCACTAGCAGAAAGTTTGGATGGAAAATTTTCACTCAATAATTTTAATGTTACAGGGCTTCTAAAATCAGATATGATGCCAGATATGGAAACGCTTTCAGGTGGTGGAATGATGAAAATTGTTGATGCCATGATGAAAGATAACCCTTCTATCAATAAATTAGTTGCTGTTACTAATATGCCAAAACTCAAAAATAGCCGTTTGAAAGATGTAGTGATGCAAACTAAAATTGAAGATGGAAAGATGAATATTCAGCCTTTTGATTTGAATTTTGCAGGGTATAAATCTAAAGTTGGAGGAGCGACAGCACTAGATGGAGGAATTGATTTTCATTTAGAAGTTGATGTTCCGAAAGAAGAGGCTATTTCACTTGTTAGTAGTTTCGTAAAAATAAAACCAGAAGATATTGAAAATGAGAATATTCCGTTACTTTTTAATATTGGAGGAACATACGACAGCCCTAGCGTAGCAATGGATAATTCAGCTATTAAAGCACAGATAAAATCCAAAGCAACCCAAACGCTCAAAGAAGAAGCCACCAAGACAGGAAAAGATATTTTAGATGATTTCTTTGGAAATAAAGACGAAAGCGATTCTACCAAAACAACAAAAGCAGATTCTACCAAGACCACAAATCCAGTAGAAAAAGCAGCAGAAAATCTCAAGAACAAACTTAAAGGCTTGGGTGGTTTTGGAAAGAAGAAGTAATTTTTAGTGATTAACGTTTAATTATTAGTTATAAAAAAATCCATTATTTATTCTTTGAGTAAATAATGGATTTTTGTTTTGCTTTGACTGATAACTTCACGTTAGCTTCTCTCAAAACTAATTCTCATTCCTTTCTCGCTCTCATCAAACTCTCCATTTTGGTAAGCTAAATGCCCAGAAACAATCGTATGTGTAATAGTGGAGTCAAATGTATTTCCCTCAAAAGGCGACCAGTTGCATTTATATTCTAAATCTTCTTTTTTTACAATCGTCGGTTTTTCCAAATCAAAAAGTACCAAATCAGCAAAATAACCTTCTCTTACAAAACCTCTCTCTTTTATCTGAAAACAAATAGCAGGTGCATGAGCCATTTTTTCAGCTATTTTTTCTAAAGAAATTTTATGTTGTTTGTGAGCTTCCAAAAGCATTAAAAGGGAATGCTGAATCAGAGGAACACCAGAAGGAGCAGACCAATAATTATTTTGTTTTTCTTCCCATGTGTGAGGCGCATGGTCAGTTGCAATAATATCCAAACGGTCATCTAAAAGTCCTTCCCAAAGTGCGTCTTTATTCTGTGCTTCTTTTACAGCAGGATTACATTTTACTTGCGAACCTAATTTTTCGTAGTCCACAGCATCAAACCAAAGATGATGAACACAAACTTCTGCCGTAATTCGTTTTTCTGCTAAAGGAATATCATTTCTAAATAAGTCAAGTTCTTTTGCCGTTGAGATATGCAAAATATGCAAACGAGTATTGTATTTTTTGGCGAGTTCTACTGCTAGGCTAGACGATTTATAACACGCTTCTACGTTTCTTATCTCTGGGTGCAAACGCATCGGAACATCATCTCCATATTCTGCCTTTGCAAGTCTTTCATTCTCTCTTACAGTTGCTTCATCTTCACAATGTGTAGCAATGAGCATATCCGTTTGGCTAAAAATAGTTTCCAAAACCTGCCTATCATCAACGAGCATATCGCCAGTAGAAGAACCCATAAAAATTTTCAAACCACAAACATTATTCTTATCTGTCTTCAAAACTTCCTCCAAGTTTTCATTCGAAACGCCCATAAAAAACGAATAATTAGCGATAGAATCCTTTGCACCAATTTCATATTTATCAGCTAATAATTTTTGCGTCAGAGCCTGTGGTTTTGTATTGGGCATTTCCATAAAAGTAGTTGTTCCACCTTTTACGGCTGCTTTTGCTTCTGTATAAATTTGTGCTTTGTGTGTAAGTCCTGGTTCTCTAAAATGCACTTGGTCATCGATAACTCCTGCCATTGCATACTGCCCTTTTGCATCAATGACTGTATCAGCTTTTAGGCTTGACAAATCATTTTCGATACGGCTAAATCTTCCGTTTTTTATAAAAATATCTTTTTCTTCGATTTTTCCTTCGTTGATGAGTTTTGCGTTTAGAACTAAGATGGATTTTTTCATGTGTTTTGCTTGAATTAGTTTAAATTTAGATTATTCTTGCTTAAAATTAGAGAATAAAAAATATTCTTGCAAAACTGTATAAATTGTGTTTGGTTTTCTTCGCTTTGTCAAAATTGAAATAATATTAGTTATCTTTAGAAAATTTTAATAAATTGCTAATTAAATTAGCTGACTGTTTTTCAAAATTTGTTTTCATTATGTATTATCGTCGTAAATTGCTTCTATCTATTTTAGATATTTTTGAAGGAGAATTATCAAATACTTATCTACAAAAAGTTTTATTTCTTGTAACACGTTTACAAACTAAAAAATCTTATGATTTTGTACCTTACAAATATGGTTGCTATTCTTTTCAAGCAAATCAAGATTTAAATACGCTTTCGAAATATGGATTGATAGAAAAAGAAACAAAAAATAACCAATCTACTTGGAAGTTGATAGAGAATGATTCAATGGTTTATAAATTGAATAAAGAAGATAAGCAGTTTATATTAGATATAAAAAAAGAAATAGAATTTTTGCCCCTAAACAAATTAGTAAAACATACTTATATTAAGTACCCCTTTTTTGCTACAAAAAGTCAGATTGCTGAAAGATTATTATCTGATGAAGAGCTAAAAAAAGTAAATGAACAAAAGAGAAATTATAAAGAGCAAAAAGTGTTTACAATTGGTTATGAAGGTGTTAGTTTAGAAAAATATCTCAATAAATTAATTATTAATGATGTAAAGCTACTTTGTGATGTTAGAAAAAACCCATTGAGTATGAAATATGGATTTTCAAAAAACCGTCTTAAAAGTGCTTGTGAAGCTGTAGGAATCGAATATTTACATATTCCACAATTAGGAATTGTATCTTCTAAAAGACAAAAATTGAACAATCAGAAAGATTATGATATTTTATTTAAAGAGTATGAAAAAACAACCTTAAAAGAAAATAAAGAGTATTTACTTCTGATAAACGATTACATAAATGAATATTCTAGAATTGCACTTACTTGTTTTGAAAAAGAGGTTTGTATGTGCCATAGAGGAGTTGTACTGAAGAATATAATAAATCAAGAAAACTGGGACATTCCTCATCAAAATCTATAAATATGGCTATTGAAAAAGTATTAATAACAGTAAAAACCTATCCTACTATTTCTGTAAAATATGACGAATTAGTATGTACAGCAGGTTTCAGAGAAGACGGAACATGGATACGTATTTATCCTATTCAGTTTAGAAAAAAATCATACAAAGACCAATACAAAAAATATGAATGGATAGAAATAGATTTAGTCAAAAATACAAGTGACCCACGTCCAGAAAGTTATAGACCTCATTCTGAAGATACAGAAATAAAAAAAGTAGGAGAAATCCTAGCAGATGGTAATACGTGGAAAAAACGTAGAGAAATAGTATTAAAAAACGTTTACACAGATTTGTCTATTCTAATTGGAGAAGCTAAAGATAGGGCTGTATCTACATCTTTAGCTGTTTTTAAGCCCACAAAAATTCATAAGTTTATTTACGAAAAAGTAGAAGATGAATGGGATTCAAGAAAATTAGAAGCAATGAAGCAAATGAATTTATTTGGAAGTGTAAAAAATGACAATTTTAAAGTAGTAAAGAAACTGCCTTACAAGTTTTCTTATCAATGGGAAGATAGTAATGGGAAAACCACAAAAATGATGATTGAGGATTGGGAGATAGGACAACTATACTGGAACTGTCTAAAAAGACATGATGGAGATAAACTAAAGGCTTGTAAAGATGTTGAGAAGAAATATTTTGATTCGTTTGCTAAGAAAAAAGATATTTATTTGTTTTTGGGAACAACTAAAATTCATCATTATAGAGCTTCCAATCCTTTTGTAATCATTGGTGTTTTTCCTCCTAACCCAATTACTCAAGGTAGTTTGTTTTGATAAAAACTCTACGCTCTTCGACAAACAAACAATAAAACTCATTAAAAATAGAATAATCTTTTGTAGTTTTGTTCTTAGATTTTAAAACCAAAATGAGACAGAATTAAAGGAGTAGTTTTTAATGAAGTTTGAGAATAAAAATATAGAAATCCCTACCTTTTTTGCTATTGATAATTTGATAGCATCTTTGCAAGACGAATTTGATAAAAATAAAATTCGTCAGACTTCTGCTTATCGTTCTTTGGGTGCTTTTGCTTCTCAGTTTCATAGTCTGCCTGATGAGAATTTACTCAAAACGGCTATTCTATCACATCAAATTGTATTTCCCTTAGTAGAAAGTCTATTTTTTACGGAAAGCTCTACACCATTAGAAAATAACTTTTTTATAAAAAAAGATACTGTCTTTCAAAAACTAGATGCTTTTTCTGTTTTTTTTAAGAATGGATTTTTAGAACAATGGAAAAAATACTGCCTGTCTTTAAAAGAAATTTCTACTAGTCTTTCTAAGACTAAAAAAGAACAAATTATTGTCCATTGGCAACGCAAATTTGAAGTAGGTGTTGCTCCTTTAGAGTTTGCAAGTTTTATTCAGCAATCTATCGCCAATCTTGAAGCTCCTTCACTTTATCAAGGTACTTTTTTTCAAGATATTCAGCCTTCTGTCGGTCAGTCTTATACCTGTACACTTTCTATTTGGTCATATTATTTATGGAAAGTTAGTCTAAATAACAACTCTAATAATTCACAGCCTATCTTTTGGGCAAACGCAGCCTACTTTGTGGATGTGCCGAAACAAACATTACTTTTTGGCTCACAGGAAAGTGAAGCACAAGAGTTTTACCGTTCTATTGATGCTCGTTATCATATCATTGTCGGAAATTCTTTCAAAACTAGCCAACAAAATCAATTTATTTTTAGTGAAAATAATAAAGATAAAGGAAGTAGCAAAACAAGTCAAGAGGTTGATTTTGCTGCCATCGATAACCGTGTAATGGCAGCTTATACACCTATTTATGAAAAAAATGCCTTTTCTCCTGTGCCTTTGCGTTTTGTACGTTGGGCTACTGATAGGCTTACCGAAAAAGGCGTTATTGCTGTTTGGCTTCCCTCTGTTGTTTTACATGCGCCTACCTATGAAGGTTTTAGAAAGAGAGTACAAGCCGAATTTGATAGCATTTATGTAATGGATTTGGAGTATAAAAATGTAGAAAAAGAAAGCCAAACCAATATAATTGAAGAAAAATCAGAATTATCAAAAAATGAAAAAGACAATACAAAGGCTTTTAGTGGAAAAGAAAATGAGTCTGCATTGCTTTTTTTGGTTAGAAAGAATAAAAATAATTATTCAAATGGTTTTCGCTTGGCTCATTTGCGTTCTCAATGCCCTGTTTATTATTGGAAACCTACCAAAAACTTCAAATCATTAAAGAATTTTGGAGAAGCTCTTTCACGCACACAATTTCAAAATCTATCGTTCAAAAAAGTAAGTCAAGCTGTAAATTATTGGATTGCACTTCCAGAAGATGATTTTTTAGGTTTTATGCCTCTGTCTCACAAGGCTACCCAAACAGCACAGTTTGCAGATGAAGAAACAGCACTTTTCAAATGGGCTTCTCCTGCACTTCTGACGGCTAGAGACGAATGGATGTATGATTTTGATAAAGATAATTTAGAAAAAAAAGCAAGTTATTTTAGTCAGATTTATGAAGAAGAACGCAAAAAGTGGCATAATTCTGACCAAAAAGAATCGTTACAAAGTTTTTTAGGAGTAAAGTCAGAAATAAAGGAAGCCAAAATAAAATGGAACGCAGAGCTTATTCAAAACCTCAAAAGAAATTTAGAAACAAATTATGATTCTTTCAAGGTTAGGGAAGCTTCTTATCGCCCTTTTGTAAAGCAGTTTGTATATGTAGATGAGGTAATTACACATCGTCCCTATCAGCAATTTCGTTTTTTTCCACTTCAAAAAGAGCAAACTCCAAATCCGACTATTTGTGTTACAGTTCATAAACAAGTTCCATTGGTAGTTCACGCTACTAATTTTATTCCCGATAATGGTTACGGTGCAAGAGCAACGCACACATTTGCCAAATACTTTTTTGATGAAGAAACAAATGAGTTTAAAGAAAATATTACGGATTGGGCATTAGAGCAGTTTCGTCATCATTATTCTTCTAAGGCTGTAAAATTTAAGGCAAAAAACTTTAAGGAATTAAAGAAGAGTTTGCAGTCTATGAAAGACAATCAAGTGGAGGCAAGAACCTTGACAAAAGATACCATTTTTGCTTATATCTATGCCGTTTTGCACTCACCAGAATACCGTAAAAAGTACGAAAAAATACTCCATACCGAACTACCACGAATTCCGATGTATGAAGATTTTTGGAAGTGGGCAACGTGGGGAGAAAAATTATTAAATCTGCATCTCAATTATGAAGAGGCTATTATTTATCCTTTAGAGCGAGAAGAAAAGATAGAGACGAACAGCCGTTCGTCTGAAAAAGTAGAGGTGGACAGTTATCCATCCGAAAAAAAATCTAAGAAAAAAGCCATTCTAAAAGCTGACAGAGTTCGCAGTTTAGTTTGGATTGATGAAACAACCTATCTGAAAAATATTCCAGAAGAAGCATGGCATTATCGTTTGGGTGTGCGCTCTGCTTTAGAGTGGGTTTTGGAACACCATAGCGAACGAAAATTGAGAGATAAAACTGTCAAAAAAGCTGTTGAAGAAGGAGTTTTTACCACTTATTCTTTTGATAATCAAAAAGAGAGGCTAATTGAGCTTTTGAGAAAAGTGTGTAGAGTGAGTGTCGAAACGGTGGGGATTTTGAGGGAAATGGAGGAGTAATAAATCATAATTTTCTCATTTCCAATAATCTAGCTATATTTGAGTCTACAAAAAATCATATCTTTATGAACTACAAAATATTCGTTTTTGCTTTGCTAGTAGGTGCAACATTTCTCTATGGATGTTCTAGCAAAGAAAACAATAATAAAACTACTTCTAATCTTGAATTTGGAAAAGAAAACACGCAGTTTCGAAACACAGAAACTAAAAACCAAAGTCCTTATGCGATGTTTGGAGATAGCTCTTTTGTTTTGATGAGTGAAGCTGAGAGAAATGGAAAGCATAGCCTTGATATTAAAAATGGAAACGTTGCAAAAATAGAATTGGACTTGTATTTGGGTAGAGTGCGTACCTTTGATGAAAAAGATAATCTAATAAAAGAGACATTTCTTGATACTGATAACTTTGCTCGTTTCTTGAGTATAGATAGGTTAGCACATAAATATCCAGATTTAAACCCTTATAACTTTGTAGGTAACAATCCGATACGAAATATTGATCCAAATGGAGATAGTATTGTCGTTACTACAACTTCTACTATAACTCTAGAGGATGGTTCTACAACTGGAAAAAATGAGAGATGGTTTTATGATAAAAATGCTAATGGAGATTTTGCTTTTATAAGTTCAGAAACAGGAGAAACATACTCAGGTAATGACAGTTTTGTTCTTGAACTAACTGCATCGCTTGGCAAACTTAGAGAAGGAAATAGGGGACGTTCTTTAGTAGAAGGGCTTACATCTATTTCTGAAATTATAAATATTATATCAACTAGTGGAGGTAGTGCTGCAGATATGAAGAATGGCACTTATGTCAAGTGGAATTCAGAAGATGTTTTTACAGGTGCAGATGAATTTGGGATTACGGAAACTAAAAATTATGTCATGCTAGGTCATGAGTTAGCTCATGTAGAAGATATTAAGAACGGAACTATAAATAGAAATACTTGGACAAGAGTTCTTACTGCTAACGGTCAAAATAAAAGTATTCCGTATGCTGAAATATATGCCACTCACGTTGAAAACATGATAAGAAAAGAACAAGGTTTACCTCTTAGACAATATTATTCAGTAGGAGCAGATGGCACAAATAATGAAGATACTCGTATATTAGACAATGGTCAATCTTTGTATTATAGAAATGATGGAAGTACAAATTTTAACTCAATAGGAAGACCTAAAAATAGATATACTTACTGAGATGAAACAAAAAATAAGAATTATTATAGTGCTATTTTTCTACCTTTTTTCTTGTAAAAAAGATTTTAATTATCTAAATAGATTATCATATAATATAAAAAATAAAAAAATTGAACAAAAAATATTAAAAATAAATTATAATTATTTTCACAAAGTTAGGCTAAGTCTTTTTAAAGAATTAGAATCTAAAGCTTTCTTAAAGAGTGATACTTTATTTTTGTTAGAAAGTTTTGAAGATGAGAATGGACGATTTTTTACTTCCATTTGGAGTTATAGTGATACTATTAATTATGTTTATTTCAAAGAAAAAGGTGAAATTGCAGATATATGTCGGTTTTCAAATGAAACTATACATCTTACTTCATCGTGGGATATAGAAAATTTGAAGAAAAAAAATAGCTCTTATCCATATACTTTAGTATATGCTACTAGAATTATTCAATCCCAAAATAATATAGATGTTATATCATTTCCAGTATTTGATTAAATTAAAAATTAATGATTTTTATAAGAGTTAAATTAATACTTGTTACGTTTTTTTTCTTGTTTTCTTGTCAGACAAAAACACAAGAAAAAGAAACTATTAGTAAAGCAATAAGGTTCTCTGACAATTTTTGCACCTCGCTAATTTTATCCGAATTTACACCTATTTTGAAAGTTAAAAGTCGTCGGTGGGGACACCGACAACGGCTTAAACAAAAAATAAATGGAATCCAGAGTCAGATCATACTCACAAAAAACGAAAATAATATTCTTTTTTTTACTATTATCTCTTTGTCAAATAGCTTGTCACCCAGATTGTGCTACTAAGTATAAAAAAAGAAAAATTTTATACACCTTAACATCTAGAAAAGGAATAGTTGGTTTCACACCTAAGTACAGTTACCATGCTAAACCTAGCGAAGATATTATTCTCAACTTAAAGGAAGGAGAAGCTTATGAAGCTAGAATATATGGTGATTATACTACTGATTCCTTTATTAAATACAAGGTATTTCTAAATTTAAAGCTCAATAATGAATTTATAAGCAGTAGCAAAATAGATAATAGATATTTTTGGGGAATTACGATTACTCCTAAACAGAGTGGAAATTATCTATTTGAACTAAGACAAGATTCTAAATCAAAACCTTTATGTTACAATATTATTGTGTTTATCAAAGATAAATAACTATCATGAAGCCTTTATTTTTATTATATATTTCTCTATTTATATTTGGTTGTTCGATAAACAAACAGTGTAAAAAAGAGTATATTAATGACTTAAGGAGTGTTTCTCTCCCTTCTAGAAGAGTTGTGTATGATAGTAAAGAAATATACGATTTTTATTTCAAGCCTTTTGCAGAATGGGATATTGATTTAGATAGTGGAAAAGTATATTCTATATCTATGTACGACTATACTACATACAATAAAAGACTCAGTAAAGGAACATATTTAGAAGTAATAAAGAATGATTCTGTAATCGTAACTACTAAAATAAATGATAAGTATTATACAGGATTAAGATTTACATCAAGCTCAAAAGATAAATATACTTTAAGATTGCGAAAAGAAAGAAAGGTCAAAAAATTATGTGTAAATGTAAAAGTATTCGTGAAATATGAAAATTAATTATTCTTATATTATACTGTTTTTGTTCTGCTTTTCCTGCTCTCAAAATATTGAAGAAAAGAAAACAGAAACTGAATCTATTAAAACAATAGAAACTAAAATAGAAAAAACTATTTCTAAATTTCAATTTGATTCTTCTGTTGTTCATACAGATAACAAATATTACAATCTTGCTTTTCAAGAAATTAATCAAATGCTTTTGGATAAAATCCCTCTTGACTTCAAACGAGCTGTTTTTTTGGTAGAATGGGCATATTCTGGAGGAGAGTTAGATTATACAGAATTTTGTAATCAGATAGATAAAATAGCAAAAGACCTAAACAAGTTTGTGGCAGCAAAAGGGATTTCTACTTATAAAACAGCAGGAAATTATGCTCTTTTTGAGTTTTTTACAAAACCTCACAAAATGAATAATTATAAGCCTTATACGTATGACTTTGAAGATTTTTATGGAGAAAAAGACCATAGAAGTATGTTTGTTTCTAAACTCTTAAAGACACATGAAGGACAATGCCGTTCGATGCCTATTTTATATAAGATTTTAGCAAATGAAATAAAAGCAAATGCTTATCTAGCTCTCGGACCCAATCACATGTACATCAAGCATTTAGACGAGCAAAATAAATGGGTAAATATAGAACTTACCAACGGCAATTTTTCATCAGATAGTTGGATGATTTCTTCCATGGATATTTCAGCAGAAAGTATCAGAAAAGGAATTTATATGAAAGAGTTAAGTCCAAAAGAAGATATTGCTTTTTGTTTGAAAATGCTAGAAACAGCTTATGAAAGTCAGTACGGTTATTCAAAATTTGGTTTGGCTTGTTTGGATACTTCTTTAATTTATTTTCCCACTTGTATTCCTAGTTTGGCAGCAAAAAGCAATACATTACGACATTTTGGAGTTGCTTTTCAGAAGAAAAACGGTAACTACGAAAATGCTTGGTTGAAAGAAAACTATCGAAAATTCAAAGAAGTAAATGCTAAAATGGAAGAATTAGGTTTTAGAGAAATGAGTCCAGAAAAGTATGAAGCGTGGGTTAAATCAATGGAAGCCGAACGCAGTCAGCAATTAGCAAAAATGAAATAATTCTATTTCTAAAAAAGCATACAAAAACCAAAACTCAATAAACTTGAATTTCGGTTTTTTGTCTAAAACTCATTCAATTGTCTTTCTATAATCTGACTATCGAATAAGGTTGTTTTTTTTCGTAAATTTGTATTCTTAATTTTAACCAGCAAACTTAACCTTGCCGTTGCTTGTGTTTTCACTAGCGACATCAACCCATCAAAAATGAAACAATCTGAAATCCGTTTTAGTATAGAATTAGATGATAAAAATCTACCCGAAAAAATATTTTGGAAAGCAACTGATAGTGGCAAACAACTTGAAGAAGCAAAAGCAATCGCTTTAGCTATTTGGGATGGACACGAAAAAAACTGTCTTCGTCTTGACCTTTGGACAAAAGATATGCCTGTCGAAGAAATGAAAGGTTTTAGTATTAATATTTTGGGAGGAATGGCTGATACGCTTCTCCGTGCTACAAACGATGATTATATGGCACAAGAAATCCATCAACTTTGTGAAAAGTTAGCCCTTTATTTAAAAGAAAGCCAACAAAATACAGAAAAGTAAATCCAAAATTAAATCATTAATAGTTATTTATTTTTTAGTATAATTAGTTTTCAATTATTAATGCTTCGTTGTTAATTAAATTAGGAAAAAGAATCTATTAAGCTGAATAATTTAAATTATTTGTATTCAGTGATTTACATTCGTAATCCATAATTTTTAATTCGTAATTGCTCCCTATGATTTCAGTACGAAAAAATCCAAATGATATTCCAGCTATTTTACAATCTCCAGAAACTGAAAATGTTATTCAGACACTTTTGGAGATAGGTAAGTTTGTGGGATACCCTCGTTTGGATATTTTGATGCATGAAAACGTGTTGGGCAAACTTCTTGAAATTCATTATAATAAATGTGCCTTTTGTGAAGTAGGAATTTCTATTGAAGAATCGACAGCTTTCTTGACACATTACCGTTCGCCAGAGCTTTATTATTGGCTTATTTACGAATGGACAAATCTTTTACCTGTTTGTGAAGAATGCAAACTTTATGAGGATAGTCAGTTTCCGATAATGAATAAACACAAGCGAGTCAAGAAACCACCTGAAGACAGAACGCTTTGGAGAGCAGATTCAGATATTCATTTGGCAGAAGATCCACTGATTATCAATCCAGAATTAGATGTTCCTGAAAAATATATAGCTATTGATAGGCAGGGGAATTTGCAACCTATCAAAAGAAATTTACGTGCAGCTTCTACCATTACGGCATATAAAATTAATATGGGTTCGTCGGCAGTAGCTCGTCATCGAATCATACGTGATATTACCCAAAAACTTTATCAAGCTGCTGAGAACCTTTTAGAAAATACTGTTCGCTATCCAGTACCAGTTTCACTATTAAAAGAGCATTTTGAACCTATTTTGACAGAACTCAATGCAATGGCAGCACAAAGAACGCCACATGCAATGATGGGGAAAAATATGCTTTTTAATTTTGAATACTTTTTTATTGATGAGTGTGAAGATTTTGAAGTTATGCGTGTTTTGGAACAAGTACAGGTTCATTTTATCGAAACAATTACGCCTTTTTTAAATATTGATTTTCCAGAAGAACAACGAGCAAGTGAAGATAACACGCTTATTTTGGAGTCAATGTTTATCAAAAATATCCGTTGTTTTGATAAACTTTCTATTGATTTACCTCATATTCACACGAAAGAAAATATCACGCTCATTGTCGGAACAAATGGAACAGGAAAATCGACTATCCTTCAACTTATTGCATTAGGATTAGCCAATATTCCCAAACCACCTATTAATTATGGATGGGAAAATGTAGTTCATGGAGATAAAAAAGTAGGGCATTTGGTGCTTCGTCTGCAAGGTTTTGGAGAGGAAGTAAATATCAAATTTAAGATTGATAGAAATGGAGTAATGAACACGGGAAGTCATCGCCGTTATTTTGAAATAATACGTGAAAATTTAATGGTTTTGGGATATAGTACAGGAAAAAGAGGGCTTCGAAACTATGATTTTCAGCATCGTACCTTTGCGCCTATTGCTTCTTTGTTTGGAGAAAATGGATTTCTAAAAAGCGAGGATGACCATAGCACTTATAGTTTCATAGAAAACAATATCGAACCCATTCGAAAAATAGTAAATCGTTTACTTGCTCCTCCTTCAAATATTACAGAAAACGAACAAGATGAAAAATTAGAACAAGGACTTTTGGGGTTAAATAAAGATGGAGATTTTGTCTTTCAAACATCCTCTGGAGAATCCCTTATTTCAGCAATGTCAGATGGTTTTCAGACTGTTTTTAGTTGGATTTTGGATTTGTGCGTACGAGCTATCCAACACCCTTTTGATATAGAATATCCAGAAAGCATACAAGCAATCGTTTTGATTGATGAGATTGATGTTCATTTAAGTCCTAATTTGCAGCGCACACTCATTCCTCGTCTTTCAGAAGTGTTTCCAAATACGCAGTTTATAGTGGGAACGCAAAGTCCATTTATGATTCAATCGATGGCATCAAATAATATAATTTCCTTAGAATGGGAAGATGAGCGCATTATTGCTCATCCTCTACTGATGGAAGGAATGCCATGGGCTTGGACAATTAGTGAAATATTGGCTCGTTTGTTAGGAAACGTAACCGAAATATCGCCTATTATGGATGATTATCTAACAGAGTTATCACAAGCAATCGGAAAAAATGACAAACTTTATGCAGAGCAGTTATATCTGAAAATAAAAAATGCGCTCCCCAAACTAAGTCCGTATCACGAATATTTAGAAATAATAGCAAAAGACTATTTTACAATTACTAGTAAGAAGTAATTAGTTTCCAGCAAAAAGGCGAATTACTAAATTTAGCTTCGCCAAAATATTTTAATACAAATACTCTTTCTTATTTAGTAAATAACTTTCATTTACCCAAAGGATAGCACGATGTTCGTCGTCAAATTTACGAATCCATTTGAACCCTTTCTCTTTAAGTTGTTTTTTATTTTTTGCAAAGAATGCAGTTATTTTTCCTTTTTGGTCTTCTGTCGCAATAAAAATCATTGAATTAGTGTTTTAAAAAAATTGAAGCACAAATGAGTAATTAGTTTTTGTCAGCCAATAGATAGATGAATATCTAAAAAATGTACCTTAAAGCGACTACTTATTACTATGTCAGTTAAATTACCAACAAAGTCAATATACGAAATTTTATTTGCTTTTACAACTTATAACCAAATTTAATTCTTATTAATCTATTATTAACGTTTATTTAATCTTTTTAAATCAATTATTTATCATTAATTTTATACACAAAAACTATAAATAGTGTGCTGTTAGTCAGCTACATATATCATTACAAAACTTATTTTCTATGAAAATCCAAAAACTTATTTTTCTCGTTTTTCTTCTTCCTGCCATCAGTATTTCTCATTTTAGTTGTAGCCAAACAGATTACAAAGCTACTCTGAACGAGAGTAACGATTCTTTAGCTCTTATTAATGACTTAACAGATTCTTTAAAACTAAAACTAAGTGATAGTACGCTTTCGTCTGTAAAAGATAATTCTATCAAAAAAGAAACACTACAAATTATTGGTGTAGGTGATATGATGTTTGGAACAAATTTTCCTTCTACTGCCCATTTGCCACCCAATGAAGGTAAAGATTTGATTTCAGAGGTAGATTCTATCCTTAAAAGTGCTGACCTTACTTTTGGAAATTTAGAGGGAGTAGTTTTGAATAAAGGAGGACAGGTAAAACGCTGTTCAGATCCTAGTAAATGCTATGCGTTTCGTATGCCAGAAAAGCTAGTAGAAGATGTTTTGAAACAAGGTGGTTTCGATGTAGTCAGTATTGCCAATAACCATATGGGAGATTTTGGAAATTCAGGTAGAGAAAACAGTAAAAAATTCTTAGAAAGTATTAACATAGAATATGCAGGTTTGGTTTCTTGTCCTTATACAATGTTCGAAAAAGAAGGAGTAAAGTACGGTTTTGCAGCCTTTGCACCCAATTCTGGGACAATGGATATTAGAAATATAAAGGCAGCCGAAGCTATTGTAAAAACATTAAATGATTCTTGTGACGTAGTCATTGTTTCTTTTCATGGAGGTGCAGAAGGTAGAAGTAAGCAACATATTACACGCAAAACAGAAACTTTCTATGGAGAAAATAGAGGAAATGTATATGCTTTTTCTCACGCCATGATTGATGCAGGTGCAGATATTATTTTCGGACATGGACCTCATGTTACTCGTGCTATGGAAGTTTATAAAGATAGATTTGTTGCATATAGTTTGGGGAATTTTTGTACGTATGACCGTTTTAGTTTGCGTGGAGAAAGTGGACTTGCGCCAATCGTAAATCTAAAAGTTGATAAAGAAGGCAAATTTATTTCTGGTCAGATTACGCCCATTATCCAACGTGGACGTGGTGGAGTTTCGATAGATAAAGATAAAAAGGTAATTCCGATTATTCAAAATCTCAACAAAACAGATATTCCAGAAGGAATTATTGAAATAACTGATGAGGGAGGAATTTTGATAAAAGAAAATTAAAAAGAGTTGCAAGGACAAGGTACGCCTTGTCCTTATAAGTAGTTGAGCAGGTTTAATTATAAGTTAATGGTAAAATTTGATTTTAAAACGAAACCCATAACTTTAGTTATGGGATAGCAGGAATTATATTCTTATTCCTATTTTAAAATGTCTTCCCACAATTTTAATCGTGGGTTTCGTTGTATTTAATTTTACTCAATTGCTTAAGATTTAAAAACTAAATTTTATTATTCAAACCAGACCAGCCACCACCATTATAAACATTTGTATAACCTTTTGATTGTAATAAACTTTTTGCACTTCCACTACGCATTCCAGAAGCACAACAAGTAATAATTATCTGGTTTTTATCTTTAAATTGTCCTAACTGATTTGCTAATGTATCTAAAGGAATATTTTTAGAGTTTTGAATGTGTCCTCCTGCATATTCGCCCTTCGTACGAACATCGATAATAATTGCGCCTTCTTTCAAAAGTGCTTTGTAATCAGTTGGAGGTTTTGAGCTGAACAAATTTTTGATTGTATCTAACATAATTGTATATAATTGGAGAGTGATAAAACTAAATTGAATATGACAAAGTTAGAGTTTTGCTTTCAAAAACTTGGTAACAGAAGTTACAGAAATAGAAATAACCTATTTTTTTCTTTTCCAGTCTTGTAATTTTTTTATGACATTTAAAGCAGGTTTTATAGTATAATTAAAAGGAAAAGAACGAAGTCTAAAAGATTTTGAAAGGTTATTTTTTTTGGTAGAATTAAGATAAGAAGATAAAATCGAATTTTGAAAAGCTTTTTTTGTAATAGAAAGTTCTATATTTTTAGATAAAAGTTCTGCCCAAAACTCTCCCAAAAGGTTATTAAAAACTATTTTATTATAAACTTCTATTTTTTCATTTTTAGAGTTGAGCAGTTCTAACCAGTTTTTTACTTTTTCGAAAAAGGATTCATTATTTTGTTTGAAATCCATATTTCCTATTTTTTTATGTAGGATAAGTTCATCTTGATTGGCATAAATTCCTAATTCTTCTAACTGATTTTTATAGATTTTCAAAACGTGTCTATCTGCTTTTTCTTTTTGTGTTTGACTAATATTTTGGTCGTGGATTCTATATTTTACTAAAGATTCAGCAAGATTTGTAACTCTAGTTTTGTGTGCAATACGTACCCACAAATCATAATCTTCTGTTGGAGGATATTCTTCTCTATATTTTAAGTCTGCAAATTCTTTTCGTATCATAACTGAAGACTGTGCAAACTGATTAAAAAATAACAACTTTGCAGGGATTTGTTCGGGGCGATGTTCTAGCTGCCAAGCTCCTTTTATTCTATTTTCATCATCAATAAGGGTAATCCAAGAGCCTACCAAACCAAACTCATTATTTTTATCTAAAAAATGAACTTGTTTTTCTAATCGTGTTGGTTCTGCATAATCATCACAATCCAAAATAGCAATATACTTTCCTTGAGCTTCTTCAAAAAGCCTATTTCTTGTATAAAAAATACCTTTGTTACCATCATTTTCTAAAAAATGAATGCGCTTATCTTGATAGGAATTGATTATTTCTGCGCTCTTATCAGTTGAGCCATCGTTAATAATGACTAACTCAAAATCCGTATAAGTTTGATTCAAAATACTTTCAATAGCCATTTTGAGAAATTTTTCTCCATTAAAAACAGGCATTACGACACTTAACATACTCAATTACGAATTACGAATTAAAAATTAAAAATCACGAAATAATATATTCCATTTTATAGAACTCTCACAAAAATAGCTTAAACTTTATTCTATCTCAAACATTATTTATAAATAGAATATTTATCAATATACAGAATCAAAATAAAATATAATTATGCAAACTATATACGCCAACCAAAAATTAATTCCTCAAAGAAAACAACTTACAGAAACATTAATTGAAACTCTTTCTGATTCAGAAGAGCAATTAGATGCTTCCCTAGAACGTGAGTTGGTACTTTTTAAAGATAAAAAAAATGAATTAGACTATATTATCAAAACGATTATAAATGTATGTAAACTTTCCTCTGGAGATGCTTTTGATGTTGTAACAGAAGCCAATACAAAAGGACATTCGACGATTACAACAGGAACTTTCAATGAGCTAAAGCCACTTCGCAAGGCTGTGTGTGATAAAAATATTTGGGTAGAGATTTTGTAATTTGTTCTTTAAAAAACGTTTTCAGTAGTTTTTAAATACTTATTGGATATGATAGACTTAGAAAAACTAAATCATTATTTTGGAATCTTTAAAGGTTTAGAACTTCAAGACTTAAAAGAAGTTTTTGCAAATACAAGCCTTAAAAAACTTGATATTTCAGAGTATTTTATAAAAGAAGGAGAACAAAAGAGACAATTAGCGTATATAAGAAAGGGGCTAATCCGTTGTTTTATGGTCAATGAAAAAGGAGATGAAATCACTACTTTGGTGCGCTGGGAAGACCAATTTATTACTTCTTATGATGTTATTCTTTATAATCGTCCTGCTCGTTTTTATTATCAAGCCATAGAAAAAACGGAACTTCTAGTAATAGATTATGATGTGGCACAACGAATTTTAGAAAAAAATCCAAAATTAGAACAAGGGAGAAGGCATTTTTTATTGAATATTTTACAAGAAGTCTTTGAAAGAATAGAATCATTTACACTTTATTCGCCAGAAGAACGGTATATCGAATTTGTGAAAGCAAAGCCCAATATTGTCAATCGTCTTCCCGATAAATACATTGCAACTATTTTAGGAATGACACCTGTTTCACTTTCAAGAATCAGAAAAAGAATTGCCACAAAAGCACAAAAAAAATAAGTACGTTTTTTCATTACTTATCTTTTGTTAATCTCTAACAGGTAGTTTGTATAGTATATTTGTATAAATAAAATACTTCACAATCAATGAATTACATTTTGGTTTTGAACTATTTGGATAATTTTACAAATTCTAAAACAAATACCACTATGGAAAATTACTCTTTTCATTTTTCGCCTTATTTACCTCTTATTAGTAATTTGATTCGATATTTTGTTTTTGCAGGAGTTGCGTTTTTGATTGTCTATAAATTATTTTATAATCAATTTTTGAATAACAAAATTCAATCTCATCTTGCTAAAAAGAAAGATTTTTTGAGAGAAATAAAACACTCTGTTTTCTCCACACTTATCTTCGGAATAATTGGTTTTGGTTTTATTTATTCTCCGTTGGGAAGCTATTCACAGATTTATACAAATACTTCTGATTTTCCGTTGTGGTGGCTTCCTGTAAGCGTTTTGTTGATTCTTGCTATTCAAGATACTTACTTTTACTGGATGCATAAAACCATTCATTCTCCCAAATTATTTAAGCGTATTCACCGTATTCATCACCAATCTATTAATCCGTCGCCTTGGGCAGCTTATTCTTTTCATTTTTTGGAAGCTATTCTTGAAGCTATCATTATTCCAATAACGATTTTTATTGTACCTGCTCATCCTTTGGCTATTTTGGCTGTTACTTTCATTGCATTTTGGTTTAGTGTATATGGACATTTAGGGTTCGAAATTACGCCAAAATGGTTTAGAAACTCGTGGCTTTTTGAAGTTATGAATACTTCTGTTTATCACAATCTTCATCACGAAAAATTCAGAGGAAACTATGGACTTTATTTTAGGTTTTGGGATAGAATAATGAAAACCGAAAACCCTAATTATGTTATGGAGTTTGATAGAATACAAGAAAAACGTTTTGGTAAAAAACTAGCACCTATTTTGACTTAATTTCTCCAACAAATTTTTTATTCATTTACCTTTAAATTTATTCAATTATGGACTTTACAAAAAGCAAATTACTTCATTTTTTTTCAATTTTGATTACTGTTTCGATGATTAGCCTTACAGCTTGTCAAGAAGAAGAAACTGATGTAGTTGATGATGAAACACAAACAGCCTTCGAAACTTCAAAAGATACTGAAACTGCTGAAATACAATTCTACGATGCCTATAATACAGCTCTTGATGGCTTAGACGGGGAAGTAGATGGTTCTCGCTCTGGGCGTACAGAAGGTTGTGCTGTTATTACACACTTCCAAGAGACCAAAATAGTGATGATTGATTTTGGAACGAGTTGCGTAGGACAAGACGGACGTACTCGTAGTGGTAAAATAATTGTCAATTATAGAGATAGAGACAGAATGACAAGAGATGATTTGACTATTACCTTCGAAAACTATAAAGTTAATGATTATGGTCTCAACGGAACGCTTCGTACAGCTGGTTTTTCTAGAAATACTGTTGGTCAGTGGCAATATAATTTACAACTAGAAAATGGAACGATTAGTTTTCCAGACAGAGATATTCAACTTGCCTTTGAAAGACTTTATACGTGGACAGAAGGTTTTGATTCTTTATCAGATTATACAGATGATGTTTTTATGATTACAGGAACTTCAAATGGTGTAACAGCTAATGGAGTTACATTTACTTCTACTATCCAAACTCCTCTTACCAAAAAGTCGGTTTGTCTAGCACAACAAATTATTTATCCTGTTAGTGGAATAATAGAAATACAGTTTACTAGTCAAGATATTCCAACAGTAACTTTAGATTATGGAAATGGTGCTTGTGATAAAGAAGCAACACTCAGAGCAGGAAATCAAACTAGAGTTATTACTTTACCATAATAACTACTTTTAGAGATTTTTGATATGCCTCTTACAAGTAAATGTAGGAGGCTTTTCGCAATCTACTTTTTAGATTCTAAATGATTGGCTACAGATAGATTTCAACTCTATCTTTTTTTTTGTATTTTTGTAAGCCTTATTTGTCCTTAAATAATTTAATTTTATAGCTACCAAATTAGTCAAAACTGATTACTGGTAACTATTTACTGGTAACTGATTAAAATGAATTATCCCTCCAAATTAGTAGAAGATGCTGTAAATGAAATTTCTCGTTTGCCCGGTATTGGTAAAAAATCGGCTTTGCGTTTGGCTTTGCATCTTCTAGGACAAGAAATTCAAGACGTAGAAGAACTTACAAAATCTTTGATTGCGCTTAGAGAAAAAACAGTTTATTGCAAAAAATGTCATACTATTTCAGATACAGATATCTGTAGTATTTGTAAGAGTCCGAAGAGAGATGAGAGTTTGATTTGTGTAGTGGAAGAAGTGCCAGACTTGTTAGCTATCGAAAATACAGCACAATATAATGGATTGTATCACGTTTTGGGAGGTGTCATTTCTCCTATTGAAGGAATTAGTCCATCAGATTTGAATATAGATTCTCTTTTAGAAAGAACTCAAAATGGGGTAAAAGAGGTAATTTTGGCTCTCAATGCAACTATGGAAGGGGATACAACGGCTTTTTATCTCACGAAAAAACTAAGAAAACAAGGGGTAAAAGTGAGCGGGATTGCTCGTGGAGTTCCGATTGGAAGTGAACTTGAATATACAGATGAAATTACATTGGGAAGAAGTATTGCCAAACGAATTATGTTTGATTAAAATTTTTTCCTAATTTTTGTATTATATCATACTTTCTTCAAAGCTTGTTTCAGGAATGCGTATCGTTTCTACTGTTCCACTTCCTTTTGTTATTTCTGTCCAATTTTCTACATCAAAAGAAAAAATAACTAGACTACAAGGGCTAAGAAATCCATAATCTTTTTCTGCCAATAGATAAATAAGTGCAGAAACAGCAGGATTATGATTGACTAAAAGTAAATTATTAATAGAATTATCATCAATTTGACTAATAAAACGTAACAAATCTACTTCTGAACATTGATACAGGTCTTCTTCTATCTGAATGTTTGAAGGAAGATATTTTACTCCATTAGCAATCAGACGAGCCGTAGTTTGCGCCCTAATGGCTACGCTACTAACAATACTATCTATTTCAATATTTTCTTCGTAAAGAAGTTGTCCTAGTTTCATTGCATCTTGAACTCCTCTTTCAGTTAGTTTTCGTTTTGAGTCTGGGTTTGAAAGACTGTATCCTTCTGTCTGCGCATGACGTAATAAAAATAATTTTTTCATAATAAAGTAGTTTTGGATAGTTTTTAAGTAATAGTTTTTTTATAAAAATTACAATAAAAATACTATTGTAAAAAAATCAATTTACAAAGAATTATTTATCTAATCAAATAATTGCAGTCGTTTCAAACGATAAACTAATCTTTTAAATATTTGAATAGTTATGTTTTTAATCATCAAAACCTTCTTTTCTGATACGCAAACGAGGACGTTTTGGTGGTGTGCTTTTTTCTACCTTACCAAAGGTAATATTTTTCTTTTTTTCTGCTTGATTTAATTTATTTTCCTCCTCTTCAGAGTAAGAACCTATTTTCTTAAAGTCATCTTCGGCTTCTTCTATCAACTCTTCTGTTGTTTTTGGAAGTGCTTTCATTTTTGCTTTTAGTTGAGCCAAAGCATCTTGTGGAGTAGGTAAGTCTGGTAATGCTGCTGCATTTTTACCCAATACTTTTTCTACTTCATCATCAACACTATCATTCAAATTAGCTACGTCTTCATAGGATTGAGCAAGAGCTTCTTGTTCTTCTACTTTGCTCTTCATATCTTCCAACATATTATTCATACTATTATTGCTAATAGAAGACATACGTTCATTCAAACGACGACTTGTTTCAGAAAGACGTGAGCGTACTTTAAGCGTTTTGAGTTCGCCTTCCCATGTATTTATTTGTGTACGAATTTTTTGAATATCAAGCTCTAACTTGCGAATCATGTTTTCATAAGCACGTAAATTTTGCTCATTGGCAGAGGAAACTCTCAAGATTTGGTCTTTTTGGGCGAGAGCTTTTAGTGCATATCGGTCGGCTTCGTCCATGCTAATATCACCTTTTTCGGCTTTTGCAATAAATTGCATTGCTCTCTGTTCGTACTGACCAGCTGCTCGGTGTGCTTGTTGAACATCTCTTTTAGTACGGATTGCTAACGCTTTCATTTCTGCAAGACTTTTCATGCTCTCTGCAAGGTCTTGTTTCAAATCTTTAATGGACTGTTCGGTAAGCGCAACAGGGTCTTCTACTTTATCAAGTTTGGCGTGTGCTTTAGTTTTTCCAATTCTGAAAAGGCGTTTAAAAAATATCCACATATAATAAGTCAATTACGAATTACGAATTAAAAGTTACGATTATGATACATTTATTTATATCAATAAAATTACAATTCCAATAATTTGGAATAGGAGATTGACCTACTTTGTTTTGCTTGATTCTATTCAATAAATTTATAAAAAAGGTCTTATACTTTTGCAAACGTTATACGATTAGCAATAGTTTTTGATTTTTCTTAAAACCTAAGAATCTGACTAGCTCTATTTTCCAAATTTTTTCTCTAAGTAAGAGTATGCTTCATTTACTTTTTGAGATTGCTCTACTGCCCAATGCTGTTTTTTGGGGTCTGCCTGATGACGGTCTGGGTGGTAGGCTTTCATTAGTTTTTTATAGGCAGTCTTTACTTGCTCAAAAGAAGCACCTTGCTCAAGCCCTAAGGTATGATAATAAATTCTTTCTTTTGGGTTTGCTTTTGGCGCAGTAAACTCATATTCTGTATCAAATTCGGAAGAATAACTTGTAGAATCATTATTTCCTAGAGAGCCAAATTCTTTTTCGTATTCGTCTTCTATGGCTTTCATATATTCATCATCAGAAAGTCCATTTTTTTCTAATAAATCATTAGTAGTAGAGCGAATAATATTTTTTAATCTATCGAAGAGCATAGTTTTTTATTTTAAAATGATGTATGGTAAGAACACCAACAATGTCAGAAGAAGTTTAAATAAGTAATAAATTGATTTGATTCAATCTCAATACCAACGAAAGAAATGCTACAAACGTTTTCAGAACCTTTTTAAAGTTAGTTGAGAGAAGAGCATAAAAATTTCACTTTCGATTAAAAATAATCAAAATTATTGTATTTATTAGAGTTTTTCGAATAAATCATTTTGTATTACTTCTGAAATCTAACTTCATACTTCTAGTTTTATTTTAAACTAATGACTTTATTCTACTAATTGTTTCTGTTGGATTGGGCGAAGAAAAGACAAAATTACCAGCTACTAATACATCAGCTCCTGCATCTACTAATTTTTTAGCATTTCCTGCATTTACACCTCCATCAATTTCGATAAGAGCTTTTGAGCCTGTTTTTAGTATTAATTCTTTTAACTGACTTACTTTTTTATAGGTCTGTTCGATAAATTTTTGTCCTCCAAATCCTGGATTAACTGACATCAAACATACTAAATCTGTTTCTTCGATTACATTTTCCAATTGAGAAATAGAAGTATGAGGATTTACTGCAATTCCTGCCTTACAGCCTAGATTACGGATTTGCTGAAGGTTTCTATGTAGATGCTGACAGGCTTCAATATGCACAGAAATAGTATTTGCACCTGCACGAGCAAAATTATCAACATATTTTTCAGGATTGACAATCATTAAATGAACATCTAAATGTTTTTTTGCGTGTTTTGAAATAGCCTCAAAAACAGGAATGCCAAATGAAATATTAGGAACAAAAACTCCATCCATAATATCGATATGAAGCCAATCAGCTTGACTTTTATTTAGCATTTCGACCTCACTTTGGAGGTTGGCAAAATCAGAAGCGAGAACAGAAGGGGCGAGAAGCATAAATAAACAAATTTAAAGTTTAGAAGGTAGAATTTAGAAGTAAATACGAATTACGGTAATTCAATCAGAAATTTCAAATATCAACTAAAACGTAACTGTAAATTTAATTTAAAAAATAACTCTCCATTTTTTTCAGAATAAAGTTGTCCAAAACGGTGTCTAGTTGTAGAAGGCATATCTAATTTAATATTTTCAAATAAATAATTTTTCAGATTCTCCATTTCTACAATATGGAAACCTACACAGTCGCCATTATTTTTCATTACGATTGTTCCATTAGATTGAAATGCACCATCCCATTTTGTTCCTGCAAAGAAACCTAAAAGGATACTTACCAATAGATTTTTGATTTTGTTTTTTAGTAAAATTTCTTCGTCCTTCTCCTTTCCTATGATTCTCTTGGTGATTTTTTCGATGGAAGAAACTCGTTCTTTATAAAAACAAAGTAGAATTTCTCCTATCAGTTTTGGCATCTGACTATCTATCATTTTAAGGTTAAAATCCATTGTATCTCTTTCTGCTCCCAAATATTCAAAGTTTCCACCTAGCTCTTCTATTTTATTGATTCTATCCTTTAGTTTTGTTCTTGTATTTATTTGATTTACCTCATCAATAATAGTTTTATTGCCTTTTTCTATACCATTTACCTTGAATATAAAATTTGTATTTCCAGACGCATTTAATAGCGTTGGTTTGCTTCCTAAATATGATTTTATTCCAAAGCCTTCGTTTTCTTTTTGTATAATTTCGTTTTCAATATCTAATAAAATATCAGCTTTTTGATTGCTATTTCCACCTTTTACAACATTAAAACCCAATTCATCTTGAATAATATTAAATGATGGAATTTCGAATGTGCCTTTTTCCTTTTTTATTTTTTCAACAAAAGATTGAATGATAGAAGGAGTAATTATTTTAGAAATACTGATTTGTTTTTCTGTCTTGTCGAATTTATTTTTTGATATAATTGTAGAAGAGTTTGATAAGAGAAACTCCAAATCTAAATTGTGTGTTGTTACTTTATTTATTTTAAAATAACTGCTTGTGGTATTGAGGTTTTTGTCAGATAGATATAATTTTTTATCTAATAGCAATTTTATAAAAAGTAGTAACTCAGTCCATTCTCCTTTATTTTTAGTAGGTTTGATTGCCATTTCGTCAGAGTTAGAGTTTTGTGTAATTTGATTATTTTCAAGTGTTTGTAAGTGTTGTAATAAACTTTTTGCAACAGCTTCAACGGCATCCACAGCCACACTATTTCCCAACTGTTTTATAGCTTGTGTTTTGCTAACAGGAAACTCAAAATCATCTGGAAAACCCTGCATTTTTTTGGCTTCTATATAAGACAAGCGTTTTGTCTGTCCATCAACCAAATAATTATCCCAATTTCTACGGTCAGTAATAGCCGAACCACGTCCACCGACCCGAATAGTAAAACCAATTTCTCGGCTACATTCTCCCCCCCAAACATCGCTCATCGTAAACTTTAAAGGAATAGGAGAAGGAAAATTAAAGCTACTCATAAAACTTTCATCTCTAAAACCCACTATAAAAACTCTCGGTCTTAGTTGTGGCAAACCATAATCAGATGCATGAACGACTTTATAATAAAAAGAATATCCTAACTCATTTTCAATAATATTTCGAATGATTTTAAAAGTTTTGCCTTTATCATGCGTAACCAAACCACGAACGTTTTCCAAGAAAAATGCTTTTGGCTTTTTTGCTTCCAAAATTTCAGCAATATTAAAAAATAAATTTCCTCTCTCTGAATTATGATTATCTGCAAAACCTCTTTTATATCCTGCTTGACTAAATGGCTGACACGGAAAACCAGCACAAAGAACATCAAAATCAGGTAAATCTTTTGGACTAACTGTTCGAATATCCTTATTAAATAAATCATCTTCAAATAACTTAGGAGATATTTTTTGATAATTTTCTTGATACGTAAGACGTGCAAAATCATCTAGTTCAGAAGCAAAAACACATTCTCCTCCAAGTCTGTGCATAGCCAAATGAAAACCACCAATTCCAGCAAATAAATCTATAAATTTGAAATTCATATTTTATTGTTAAATAATCAAATGTAAGCCTTTGACCTACCATAATTTGTATTTAATTCTAAACTCTGACCTCTGAATTCTAAATTTATTTAGCATAATGTACAGCTCGTTTTTCACGAATAACTGTAACTTTTACTTGCCCTGGGTACTGCATTTCAGTCTGGATTTGCTGTGATATTTTAAATGCAATCTCGTCAGCTTTATCATCCATGACATTTTCAGAATCTACAATGACACGAAGTTCTCGTCCTGCTTGAATAGCATAACATTTATTTACACCATCATATGAAGTTGCCAAACTTTCCAAATCTTGTAAACGCTTGATATAGGATTCCATTGTTTCACGCCTTGCCCCTGGTCTTGAACCCGAAATGGCATCACAGGCTTGAATAACAGGCGAAAGCATAGAAGTCATTTCGATTTCGTCGTGGTGCGCTCCGATTGCATTACAGACTTCTGGATGTTCGCCATAGCGTTTAGCGAGTTCCATTCCCAATATAGCATGTGGTTTGTCTGGGTCTTCAGTACAAACTTTTCCAATATCGTGAAGAAGTCCTGCACGTTTGGCAAGTTTTACATTTAAGCCCATTTCTGTTGCCATAGTGGCACAAAGACGAGTAACTTCTTTGGAGTGTTGTAATAAATTTTGACCATAAGAAGAACGAAAACGCATCTTTCCGACTAATTTTATAAGTTCTAAATGAAGTCCATGTATTCCCAATTCTATGACAGCTCTTTCTCCTAATTCTATAATTTGTTCTTCTAATTGTTCTGTCGTTTTGGCAACCACTTCTTCAATTCTTGCAGGGTGAACTCTTCCATCTGCTACCAAACGGTGCAAAGAAAGACGAGCAATTTCTCTACGTACAGGGTCAAAACCAGAAATAGTAATGGCTTCTGGAGTGTCATCAACAATAATTTCGACACCTGTTGCAGCTTCTAAAGCTCTAATATTACGCCCTTCTCTACCAATAATTTTTCCTTTTATATCATCGCTTTCCAAGTGGAAAACAGATACACAGTTTTCGATGGCGTGTTCGGTTGCCGTTCTTTGGATAGTTGAAAGAACTAAGCGTTTGGCATCTTTTGTAGCTGTAAGTTCGGCATCACTCATTATTTGGCGAATTTTAGCTGTGGCTAGTGTGTGCGCTTCTTTTTCTAATGATTCTATAAGTTGATTTTTGGCTTCTTCGGCAGAAAGACCTGATACTTTCTCTAATAGAACAACTTTTTCTTTCTCAATTCGCTTTGCTTCTTCCATTTTTAGCTCAACAGCTTCCATTTTTTTATACAAATCATCTTTTCGCTGTTGGTGCTTATTGATTTCTTTATTTAAAAGCTCTTGTTCTTTGCTTAATGAAACCTCTTTTTCTTTTAGTTTGAGTTCGATTTGTTGGAAACGTTGTTCTTGTTTTTTGAGTTTAGATTCTTGAGAAGAGATATTTTTTTGTCTTTTATTTACTTCTCTTTGGTGTTCTGCTTGAAGTTTCAGAAAATGGTCTTTGGCAGACAATTCTTTTTCTTTCAAAAGGTTTGCAGCATCTGCCTTTGCTGTTTGCAGGATTGATTTGGCTTCGTTTTCAGCTTTTTCTTTTAGACTATTAAGAACCTTGACAAGCAAAAATCGACCTATCAAAATCCCTACAATCAGAGCTACAATAGCCGTAATTGTGATTTCAAGATACATTATATATATTTTCTTTAGATTGAATGAATAAGGAATAATTACGAATTATGAAATAATCAGCATAGCTAATTTTCAATTACGAATTACGAATGTTTTAAATTAGAATTTAAAACCACTCATAATTAATAATTTACATTTATTCGCTTCTAACCTGTTTTTTTATAAAAAAATCACAAAAAAACAGATTCATTTCTCTAAAAAGAATAAATAATCTTTGTTACACACGCAAAATGGTTCGAAACCCTAAGGATTTTGAAAACACTAGGGTTTAAAATGCTCAAAATTAGTTTTTATTTTTATGTATAGTAAAAACTTTAAATTAATTTTATGTATAAGTTTCTGTAAATCAATTGATTAGATTAAAATTCAGAATTGTTTTATTTTGCTATATATGGAAAAAGTCATTTTTATTTTTTGATAAAATCTATGAAGATAATTTATGCAATGTCTTTTTCATAAGATAGAGTTTGCAAACCCTATTTTATGAAAAAATAAAAATGATTTATCGTAGTTGTACGGTCAAGATTATTTCTCTTTTTTTTAGAGAAAAATATATCAAAATGAATAAGCAGTTGAGTATTTGTCAAATACTTTTTAAACAACTTTTTTTAAAATTTTAATTAAAGTAAAAATCTTGTTTTAAAAAGCTTAAACAATTAATGATACAATCTACAAATTTAGCTTAGATAAAACGATTATGAAAGTAGTTTTTTTTGTTTTTTGATAATTTTTGAAAATAATTACTTTACCAAACGTATTCCTGTGTATTGCCAACGTTTGTCAGCGTGAAAGAAGTTGCGATAGGTTGGTCTTGAATGATTTGGTGCAGTTGCTTCTGAGCTTCCACGCAAAACAAGCTGATTTATCATAAACTTTCCGTTATATTCTCCCAAAGCTCCTTCATCTTTTTCAAAGTTTGGATAGGGTTGGTAGGCAGAGCGTGTCCACTCCCAGCGTTTGCCCCACTCAAAAAACTCATTTGCCACTTCCCATTCTTGTTCTGTTGGAAGACGCATATTTCTAAACTGTGCGTAGGCTTCAGCTTCATAAAAACTGACATGACACAAAGGCGCATCTAAATCTAGTTTTTGTAAGCCATTTTCTGACTGATTGAAGTCATAATAAAACCATGTTGTATTATTTTCTTTTTCTTCCTTAAACCAATATAGAGGAGCTTTTAAATTGTTTTCTTTTACGAAATCCCAACCTTCGGCAAGCCAAAAATTGAAGTTTTGATAACCTCCAGCTTCTATAAATTCTAAATATTCTCTATTGGTTACTAAATTCTTAGAAATTTCAAATTCTTCTATAAAAGTGCGATGAACGCCTTTTTCATTATCAAAATAAAACTCTGATTTATCATCTGATTGAAAACCAATTTGATAAATTCCTTCTTTTATTTTTATAAAATCTTCATTATTCTCTTCTTTTACTTCAAAACTTGAGGAAAAGGCATGCCTTTTCCCTACAAATACAGTAAAATCATTAATCGGCATTTTCACAGCAGGGAAAAGTGGATTATTTCCCAAAACGTATTTTATATCAGTTACCAATAATTCTTGATGCTGCTCTTCGTGATTCAGACCGATGAAAAGACGTTTTTTTATTTCGGCTTCTATTTCATTATCAAAACTACCTTTTTGTAATTCGTCAAAAAATAATGAAAGGGAATTATCTACATACTTTCTATATTCATAAATTTCCTTTGTGGTTGGGCGAGTAAGGTTTCCTCTATCAGTTCTCAGCACTCTTTTTCCAACTGTTTCGTAATAACTATTGAATAAATAATTGTATTCCTCTTGAAAAACTTTATAATCCTTAAGATAAGGAATAAGTAAAAAAGTTTCGAAAAACCACGTTGTATGTGCTAAATGCCATTTTGTAGGACTTACATCTGCTATTGGCTGCACAACAAAGTCCTCTGGCTGCAAATCTTGACAAAGTGAGAGAGTACGCTCTCTAGTTTTTTTGAATTTTGAATGTAGATTTTTATAATAGTTGTTGTTGGTGGAGATATCAATAACGGCAGAAGTAATGGTAGGATTTTCTTTTGTAGTTTGCATAATTAAAAGTATGTTTCTGAATATTTTTTAGTGTTTTGCTTTTTAAAAATACTACTAATTTTTGGAGAGTTTTGTTTAAAAAACAGTCTAAATAAAATTCTTGTAAAGCAAAAAAGCACTATACTCTAAAAATAGAATATAATGCCTTTTAAATCTTTTAATTATAATTAAAGATTAGTCTTGTTTCTTGCGCTCTAAAACTTCATCAATCAAGCCGTATTCTTTTGCTTCTGGTGCAATCATCCAATAATCACGGTCGCAATCTCTTTCAACTGTTTCGTAATCTTGTCCAGACTGGTCAGCCAAAATTTGTGTTAATTCTTTCTTAACTATCAAAATTTGTTTTGCTGTAATCTCAATATCAGATGCCTGTCCTTGAATACCTCCTAATGGTTGGTGAATCATTACACGAGCGTGAGGAAGTGCTGTACGTTTGCCTTTTTCTCCAGCCGTCAATAAAACTGCACCCATAGAAGCAGCCAAACCAGTACAAAGTGTAGCTACATCAGGACGAATATATTGCATTGTGTCATAAATACCTAAACCTGCATACACAGAACCACCAGGGCTATTTAAGTACATCAAAACATCTTTTTCGTGGTCAGCAGATTCTAAAAATAGAAGTTGAGCCGTTACGATATTTGCAACTTGGTCGTCAATAGGAACTCCCAAAAAGATAATTCTGTCCATCATCAAACGAGAAAAAACATCCATTTGAGCAACATTAAGCTGACGCTCTTCGATAATATAAGGAGTAAAGTTTGTGATGCTTTGTTTTGCATATCCTTCTAATGTCGTAGTAGGAACGCCTTGATGTTTGTGAGCGTGTTTATAAAATTCGGTATTGTGAAACTTCTTTGGGTCAAACATATAAAAATGGTTTTTGTATAATGTATAAGTGAATTATTTCAGTATTTTATTAGCAGTTTAGCTTAACTTACAAAAATTTTTGCTAAAATAAAGCCGTTGTTTAGACGACTGACAAATAGACAGTAATAAGAAAAAAAACGTATTTTTGTTTTAAGATTTAACAAATCAAATATTTTCGAAGCTTCAATAGTAATTCTGAAAAATTATATCTTTAACAATGGAGATTTCTCTTTTATCTTTTTTTAAAAAATATTTTCCTGCACTAAAACTAGTGCAGTTTTCGGCTCTGCAGTTTCAACTTTGGGATGAAAACGAAGTAATTTGGGCAAAAATAGAAGTAGAAAAGGATAAATTAAAAATTACTTCGATTCAAGAAAAGTCTATTTTAATCGCTGATTATAAGCAACTTAATGAGGCTGTAATACAGTTTTTAGAAGAACTAAATAACCTACAAAAAGAATTTTGTCAAAAAGAAAAACTACTTTCAGAACAAGCTAAAGCAGATTTTATAAGAAGAAAAAAAGAAATTCAACATCAGTTTCGAAAGGGTTTTTCAGTAGCTCAAAAAGAAGAGTTACAACCTATTATTCAGCTTTTGGAAGAAGGTGGACATTCAATTTATTTACTTTCTGAATGGATTGCTATTTTTGAGTTTTGGCAAACAATGTATGAACAAAGTAATTTTAAAAAGTCGTTTTTTCAGAGAAATGAAATTCTTAAATCATTACGTTTGTTTTTAAACAACTCCCACAAAAACGAAATTCCTTCGTCTTATTTTGAAATAGAAAAGTTCGTAAACGATTTTTCTCAAAAGTATAAAATAAAGGAAAGTGAAGGTCTGTTATATGGAATTTTGAATAAGTTTTTGAAGCAAAATGATAGCTTTAGTTTGGATTTTATTCCCATTATTCAACAAAAAATAAATGAAATCAAATCTAAAAACAAAAAGATTTGGATGAATGATACTACAATCTTGAAATCATTAGAGTTAAATACTGAAAATCAAGAATTTAAGAAAAAAAATCTTTTCGGAACATTTGAAAGTTTTGCCGATTTGCTTTTGGTTTTTTCTACTCAAAATGAAACTTCACAGTTTGCTTTTGCAGCCAAAAAAATAATTTCACAAGTGGGAATTTTTGGACTTTCTAAAAATTCTGAATCAGTAAATAAAATAAACTCTGAATCAAATTATGATTTAATTGTTTTAGATGTTGATAAACATAATCTTATTTCTACAAAAGTAAATTTGCTTTTTCAATCCTTAAATAAGACAGAAAAGCAGCTTTTCAATTCTATTCAAAATAACTTTAAATCACTTTCAGAGAATGGAGTTTTGATAGTTTTATTAAATGAAAATCAGAAAAATATACTAGAAAAAAAATCATTGTCTTCTTTTCGTCGTTTGTTGCAAGAGTGGTTTGAGAGAATTGAAATTTATGAAAATCAAGAAAAAAATGAGAAAGGTTTAGCAATTATTTTTCATAAAAATACAGCATTAGAAAAAGGAGTTTTTTATTCGAATCTAAATAAAGATGTTGTCAATTTTTCAAATCATTTTATTCAAAATACATGGAAACCGAAACCAGTTTTGTCAGAGTATCACAAACTTATCCCTGCTGCTGGTTCTGATAATTTAAAAGGAAATAAAAATGCTATTTTTAAAACCTATTTTAGAGCCGTTCCAACACAAAAAATAGAAAATTTCATTGAACCAAATTCAGATAATTATTCTAAAAATAATTTGAAAAACAAAGTAAAAATATTTCTTCAAAATTATAATCAACAAATTGAAAAGTCAGAAGAAAAAGTTAAGGATAAGTTAGAAAAAAAGAAAAACGTTTTAGTCTCCAAACTAGCAGCAAATACACTTTTTGAAAAGGATACTATAAAAATAATTGAGGGAAAAGTTGAAGGAAAAATAAATCAAAAAATAGTAAATAAACCATTAGAATTTAATGAGAAAAATTTAATCGAAACGCAGGTTTCTGTTTTTAAAAATGGTTTTTGGTATTATGAAAAATCAGTTTTTGAAGAGTTTTACGACTTAGATAAAATTTTTCCAAATCGAAAACAAGGCGAAAATATCTTGGTTTTTTGGACAAATACGTCAAATGGAGGCGAAATTTGGGCAACTAATAAGCCTGTTCCTCCTAGTTTTTTAAATGAAATTTTACCAAATGCTTATATTTTTCCTTTTTATATTTATGATAAAGTTGAAGGAAATAAAACAAGAAAAAGAATAAACTTCTCAAAGAATATACTCTCTAAGTTTCGAAGAGGATATGCAGCAGCATTTGAAAAAAGAATCGAAAAAGTAGAACAATCTTTGAGTTTTCTTTTTGATTTATCTGATTTTGAGTTTTTGCAAGTGAATCAAGAACTGGCTTTTGAGTTGAGAGCTTTGTCAAATATCGTAGATAAAGATGAGTTCAAGATGACTAAAGAACTACTAGAAAATCTGCACCAGCCAGAAACGAATACTTACATACAGTTTGAGCAAATCATAAAGGTTTTTAAGAATGCAAAACGAACTTTTGAAAGGTTAGAAAATAAAGCTGCACGAAATAAAGAAAGCTTTGAAGTATTGAAAAAATATTTTAGAAGTGGAGAAAATGCGATTGATTTTATAGAAAATTATTGGCAAAAGCTAGAAAAAGAAGAAGCTGAAAATTTTGTAGTTCCGACAGAAGAGAATATGACAAATGAGCTTATCTTGGGTTATATTTTTGCTGTTTGGCAGCGTGATATATTCAAACATAAATATAAAGAAGAGCTAAAACATGAAGTTCCTAGAGTTCCTATTTATAAAGATTTCCATCATTTTGCCAACAAAGGAGAGTTTTTGTTACAGAAGTTTTTGAAGGAATCTAAAAGCAAAATTGAATTTGAAGTTGTAGAACTTTTTGAAGAAGAAACCAAAAAAGTAAAGACTAAAAAAATAGTTAAAATTTGGTTTGAGAAGGAAAGTAAAATCTGGTACGACAAAACCACTTTTCTACATTCAGAAACAGAACTAGATTTTGATAAAGTAAAAGAGTTTGAAGTGAATCAAGCTTCACTTTTCGGAATTACTTTAAAATTTTTGAGAAAAAACAAAGTAGAATTGAATGAAGGAAAACAGATTTTAGAAACTATAATTGAATTTGTAACTAGGTTTTAGTTTTTTTATTGTAGCATTTCGCCAAAAGAATATGAAAACACTGCCTATTTAATATATTTGAGTTTTTAGTTTAAGTCTGAAGACTTGTAAAATTGATAGGTCGTTCGCTGCGCTAAAGACAACGTCCAATAGTTGTGATTAAAATAGATGCAAAAACAAACTCTAATTTTGAACCTACTTTACTTGATTTTTCAGTTCAATAAATACTAAAATACTCTATTTCAATGTTTATAAAGAAATTTTTTATTTTTTGTTATATTTCTTATTTTTAATTGTAAAACCACAAAGGAAATGAGAAACTCACATGTTTTAGCAGATATAAATGTTTATGGTAGCAAACTACTAGAGCATAAAAATGATTTAATCAAGCATACAATAAAAAATATAGGACTGTCTAGTGAGAAAATGGATTATAGCGAAGAAAGTCTTTACTATATTGACAATTTTTTAATTGGCAATGAAATTTCTAAAGAAAGTACATACAGTAATCTTATGGGATTACTTTTATATGTGGGTGAAGTTTACACAAAAAAGAAAGGAGGGTATTTAAAAATGAAAAATATTTCTTCTAATAAATGGATAGTTGCTGTTTATAATAGTGATAATTCAGAATCTGATATACTTATATGGGTATATGGTAGCGTTTATTCTTATGCAGGAAATGAATTACCTTCTATAACAGCAAGTTATTTTGCTATAACTGCTAACCCTTTTTTTAAATAATACTCCATTCCTATTAGTGTTCCCAAAAATTATCAGTTAAGCGTTGTCTATGACTATGATTTATCATTTCAGCAACTTTTAAGTCAGCGTAGCTAATCTTAGATTTACAGGTCAAGTAGGTAGTTTTGTAATTACTTGACAACATAAATTTGAAGGTTTATATAACTGATATTATTATAAATAAATCTTTTGAAAAGGAATATCATGAAAATATTAAAGTAATCTTTCACTTGTTAAGTGACTGATTTTGAGTATATTTGATTTTTATTACTAATTAAAATTTGAATTTATGAAAAAGTTAAAAAGTTTTTTTACTTCTGTAAAAAGTGAGAAAGTTGAAATTAAGAAATTTGAGAAAATGAAAATTCAAGATTCTAGCAAAATTATCGGAGGCGAAAGTGGCGAAGAGTATGCCGAAGACTTAGATTTGGACTTCAATCTACTAGCTTACTAAAATAAAATTTATCATTTGTTTAATGTTTGGCGTGTCATGCGTCAGACATTTTTTTTGTCTAGTTTTTAAGCCTCCCAGATGGACGTAGTGTTCAAAAAAACTAGAGAAAAATTGCTAAGCGTTGTTTATGACTACGACCTATCATTTCAGCAACTTTTAAGTCAGCGTAGCTAAATCTTAGATTTGCAAGTCAAGTAAGTATTTTTGTAATTACTTGACCACATAAATTTGAAGATATATAATTGATAGTTCTTAGTTACAAACTAAGCCCAACAACTAAGTAAATATTTTGTATTTACTTGAAAATAAAAATCTGCCTTTTACTCAATCTTGTACCGTAAAACAAAAATCTATTACCTACAAAAATATTTCATATAAAAAAAGGAATTTTCAATTTTTTTTCCTAACTTTGTAGATTGTTACTCCAAAATCAAAACTGCATCGCCCATGTCGTTCCAAAAGAACAGAAAGTTAAAAAACGATTTCAAGCGAATCACTATCAGCTTGGCATCTCCAGAATCTATTCTTAATAGTTCGTTCGGAGAAGTTACTCAACCAGAAACGATAAATTATCGTACCTACAAACCCGAAATGGGAGGTCTTTTCTGTGAGCGTATCTTCGGACCTGTAAAAGATTGGGAGTGTCATTGTGGTAAGTACAAGCGTATTCGCTATAAAGGAATCATCTGCGACCGTTGTGGCGTAGAAGTAACGGAAAAGAAAGTCCGTCGTGAGCGCATGGGACACATTCAACTTGTTGTTCCTGTGGCGCATATATGGTATTTCCGTTCATTGCCTAATAAAATAGGTTATTTGCTCGGTTTGCCAACCAAAAAATTAGACCAGATTATTTATTACGAGCGTTATGCCGTAGTACAGCCTGGTTCTATGGAAGATGAAGGATTGCAGCGTTTAGACTTTTTGACAGAAGACGAGTATTTGGACATTATGGACAAATTACCTCGTGAAGAACAGCAAAAAGATGACTCTGACCCTACAAAATTCATAGCAAGAATGGGAGCAGAAGCAATTGTTATGCTTCTTGACCCAATTAGATTAGATTTAGATCAGCTTTCGTATGATTTACGTGCAGCAGCAATGAACGAAACTTCACAACAACGTAAGGCAGAAGCCTTGAAACGTTTGCGTGTAGTGGAAGCATTCCGTGATGCCAAATCTAGAAATGTTCCGAATGAGCCATCTTGGATGGTTATCAAAATGGTTCCTGTCATTCCACCAGAATTGCGTCCTTTAGTTCCCCTTGATGGTGGACGTTTCGCAACTTCGGATTTGAATGATTTATACCGTCGTGTTATTATTCGTAACAACCGTCTAAAAAGACTTATAGATATTAAAGCTCCTGAAGTAATTTTACGTAATGAAAAACGTATGCTTCAAGAAGCTGTTGATTCTCTTTTCGATAACTCTCGTAAAGTAAATGCTGTTCGTGGTGATGGTAATCGTGCCTTAAAATCACTTTCAGATATGCTCAAAGGTAAACAAGGACGTTTCCGTCAAAACCTTTTGGGTAAGCGTGTTGATTACTCGGGTCGTTCGGTAATCGTGGTAGGTCCAGAACTCAAACTTCATGAGTGTGGTCTTCCTAAAAATATGGCTGCCGAGCTATTTAAGCCATTTGTAATTCGCAAACTTATTGAGCGTGGTATCGTCAAGACTGTAAAATCAGCGAAGAAAATTGTTGATAGAAAAGACCCAGTAATTTGGGATATTTTGGAAAATGTATTGAAAGGACATCCTGTTCTGCTCAACCGTGCGCCTACTTTGCACCGTTTGGGTATTCAAGCCTTCCAACCAAAACTTATTGAAGGAAAAGCAATTCAGTTGCACCCATTAGTTTGTACGGCATTCAACGCCGATTTTGATGGTGACCAAATGGCTGTTCACGTCCCTCTAGGACAAGAAGCTGTTTTGGAAGCCTCTCTATTAATGCTTGCTTCTCATAATATTCTTTCTCCTGCAAGTGGAAGCCCGATTACTGTACCTTCACAGGATATGGTTTTGGGTCTTTATTTCTTGACAAAAGGAAGAAGAAGTATTCCAGAATTGAAAATTGAAGGAGAAGGCATGAGATTCTACTCGGAAGAGGAAGTAGTCATGGCTCTCAATCATAAATCTATTTCTAAACACGCTTATATTTTCGTTCGTACAAAAGTATTGAATGAAGAAACTGGCGAATTAGAATACAAAACTATTGAAACAGTTGCAGGACGTGTTTTATTTAATAAATGTGTTCCTGAAGAAGCTGGTTATATTGATGAGCTTTTAAGTAAAAAGACACTTACAAAAGTAATCTCTAAAATTGTTAAGCAAGTCGGTATGGCTCGTACTGCCGAATTCTTAGATGAGATTAAATTTTTAGGTTTCGACCAAGCTTACCGAGGTGGTCTTTCTATTGGTATCAATAATATTCCAGTTCCGGAAAATAAAGAGCGTTTAGTTCAAGAAGCTAAAGACGAAGTAGCAGCGATTACTCAAAACTACTTTATGGGTCTTATCACTGATAACGAACGTTACAACCAAGTAATTGATATTTGGACAAAAGTAAACCGTAGAATTACAGATGAATTGATGGAGCAGTTAGAAACTGACGAACAAGGATTTAATTCTATTTATATGATGATGCACTCTGGCGCACGTGGTTCTCGTGAACAAATCCGTCAATTAGGTGGTATGCGTGGTCTGATGGCTAAACCTCAAAAGAACTTACAAGGTTCGGTAGGAGAAATCATCGAAAACCCTATTCTTTCTAACTTTAAAGAAGGATTAGACGTTTTGGAATACTTTATCTCTACACACGGTGCTAGGAAAGGTCTTGCAGATACTGCTCTTAAAACTGCCGATGCTGGTTATCTTACTCGTCGTTTGGTAGATGTTGCTCAAGATATTATCGTAAATGAAACTGATTGTGGAACTTTACGTGGACTGACAGTAACGGCTCTAAAAGAACAAGAAGAAACTATCGAACCGATTTCTGACCGTATTTTGGGTAGAATATCATTGCAAGATGTTTTCCATCCAGAAAATGAAGAGCTAGTTCTTATTGAATCTGGCGAACTAATAGATGAAGTTGCAGCCAAACGTGCCGAAGAAGCAGGTGTAGAAGCAGTAGATATACGTTCTGTACTTACTTGTGAAACTCGTGTAGGTGTTTGTGCCATGTGTTATGGACGAAATCTTGCCTCTGGAAAATTAGTACAGCAAGGTGAGTCAGTTGGTGTAATTGCTGCTCAATCTATTGGAGAGCCAGGTACACAGCTTACACTTCGTACTTTCCACGTTGGTGGTACGGCTTCTAACATTTCTGCTGAACCTATTATTAAGGCTAAGAAAGATGGAAAGGTTATTTTAGAAGATGTTCAGACAATAGACACGCTTGATGAAGAAGGCAAGAAAGCAAAAGCAGTTATGTCACGTTATGGTGAATTACGAATTGTAGATGCTGATAATAATTCTAAAGTATTAGCTTCTCTCAATGTTCCTTATGGTTCATTCTTGACTGTTAAAGATGGTCAGATGGTCAAAAAGAACGATGCTTTATACAACTTTGATCCTTTTAATGCTGTTATCCTTTCTCAATATGATGGAACAGTGAATTTTGAAGGAATCGATGAAGGCATTACTTATAAAGAAGAATCTGATGAGCAGACAGGACACCGTCAGAAAATCATTATTGAAAGTAGAGACAAGACACGAAATCCTACGCTGACTGTCGTAAATGCAAAAGGCGAATCTGCAAGTAGTAATGTTCCTGCTGGAGCATATCTTTCTATTGAAGAAGGAGAACAAGTAAAAGCAGGTCAGATTTTAGTGAAAATTCCTCGTTCAGTTTCGAAGAGTAGAGATATTACAGGTGGTCTTCCACGTGTAACAGAACTTTTTGAAGCACGTAATCCTTCCAACCCAGCAGTAGTATCAGAAATTGATGGTATTGTAAGTTACGGAGGAATCAAACGTGGTAACAGAGAAATTTTTGTAGAATCTAAGAAAGACGGTATCATTAAGAAATATATGGTTCAGCTTTCTAAACACATTCTCGTACAGGAGAAAGATTTTGTAAAAGCAGGTATGCCACTTTCAGATGGTGCAATTACACCAGCCGATATTCTTTCTATTAAAGGACCAACAGCAGTTCAAGAATATTTGACTAACGAAATTCAAGATGTTTATCGCTTACAGGGTGTAAAAATCAATGATAAGCATATTGAGGTAATCGTTCGCCAAATGATGCAGAAAGTAGAGATTATCGATCCGGGAGATACTTCATTACTGCCGAATCAAATTGTAGATAAATTTGATGTTCGTGCAGAAAATGATTCATTTATGGATAAGAAAATCGTTACTGATGTAGGAGAATCTACCAAACTAAAAGTAGGTATGATTATTACGGCTCGTGAGCTTAGAGATGAAAATTCTAGTCTGCGTCGTAAGGATATGAAAATTGCTAAAGTGCGTGAAGCACAACCAGCAGTTTCTAAGCCTACTCTGCGTGGTATCACACAGGCATCTTTGGGTACGAAGAGTTTCATGTCAGCAGCTTCTTTCCAAGAGACTACAAAAGTATTAAGTGAAGCCTCTATACGTGGTAAATCTGATGACTTAAACGGTCTTAAAGAAAATGTAATTGTAGGACACCTTATTCCTGCAGGTACAGGGTTGCGTAAGTACGAAGACCTTATCGTTTATGATGAGAAAACGTATGACAAACTTGAAGATACATTATCTGATGAAAATGTAAAATCAACTCGTACAGAAGCACAATTAAACAGAATGCGTTTAGAAGCATTAGAAGCAGAAAACGAAGAAGAAACTACTGAAACAGTAGGTTAATTCTGAAATGCCGTTGTTGGTGTTTTAGCAAAGTGACACCAACAATACATTATATAATCAAAAAGCCTTTCAAAATTTATTTTTTGAAAGGCTTTTTTTTGTATTCATTTACCTAGAAACGAATATTTGTATTGTTGTTTCTACTATTTTGTATCTGTTTTTTTTCACGATTAAAATCGTGAGTTTCGTTTGTTTGTACGAGAAATTTTTCAAATTCTATTTCTGCGTAATATCATTTAATTATATTCTCTAATCAAAACTTCTGTTGGTATAGACAAATGAGTGTGAAGTTTGCGTATCATAGCCAAACTCAATTTTCTTTTTTTAGTAAAAATTTCGCTCACTCTACTTTTATAACCCAAGATATCAGCAAGTTCTTTATTGCTTATTCCCATTTGTTCCATTCTAAATTTAATAGCCTCTATTGGGTTTGGCATTTCGATAGGAAAGTTTTCGTTTTCATATTTATCTATCAGAATAGATAGAATTTCTAATTCATTTCCCTCTAGAGTTCCTTTTTTTGCATCAAAAATAAATTCTAGCCTTTCTAATGCTTCTTGATAGTCTTTTTCTGTGGTAATTGGTTGTATATTCATCTTATATTTCGTTTGCATTTATTTTGTCATATTCGGTGTGTGTACCTATGAATCGTATCCAACCGATTTGAAATTCAAAATTAAATTTTACAATTAGGCGATAATTATTTCCTTTTATATTGAAAACAATTCTGTTTTCTTTGAGAATACTTGCATTAGGATAATTCTCTTTGAGTTGATTTATGGTTTGAAAGTCTGCTTTTTCAATTTCACTATACCACGCCTTCAACTGCTGTTCACAATCAGCATGTATTTCCCAAAATTCTCGTAGTGTTCTTTTTGCAATTATTCGCATACCTCGTTTTTAGTTAAACTCCAATATACTAAAAAAAGTTACCAAATTGGTAACTTTTTAGTTAAAATATCTTCTAAAGGCTCATCAAAATCATCTGCAACAAAAGTTATTAAATGTTTTCCTGCTTCAAATCTTAAACAACTTCAAAGAAAAATTCTTATATTTCAAAAAATAAAAACCATAAAGAAATGAACCTCATCCAAAATATAAGGGCAGAATTTTCTGAATTAGTAAAGAACAATAGCAATTTTTCTCAGCGAGAAGCAAATGGAATGGTTGTTTTGTCAATAGTTTTTGTATTTCCTATTCTTGCAATAATTTATGAGAGAGTACAAAGTATAGATGAAATAGATGCTGAGTTGACAGCATTACAAGTTGAAAAAGCAGATAGTTTGTTGGCAGTTTTGGAGATGCAACAGCCTTTGGATAGAGAAACAAAGTTAGCAATGTTAGAAATTCCACTCTTCAACCCAAACAAATTATCGATAGCACAATGGCAAGCAATGGGTGTAAGGCCTTGGGTTGCCAAAAGGGTAGTAAATGCAGTCAATAAAAAATATGTCTTTCTTCAAAAAAATGATTTAGAACGTTTTAATGGTTTTCCAAAAGAAGAGTATGAGCGTTTGAAAGACTATATAGATTTGCCTGATTCGGTAGATAGAAAGGCTTATTATAAAAATAAATATGCTTCTCAAAATAAATACAAGAAGAAGAAATATGATAAAAATAAGTATAAGAACTATGGCAAAGATAATTCAGAGAATAAATATACTTCCACGTATGAGAAGAAAGAGTATAAAAAATATGTTCCAAAAGTCATAGAAAAGTTTGATATAAACACGACTGATACAGCGACCTTAAAGCAAATAAGAGGAATAGGAGAAAAAACAGCTCTTCAAATAGAGAATTTTAGAAATAGAATAGGAGGTTTTCATTCTTTAGAACAGGCAAAAGACGTTTATATTCTTTCCCCAGAAGCTTATGAAGAATTAAAAAAGTATGCTTTGATTATTTCTCCCATCAAAAAAATAAATATAAACAAAGCAGATTACCAAACTCTTAAAAATCATTTATACATAAAAGGAAAATCAGCAAGTATTTTATTAAAGTACAAAAAACAGCACGGAAATTATAAAAATATAGAAGATATTAAAAAATCAAGAGCCATCAAAGAGGAAAACCTAACAAAACTTATTCCTTATTTGGAGTTTTAAAATCAAAAAAGCCTTTCAAAAAACAAATTTTGAAAGGCTTTTTTAGTGCTATTCTTATAATCTTTGATTAAAAGTCTTCATCTAAAGAGAACTTAGGAGAATCATCATTATTATTCATTACTCCTGCTTTTTGATATTCTGCAACACGCTTTTCAAAGAAATTTGTTTTTCCTTGAAGACTAATCATTTCCATAAAAGGGAATGGATTTGTAGAGTTGTATTGCTTTTCACAATTTAGTTCACCTAATAATCTATCAGCCACAAACTCAATGTATTGATTCATCAAATCAGAATTCATTCCGATAAGACTTACTGGAATTGCATCAGTTACAAATTCTTGTTCGATTTTTACAGCATCTGTAATGATTTCGATAATACGTGATTTTGGAAGTTTGTTTTGGATATAATTGTTATACAAAAGACAAGCAAAATCGCAATGCAAACCTTCATCACGAGAAATAAGCTCATTCGAAAAAGAAAGTCCTGGCATTAAGCCACGTTTTTTGAGCCAAAAAATAGAACAAAAAGAACCACTAAAAAATATTCCTTCTACGGCAGCAAACGCAATCAAACGCTCTGCAAAATTTTCGCTTTCAATCCAACGCAATGCCCATTCTCCTTTTTTAGCAACACATTCTAAGTTATCCAAAGCATTGAATAAATAATCTTTTTCTTTTGTCCCTTTAATATAAGTATCAATCAGAAGCGAATAGGTTTCAGCGTGAATATTTTCCATCATTACCTGAAAACCATAAAAACAACGAGCTTCTGGTGATTGCACTTCTTTCATAAAATTGACAACCAAGTTTTCATTAACAATTCCATCAGAAGCTGCAAAGAAAGCAAGGACATGTTTTACAAAATGACGTTCGTTGTCACTCATATTTTCCCAATCTTTCATATCATTGGAAAGGTCTATTTCTTCGGCAGTCCAAAAACTAGCTTCTGCTTGTTTGTACATCTGCCAAATATCATCCTGTTTGATAGGAAAAAGTACGAAACGATTTGGATTTTCGGCAAGTAAAGGTTCGTGTAAAAGTTCTTTTGTATTAGAGTTCGTATTTGACATAGAAATATGTTTTTATCAATTAATTTTGAATAAAAGGGCGTAAAGAACAGCCCTGTATTTTTAATTATGTTTTCTTTGACTGAATTATGCTTTTTTATTGGAAGATTATCTTATCAATAGCTTGTGAAAGCAAAAGGGTTGCAAAAATAATATTTTATTTTTTCTTTCTTATAGAGATTTAGCTATTTTATTGATTTTTTTGGAACGGATAGACAGCTATTTTATTAACGATAGATTTCTTATAATTATTTAGTCTATCTGTCTTACTTTTTTACAAAGGTCGATATTCTGATTTTATTTAAAGAATTTTTTTGAGAGAAATTTCGAATTATTTTTTTTGTTTGTTCTCAAACCTATACCATTTTCAAAACATTATAAGTTCAAACTTTAACTCAATCACTTTTTATAAATTCTATGAAATCTATTATTTATCTGTCTCTGATAACGCTCTGCTCTATTTTTCTTCTAGGTTGTAACCCTGATAAAGACAAACGAGTTTCTGCTAGTGAGACAAAAAATTCGACTACACAAAATTCAGTTTTATTTTTTAAAAACACTAGAAGTCTAGATTATAACAAGAAAGACGAACCTAAACTAAAAAGAGAAATTTATACTCATGAAGATGCAAGTGAAGATACTTTGAAGCCTGTTCTGAATATGACAATCGTTTATCTGTGGGATAAGGACAAAGCTTACATTATCACAGACCCCAATAAATACATAGAAGATTATTTTGATGAATCTAAAAATGACACCCTCAAAATCCGTTGGAAAAATCCTAAAACCGAAGCACAGGGAACACTTTTTTACATTGCAGGACACGTAGATACACAATACGAATTTGCTACACAACTTTATAATAGCCTGTTAGACAAATACGAATTTTATATGCTTCCTAATGAAATTCCTATTTTAGATACTAAGAAAGAGCGAGAAACCTTCCGTATTACGATGATGGATTATTATCGTTTGGTAGGAGTTTTCAAGTAAGCTATTTGCTATTTTTTAGCCTAACTTTCAATTCATCTACATATTCTTTTGAATCTTTCAAACCTAATTCTGTATTTGTTACTATTAACTTTATAGCTTCTAAAATTTTATTTTGTTTGAGAAGCTGTATTACCTCAACTTCTAGTTTGGGAGTGATTTGTGACATTTTTTTGGTAGTTTAGTGATTGAAATAAATAATTTCTAGTTATTCACTATTTGATTGTACTTTCGTCTTTTTTGGTAACTGTAACGGTAAATCAAAACTAAACAACAACAACTCGGAAAAGAAAATACAAAAATTATGGCTACAAGTACAAGCCGAATACATATAAATCACTCGTTAAAAACGAGTGATAGCCATTTTATTTCTTGCGAGACAGAGCAGTAATTACAAAAATACCTACTTAACTTGCAAGTCTAAGACCTTATCCTGTCCCATATTTTTTTGGGTTAGCCAGTTTATAGCCTTGAACTATTAAACTAAGCATCTTATACCCTTTCCATATTGTCATTTCGCCAGGTAGAGGTTGTTTTTTAGATGGTGTAAATCCACCTAACACAGCGATGCGTATCAAAGCCTCTTGAAGGTAGCGTATTTTTTTCTGACTTTGTTTTCCTAACACCTCTAGTTGTATCTTTGTCAATACTTGATCAGCAGAAATATCTTCATAGTCTTCTGCCAGTTTTTTGAGCAAATAAAGTTGCCAAGCTACAATGGAGAGTAAGCTGATAGCATTAGATAGTGAAGTAAATGTATCAAACTGTAGTTTTTCTATTCGTAAACCCTGTTTAAGCACATAATGCCAACGCTCAATAGTCCAACGTTTTTTGTAGTGTTCTATACAAAGAAGTGCCTGTTGAAGGGTAACTATTTTTTGAGTGGTTAGTAGATACCATTCTACTGCCTCTTGATCTTTGGGAGGGTGCATTTCTTTAGCTATAATAAGAGATAAATGATGTTCTGATCCCTTTTTCCTTTGCGAAGGTGGGCAAATAATATCTCCCTAGCTTATTGTAAGACGAGCTTTTCTAGCTTCTCTAGTTTTGCTCTTAGGTAGAAAAACATCTATCTCTGATAATGATGAAAAACTAACTTGCCCTAAAGCTATCTTCTCTCCATTTGCATATACTCTACGACGTAAATGATGCACTCTAAATAACAACTCCACATTTCTACCACGAGTAGCATCAATATATTCATAAAAATCACTCTCTCTATCAGAAACTACAATTACCTTAGAAACATCTTTTAAACGATGGCTAATATCTTGTAGAGCCTCTAACCAACGATAACTTTCTTTTTCTTCTATTGGAAGGTGAGGAATTACTTTTTTTTCTTTACTGCCCACTGTAGGCGCCCATATCTTTTGTGAAATCAAACCCAAAGGAATACCTGCTTCCGTAGTAACTAAAGCACTATGAACACAAAGACCTAGAATAGGCTTGCCAGTACTACCTCCTAAGTCACCTAAACCTTCACTAGCCAAATGACCTCCAAAATTCAAATCTGTTGTATCCTGGTGAACCAAAACCATAGATTCAGAGGAACAACGAAGAGAAGATTGACGATAATGTCCGTAGCTAATATCTACTTCTTCCTTTGAAAAAATACGCCAAGCTGCTTTTCGTAGACTATTACCTACGCTACTACTGAAAGAGTTTTCTGGAGTAGCTAATAATTTATCTGCCATCTTCGAAATACTTTTCGCTTCTCGTAAGTCTTCAACACCACAATCCATAAATTCTCGTTCGCTCCAATGTTCCAAAGGTTGATATAACATAAAATGAAGGTAAGAATAGTAAATAAATAAAATCAATACAAAACAATAGCCAAAATTGAAAAGTTTATGGGACAGGATAAGGTCTAAGACTTGCTGGACTGATAGGTCGTAGTTGCAGACAACGCCCAACATTTGTGAACATATAAATTACAATTTTAACGGTAAAAAAGGTGCTATCATAATTCAATAATATCAATGTTTGAACATAGACTATTTAAAAGAACTCTATTGTCTTTCGACGAGAAAGCTAAAGAAAAAGAGTTACCTATAACTTTTGAAAATCCAATATTAGTAAAACTTAGCTATTATACTACATATATCAGTAGTAAAGAAATAGAAACTCAGTTGGATCAACTCATTAGTTATTTAGAGAGCAAAGCAGAAGATAATAGTTGGGGTTCCATATTTTACATGTATTCTATTTTATTATTAGTGGATGATATGTTTCTGTATTATAAGAAATACGCAAGTAAAATATCAAAGGCTTCGTTAGAAACATTAGAAGATGTAGAACAAAAGGATGTGGAAGGATATTGGCTTTCTGCTTGGCATCCTAAAAAAGTTACAGATGAGAAAAAATTTAAAAATGGAATTATCAGGTCAGAGAAACTATGGAAGGAACAAACTAAAGAGCTACGAGAAGCTTTGTACAACTTCGTCCATTTACCTATCTATGAATTTAACGGAGACTATTGGGATATTTTAAGAGTAACTCCCCCTGATGAGCGTAGTGTTCCAAAACAGTAGTAGTTAAGCGTTGTCTACGTTCTTGTTGGTCTTCCAAAAAATCCAAATCATTAGAAAGAAGCCGTTGTTGGTCTTTAGTTTCGGCTTGCCGTTACGATGACCAACAACAAACACACCCCACAAACCTAATAACTTCCCACAAAAAACAAAAAACTCAAATCAAAAAAAAACAGATTTTTATTCAAATTCTACGTTCTTGTTGGTGTTCCGATTTGCTAAAAACGTAAAAAAAGCCGTTGTTACGTTCTTGTTGGTCTTCCAAAAAGTCCAAATCATTAGATAAGAAGCCGTTGTTGGTCTTTAGTTTCGGTTTGCCGTTACGATGACCAACAACAGTGTATATCTACTTTTTTATGAACTTCTGCAGACTCCAGTAATCTTCTCCTGAATTTCCTCCTATTCGATATATAATATCATTTTTATTACAGAATAGACATAATAATTTTAAATAATCTAATTCAATGTTGCCAGTTAAATCTAAAGTAGATAACACTAAGTTTAAGAAATCTACGTTTAAATAATCTTCATCACTCTTTATTACAAAACAGGTCGAATCATCAAAGAAATATTCTAATAATTGAACAACATTTTCTCCTATTAAAGAAGTTATAAAAGATATTATTGTTTCGTTATGTTCTAACATAAATTCATTCTGACAATAGTTGCTCGGAGCGATTTTCTTTTTATCTACTAAACCTTTATAACTTCTTATTCTTGACAATTTTTTCTTCTTATGTTCAATTACATATATATAGGTGTTATTTCGTTCTTGTTTAGAAAACTCTTGTATTAATCCGTTTTGAAATTTATGTAATTTTTTAGCATAAAGAATACTATCCCTTGTATGACCTACCCCATTGAAAACTTGTTCAACAATCTCATATTTATATAGCTGCTCAATACAATTGTTAGTAGTATTATGAATAGTAAAAGCATTACTTGGCTTCCAAGCATTATAGTCGGAATATTTGTTTTGAAAATCTGTATATCTTATTAGAGAGTCCATAAGTTAATTGTCGTAATTATGATGTTGCTTTAATTCTTTATCTGCGTTCTTGTTGGTCTTCCAAAAAAACCAAAGCATTATAAAGAAGCCGTTGTTGGTCTTTAGTTTCGGTTTGCCGTTACGATGACCAACAACAAACAATACCCTCACAAATCTACTAACTTCCCACAAAACCAAAAAAAAACCTGATGTGCGTAGTGTTCCAAATAAAAGGTAAAAAAACGAATGTTGGGCGTTGTCTTTAGCGCAGCGATGACTACTACCTATCATTTTAGCAAATCTTAGATTTGCAGTTCAAGTAGTTTTTTTGTGTTTTTCATAGGGTAGTATAACATTCCCAACATCTATTATTTACGGAATATTTCTGAAAATACAATGACTAGCAACAAACATACAAATTTTCCTAAAATATACTCAAAAGTCCAAAGTCAATTGCCTACCTATTTTATGCTTTACCTCTTCTTTTGATTGATTACTTAAATTAGAAACTTGTAAACCCAATAATCGAACTCCTATTTGCAGAGGAAAAATACTTTTGAGCAAGGGAATATAAATTTTCGCTAAATCCTCTTCAGTTTGTAAGCCTTGAATAACAGTTTGGCTACGAGTAATTTGATTAAAATCTGCATATTTTATTTTGAGAGTAAGGGTTCTGCCTTTTACATCTTTATTCAAAAGTAGTGGAGATAATTTTTGAGCAATTTTTTGAAGAGATTCTATCATTTCTGTTTCCTCAAATAAATCTTCCGAAAAAGTCCGTTCTGCACCAATAGATTTTCTGATACGATTCGGATTTACAGGGCGATTATCTTGTCCGTGAGCAATATGAAAATAAAACCTTCCTGCTTTACCAAAGTTTTTTATCAAATCATTCTTTTGCCATTTTTTCAAATCCTTTCCTGTATAAATACCCAAATGGTGCATTTTTTTTGCAGTTACTTTACCAATACCATGAAATTTTTTGATAGGAAGCTCATCAATAAATTTTGAAGCATCAGCAGGTATAATCGTAAAAATTCCATCTGGTTTATTAATATCAGAAGCAATTTTGGCTAAAAACTTATTAAAAGAGACTCCAGCAGAAGCTGTTAGATTAGTTTTAGCTTTTATCTCATCTTTAATCTGCATCGCAAGTAAAGTAGCAGAAGGAAACTGTTTTTTATTTTGTGTTACATCTAAATAGGCTTCGTCTAAAGAAAGTGGTTCTATCAAATCTGTATATTCTGAAAAGATAGCTCTAATCTGTAAAGAAACCTTTTTGTACTCTTCAAAACGAGGACGTACAAAAATCAAATGAGGGCATTTCTGCAAAGCAATTTTGGAAGACATTGCCGAATAAACACCGTATTTTCGTGCTTCATAACTTGCTGCTGCCACTACACCTCGTTTTCCATCTCCACCTACTGCAATAGGCTTTCCTCTTAGTTCTGGATTATCTCGCTGTTCTACTGAAGCATAAAAAGCGTCCATATCTATATGTATTATTTTGCGAAGTGCAGTCGTCAATTCTCTTTATATTTTGTGGTATTTTATTTCTTATTTACCATAGCAGATTTGGCTTGGTCGGTTGGCAAAATCAGAACATCAGCAATATTTACATGAGCAGGACGAGAAACCACAAAATAAATAAGCTCGGCAATATCTTCGGCTGTAAGTGGCGTATAATTCTGATATACTTTTTCAGCTCTATTTTCATCATTTTTGAAACGAACTTTCGAAAACTCTGTCTCTACTAATCCAGGTTTTACTTCACTTACTTTTATATTTTCTTTGAGCAAATCAATTCTCATTGTCTCACTAAGCATCGCAACAGCTGATTTTGTAGCACAATAGACATTTCCATTAGCATAAGAATCTATCCCAGCTATTGAACCAATATTTATAATTTGACCTTTGTTTTTTTCTGACCTTGTTTGATTTAATAATTTTGGTAAAAGTGCCTTTGTTACATACAAAAGTCCTTTTACGTTGAGGTCAATCATAAAATCCCAATCATCTAAACTTCCTTCTTGAATAGAAGAAAGTCCGTGTGCATTTCCTGCATTATTGATAAGAATATCTATATTTTGAAAGTCTTTTGGGAGAGAATCAACTGCCTTTTGCACTTCCTCTCTATAACGAACATCGAAAGAAAGTGTCGTTACTTTTACTTTTTGAGATAATTCTTTTTCTAACTCTTGGAGTCTTTCAGTTCTTCTTCCACAAAGAATAAGGTCAATATTATTTTCTGCAAAAATGTGTGCTGTGGCAAGTCCGATTCCTGAAGTTGCGCCTGTGATGAATGCTAACATAAGATAGTGATTAATGATAAGTGTTTAGTGATAAATTATGAAATGAATTACCATTGCTTTTTTAAATTTAATCAGGGTTTTAATTCTATTAAAACTGGTAACTGATTACTGCTAACTGGTAACTGATTTCGGTTTTATTTTCTCAGCCAAAAGATACAACACAGCCATTCGGATAGCAACACCATTTTCTACTTGATTAAGAATAATTGAGTGTTCAGAATCGGCTACATCACTATCAATTTCTACTCCTCTATTAATGGGTCCAGGGTGCATAATTACAATTTCTTTATTGAGAGAATCCAATAATTCTTTATTTATTCCATAATAAAGTGAATATTCACGCAGCGAAGGAATATTTTTTACATCTTGCCTTTCTAACTGAATACGCAACACATTTGCAACATCACACCATTCTAAAGCTTCTCTGAGATTATAACTTACCTTTACTCCTAATTGATTTATAAACTTTGGAATTAGTGTAGGCATTCCACAAAGCATCACTTCTGCACCCAGTTTTTGAAGTGCAAAAATATTAGAAAGAGCTACTCTTGAATGCGAAATATCTCCAATAATAGCCACTTTTTTTCCTGCTACTTCACCTAATTTTTCTCTAATCGAAAAAGTATCTAAAAGTGCTTGTGTTGGGTGTTCGTGTGTTCCGTCTCCTGCATTTACGATAGCTGCATTGATATGTTTGGATAAAAAATGAGGCGCACCTGCACTAGAATGACGCATCACAATCATATCTACCTTCATTGCCAAAATATTATTAACTGTATCAAGAAGTGTTTCTCCTTTTGAAACTGAACTATTACTTGCAGAAAAATTAACTACATCAGCAGAAAGACGTTTTTGAGCGAGTTCGAAAGAAATACGAGTACGAGTAGAGTTTTCAAAAAAAACATTAGCAATCGTAATATCACGTAAAGAAGGTACTTTTTTGATAGGACGATTAATAACTTCCTTAAACTGCTCTGCCATTTCAAAAATATGCAAAATATCAGCTTGGGTAAGGTCTTTTATTCCTAATAAATGATTGACACTCAGACTCATAAATAGTGATTAATTATTAGCGATTAGTTAGTAATGAATGAATGACTAATTACACCAAAAAAAAGTAATTTAGAAAAATCAATACTACAAAAGTATCACAAATTTATAAACCTTAAAAATGAATTGCTTAAAAAAATAGATTCCTCAATTTGAGTTAATTTATGTTTTTTTGATAGAGAAATAAAAAAATCAGAAAAATAAAACGATTATTTTTTATTAAATTTAGAATTCTTTGTATAGTAATAATTTTATTACTAATTTATAAAATAATCTTAACTACAAACTTTCTGTCTAAATCTGTCCCTAAAATTAATGCAAACGCAAAAACCTATTTTATTTACAGGAGCTTTTTGTTCTCAACAAGAGTGGATAGCACCTATTTTATCTGTTTTTCCTTCGGTGCGTTACTTACCCCATTTTTTTTCGCCTACTGCTGATTCAATAGACATTTTTTCATTTGATAGTAAATATCCTTTTATTGCTGTTGATGAAGACAATCCGTATGAATCTTTTATCGCAGAATGTTTTGGTTATAACTCAAAAGAAGAACACACAAAGGGAGCTTTTGGAAATAGTGTTAAGCAATTGTATAAGCGATTTATAGATAAGTATCAAATTAATAAAGATACAAAAAAAGAAATTCGTCCTCTTATTTATGATAAAAATAGTCTTTTTTTGATAGAATGGTTGCATAAGCATTACAAAACTGATGTAGTAGTTTTGATTCAACATCCTTTACATTTTGTGTATAACTGGATAGAAAATAAAGAAAGCTTAGATTTGGACACTTTATTTTCACCAAAAATCATTAAATATGCCCCAAATGCTTTAGAGCGAATAAATTTAGAAAAAAAAGAAAATAATTTTGAAGCCCTAAAAGAATGGGAAAAAGCATTAAGAATATGGCTTATCTTTGCAGAGACTATACTGTATTATCAACTCAATTATCCAGACTGGTTATTTTTCAGATATGAAGACTTTAGAGAAATTCCAGAACGAACGATTACAGATATTTGTGATATGTTAGATTTGGATTATACCACAGAGTTTTCCAATAAATTTGAAGAAACTAAGCAAATTCGTACTCAAGATGCCCAACAAGTAAATACAGATTATATCAAGACCTTAATCAACGAAACTCAAGAGTATTTGACTCATTTTTATCCTAGAAATATAATAGGAAAAAGTATGTTTAGATAGCTAGAGTTGATTAAATTTTGGGCTAATAAAAATACAGTGAAATTGTGTATTAAATAACAGCATATTTATCCACTCATAAACTCAAAATGGTTCATAGCCTTTGCTGATATTTTAGTCTAAGGACACCAAATAACACACGTATAAATAACCTCTATAATAATTTAACTAATTAGTTAGATTTTCTGCACTAATTTTGTCTTAATTTAGAGATAAAAGATTGAATATAATTGGTATTGGCTTTACATTGTTGAAACTGATAAAGTAAATTTATATTTTAGTAGAATTAGTGAAAATAAAATTTCGCAAATTCTTTTTTCACTAAAAAACTTTGCTTTATTACGTTCAATCTATACTAAGATGTAAAATTACCATTAACTTTGTATTCAAATTTATTCTTAGAAACTCCATTAAAGAGAATAACTTTTCTAAAAAAAATCTATCCTAAATAATCAAAATGAATAATTTTATACTTAAAACAGCTCTTTTACTTTTTTTTACCTTTGGCATCTTTATCAATTATTCTTTTGCTCAAAATGATTCTACTAATTTAGAAATTGTAATTATAGAAGACAATTATGAGCAAGATTCAATAATTGATGCTGGAGACTTGAATGAAGCTATTGTAATTGCCGATTCAACTATTTCACCAACAGATTCTACTCGTAAGCTTATTCGTCCTACGAAAAGCTTGGCACAGCTTGAAGGAGAATATGCACCCTATGCCGTAACTGCTGCAAATGTTGGTAATTTTGAACCTGATGAATTAGAAAAACGTTTTTTAGCCATCAAAGATGTACGTGCGCACTTACGCCTAAATATTCGTTGGAGGTCAGCTTATGGTGCAACAGAAGAAGATTTGCAAGGTGAAAATAATCTTATGAATAAAATGCGTATAGCAATGGCTTTTGCAGAAATTAATGCGAGAGAAGAACGCAAACGACGTGCAGATTTGGCTATAAAAGATTTATTGAATACTGACCCAAAGGACATGTATGACAAAGAAACATTAAAATTTAATAATCCAGAGTTGATAAATACACTCAAAGAAAATCTATTTTATAGTTCAAGAAGACCAGACTTCAATTCGGTAGCTCTTGGGACAGTTCTTCCCAACTGTGAAAAATTTGGATTTCACCCTCATACACGAGCAACAGGTTATCGTTTAGGAATTGGAGACCATACTGATAAATACAATTTGCTTATTTTGAGACTTCATACGGGAGAAATGAAAGCATTTTTGTGGGATGATGTTTATGCAAAAATTGTAGATGTGATGTAGAATAACAAGTTACATTTTTGTAACCTTTGTCGTACTACTAACTAAACAAGAGTGATTATAGTTACTACACTAAAACACCAATAACAGCTAAACGATTAGATTATCTTTCCTCAGAATTAGGTTTAACGACTCAATTCTGAGGAAAATCTGTATTTATTATCAAAGCAACTACGAGAAAAATTAGTCATTTTAGTAGATTATTTTTTACGAAAAACAAATCCTACAAAACTTCTATCAGCAGCCCAAAACTCTTGTATTTTATCAAATTTTTGAGGGTTTTCTAAGAAATATTTGTAATTAAGCATTGCTTTGTTTTGTTCTGGACGATACGAATAATGAGAATCCCAAAAAATAAGACCATTTTGTGGCAGATTAGCAACTGTCGTAGAGTCTATTGAAGTTGGTGTAATCTCAAAACTTTCAGGTGTTTCATCTAAATAGTAATAAAAAAGTTGATGGTTTACCAAAATAGGTGTTTGTCCATATTTTTCAGTAAAGTTTTCATACCATTTTGCCATACTCTTCACATTTGAATCTTCTTCTGAAAGTGGTTTTGGCTTAAGCGTAATGAGTGCCATAAAAACAGCAAAAACAGCAAAAGCAAGTCTGGCTTGAGAAAATGAAAGACCAATAATAAGAATAATAATAGTTCCCAAAACAGCAATTAGAGGCGCAAAATAACGTTCTACTTGAAACTCCCTTCCTGCCCTTGCCATTCTTTCTGCATAGTTTTCATCCAAAAGCATAATCTGATTATCAGGATATGTCATATAAATTCCTACCAAAATAGATAACGGAATTAGTGCATAAATTACCTTCCAAGCATCTTTTGTACTTCGATATTCCTCAACAGCTAAAGCAGCCATTACACTAAAAAGAGGAGCAACAATAATCAAATAACGCAAGTTTCCAGCCGTTGCAGGTCCAATAGGAACAGACTGAATATTAAAAACACAGTACATTAGAAAGTAAAGTGTTGGTAAAATAGCAACTGTAACGTGAGGAATTTTCTTTTGAAATGCTTTCAACGTAAAATAAGCCACAATAAGTGTAATAATAATTCCACCATAAACAGTTGCTGACATCAAGAAATAATGTTCGAAACCTTGTCTTGGATATTGGTCGCCTATTTCACTACTTGTCTTCAAAACTTGATTTAATAAATACAGAAAATCGCCTGTAATAGCTGCCCCCCAAAAGTTGTGAACTAATGGAAAAACACCTGTCAGAAGTGCAGGAAGCCATTGTTTTTTATAAAGCAAAAAGAAAAAATAGAGAGCCAAAAATGGATAAAATTCTTGACGAATAAAGACAATGTACGAAGCAGCAAGGGCAGCAAAAGCATATTTTTTGTCTTCATTGAGATAGACAGCCAAAATCAAAAGGAAGGCAGCTAAAAGTTCAGAGTAATTACGAAAAGAAAGACCAATCCAAAACGGTTGGGTAAGCAAGAAAATAAGAGCTAGAGCAGGAATCTTAATGTTTATTTTCTGTGCCAATTTAAAAGCAAAGAATCCAGAAAAAGCAGCCAAAAGACAATTAAAAAAAGTAACAAAATGAACACCCAAAAGTGAAGGCAAGGCATAAACGAGCTTAAATCCAGGTTTTTCCCAGTTGCTCAAAATTCTATTTGGATTAAACCAAAAACGCTTCATCGAAACATAGTGTACAGCTTCATCTTGCTGATAAAACCCTTCGGAAACAAAAGAAAAAGCAAAATACAGACACGCTGCAACAAGTGTCAGAATCAAAGCTAGTTTTGTAGAAATGGGCGAAAAAAGCAGATTATTATCCTCTTTTATAGGTTCTATTTGCTTTTTTGGGGTTGCTTTTTTTGAATTTACATTCGAAGCTGGTTGTGTTTCTTTATTCGAAATTATTTTTGCTTTGGATTTTTTCTTTGCCATTTTCTTATTGATTTTCTACCACTTACTTTTTGATATATTTTTTACAAAGGTCTATATTCTCTTTCAAAATTGCTATAAAAAATAACTTTAATTTTATTTTTTGCAAAAAAATACAATTCCAAAAACAACCCTAAAGTCTTAAAAATCAACAATTTAAAGCTGAAATTATTCAAAATTAAAAATAATTTAAAAAAATAATGAGCCATTAAGCAGCATAATTATAGAAGATTCACTCTTTATAGATAGAACATTAAACCTTTTAATTTTTTAAATTATGCAAACATTCAGAAAACGTTATTCGCAATTATTTCTAATTGCATCTCTACTTATCAGCTCATTCTATATTACAGCTTGTGATACATCAGAAGATGATGTCCTTGAGCCAATTCAAGAACTTACAGAAAGTAGTGTGAGTTTTTCTAAAGCTGAAAACATGGCATTATGCGCCATAGATTTAGTACATTTATTCAAGGTATCAACTGCTACTAATGTAATTTTAACAGCTAATCCTTCTTTTGGAACAGTTGAAATTAATGAAGAAGGTCTTCTTTTATATCGTGCAAATGATAGCAACAATCCAAAAACTGATGAATTTGGATATCGCCTCAATGGAAAAGATGGGAAGTTGCAAATTGCATATACTCCCGACTCTGTTACTTGTGAAGTAGTAACTCAAGAAGATATATATTATACTCAAAAAAATACAGCTCTTTATAGTTTGGATTTTATGAGTAATGATATTCTTTGTAATACCGAATCTGAAATGATCTATATAGAAGAGATTGAAGGTAGCAATTCTATTCAAGAAGGTATAGAAATATTTTTTGAGGAAGGAACAACGAAAATAAACTATTTTCCTCCTAGCAATTTTGTAGGCAGACAAGATTTTTTATATTATATACGACCTAATGACTCTAACAATAGTGCTGCTTATGTTGGTAAAATAAGTTTTGAGGTTAGTGCAAATACAGATACAACGTGTGTTTCTTCACTTCAAAATGATTTGTTTATAGCAGCAGACCTACCTACATTTTTTTCGCCTTTTGAGAGAGTGGTAGGCATAGAAAATGATAGCACTAATACAGTTCCATTTGAATCTGTTAGTTATGAAGTAGATAGTTTGTATTTTAATGATTTTGTTGTGGGACAAACCTACTATTACCTTCCTTACTTAGAAAATGATTCAATTTGTGATTACTCAAGTTTTGATTGGGAATTGAGTGTAGATTGGAATGGAATTACTGGAGCAACTCACGCTCTAGGTCAATACCCATTCTATAAGCCTGTATTTTTTGTAGCAACGGATACTCCTCTGCCTTTTAGTTTTTTCTATACATTGAGGAATCGAATAACTGGAGAAGAACATACGGCTGAAGTCGTCGTCAATTAACTTTTTTCATTTGTTCAAAAAAACAGCATTACTTTGTAGTGCTGTTATTGTCGTTTGTAGAGGTTTGATGTTCTAACAATATTCTACAAAAAAAGAATCTACCAAAATTATCTATGTCAGAGAAAGAAATATTTTCAGGTTGTTTGAAAGGCTCTCGTCCTGCTCAAGAAGCTCTATACAGGCTTTATGCAGGAAAGGTCATGACAACTTGTATCCGTTATGCTAAGAGCAGAGAAGAAGCAGAAGACATGTTGCAAGAAGTTTTTCTAATCATTTTCAAGAAAATCAATCAAGTCAAAAAATTTGAAGCTCTTGGAGGTTGGATAAGACAAGTTGCTGTTCATAAAGCTATTGATATTTATCACAAACAAAAAAAGCATTTTGGGCATCTCTCTGATGAAGCACTTATGTATGAGTCTGACACAAAAGATACTGCACTTGATATGCTTTCTGCTGAAGAACTTATCAAGTTGATTAGAGAATTACCTCAAGGATATCGAGTAGTTTTTAATTTGTATATCATAGAAGGATACAAGCATGAAGATATTGGCAAATTATTAGGTATTTCAGAAAGCACTTCACGTTCTCAGCTTACAAAAGCCAAACAAGCATTACGAAAAATATTGGCAACCAACTATAAAATCACTCAATACATACGCTAAAAACATTTTTGTTTTATGGACAACAATATACACAACTCTCAAAATGATTCTGAATGGAAAAACAGCTTTTCCAAAGTTAATGAATGGGAATCTCTGCCTCCTCTTGATGGCTGGGACAAAATTTCTGAGCAACTAGATAAATCTTCAAGACCAAAATTTCTCTACTGGTTTTTAGCTTTAGGTTTGATTTTAGTTTCAAGTCTTGGCATTGGATTATATATTATTTCATCTGAAAATAATATATCTTCTCCTAACTTTACTTGCAACACTACTAACCAAACAGTAAAAAAAGAAACAAACATGACTTCTGATATAGAAAAATCAGATACTAATTCTGCCACAGAAAACTCAACCATTCAGTCTGATATAAATAAAAATACAAAGTCTAATGTATCAGAAAATCAGATTAATAATTCTATATCTAATACAAAAAAAACATTATCAAATGAAACTACTTCATCTAAAGTTATTACAAAGTCTTCTCGCTTTTCTCAAAAAGCAACTACACAAGAAAATGTTAGTAAAAATATTGGTTTGACAACTGACTTAAGTAGTGATGATGAAAATAACGAGGTAGTAAATATAACTCAAGAAAATTTGCAAGAAACACAAGCAGAAATAACTGCCGTTACTCAAGAAGATAAAAAAATGATATTTGTATTAGAAGAAAAGTCTCTTGGAGAAATAAAAACAAATGCAGACCCATTTTTTGAAATGCAAATAGACTCTATCAAAATTGTATCAAATGATAATAAAAAAGGTAGTTTGAACCTCAGTCCTCTGACAAAAGATTTTAAATTTAGATAAAAAAAAGCCATAATTGAGTTTCTCACAAAATTTTTCTCAATTATGGCGAAAGCAAAGTATGCTTCTAGTGGTAAAGTTACAAAATTAGTTAGTGTTTTATCTTCTCATTTAAAAGGGTTTCATTTAGCCCGAGTTCAATTTATAGGTCTTTTTGTAATAGCTGTTATAAAGGTAGGTCTAGGAGGTTTAATTCAAATTGCAACTGCGTTTGAAAGGAATGTAGAATACAGTTCTTCTTTACGTCGTATAGAACGCTTTTTAAATTATTATGAGCTTGATTTTCAAGCAATTACTAATTTGATTATTTCCTTAGAAGGCATTGAACAATGGGAAAATATCGTACTGTGTTTGGATAGAACGAATTGGAAAGTTGGAAAAGAGCATATTAATATTTTGCTTCTCTCAGCAGCTCATAAAGGGGTATCTATTCCTCTTTGTTGGTCTGTACTTTCGAGGACAGGAAATTCAGCTACTCAACAACGAATTGATTTGATAGAAGATTTCTTAAATCAATTTCCTAATTTATCTATTACTGCTCTTGTAGCAGATAGAGAGTTTATAGGTAAAAAATGGTTTTTCTATTTAGCTACAAAAAAATTTGATTTTGTAATGCGTATAAAATCTAACTTTAAAGCTACTAGAAAAGGGAAAACAAAGTCTATTGTAGCATGGTGTAGAGGGCTTTCGATTTCAGAAACCTATCAACTAGATGGAACATTTGTAGTCAATGAAGCAGAGGTATATTTATCTGTAAGTCGAACACAAAAAGGATATATTTATTTAGCATCACCTGTTTTATTGGATAATATTTTTGAAATTTATAAACAACGTTGGGAAATCGAAACGTTGTTTAAAGCACTAAAATCACAAGGTTTTAACTTAGAAAATACAAAATTAACAGAACCAAATAAAATAGCTAAATTAATTGCTTTGTGTTCCATTGCCTTTGTTTGGTGTTACAAAGTAGGAGAATGGAAACATAAAAAAACAAAAATAAGAGTCTGTTCAAATGGATATAATGAATACTCTTTTTTCAGATATGGATTAATAGAAATTAAAAAAATACTCAATAATCCAATGACTAGTGAAACTAAATTTGATCAAAAAATTAAAGTTTTGTCAATGGAGTAAGAGTTTGAACAAAGAATCAAATATGCTTTCAAAATGGAAAATTGCCTCTTACACAGGTTTTGGAATGACCTACAAACATTTTGCAGCAAATCCAATTGACAAACATTATGTAAGAATGCTTAATGACAAACAAACTCTCAGTGAGCGTCAGAGTCTTACATTTGGTTTTATGGCAGAAAGAAACTTATCTCAAAAATGGAGTTTACATACTGATATAGGTATTTTAAAATGGAAAAATACAGTTAAGTATCAATTTGGAGGAAATTATTATTCTACACCAACTAACTACATAGCCACCAAAATTTCTACAAATCATGTATCTATACAGCCTATTTATGGAAATAGAGATAGCCTACAAACCCAAACTATAAATTATGAAAGCACTTATTTTAAAATAGATTTAGGAATCTCTTATTCTTTATTCCAATCTAAAAAATGGAAACATCAAATAGGAGTAAAAACAGGGCTTTTGTTACTTACAAATGAAACTACCAATTATGAGATTTATGAAAGTACAGCTCAATTTCCAAGTGCCAAACAAGTAATCCCATTCTTTTCAGGTTTCCATCAAAGTCATTATCAACTAACTAATCATTGGGGAGTTTTTGGAGAAAGTTCATTGAAATATTTGTCCAATTCAGTAGGAAATAAAAATACAATTTGGCAAATGCGTTTTTATCAAATCAATCTGCATCTAGGAATTTCTTATAAATTCTGATTTTAAATTAAAAAAAATCACTAAAAAAGCCTTTTTCAAACGAAAAAGGCTTTTTTAGTCTAAAATCTCAAAGTGAGAGGGGGCGTTCTGACAAAGATTTTTTATTTTTATTCTCTACTGAAGTCTAGCGTGTCAATTCTAAAACCGTTTGGTGTTGATTTTACCAAAATATAAACTCTAAACGTATTTCCGTTTGTTGCTGTATATTTTCCAATCACATACTTCAGACCTTCTTTTGAAGCTCCTTTATGGATATATTCAAACTGTTTGGCTGGGTTTTTTGTAAAAAAATCTTTCAATACAAATTCGGCTTGTGATTGACTGTATGTTGCCTTTTGGTCGCCTAATCCTATTTCGATAGCATCGTGACAAAGTTTGACTAATTCTTTCGTAGAAGCTGCTCCAATGGCTGTTTTGGCTGTGCTGATTACCTCATCTTCTGTCTGTGCAAGTGTTGGAGAAGCTGAAAAAACTCCCCAAGCAAGTCCGAAGGTAACCCAAATAAAAAATAGTGATTTCATAGTGATAAAAATTTAGCAGCGTTTTTTGATAGAATAGTTTGTCATTATCTTTATTATGAATAGAAAATAAATTTATAACTTCTACTCATATTACAAAGATTTGCCAAAATAGTGCCAACATAAGGGATTATTAATTTAGATATAAAGTTTTGTCTCAATTTCTGTCTAACCAAGAAAAGTTATTTCTGTTTGTTTCGTTTTTATTGTTTTTAATACAAGCATCTTTATTTTTAACGCCTTTTAGTAGTCTATTTATCTTGTATAGGAATAAGTTTTGTGTAAATTAGCCATTTCAAAATCCTATTTTATATTTTAACTTCTTTTCTCTGTACATCTTATTTTATAACTCTTGATTTTAATTTAACTCACTATTATTATGAAAAAAATTTTTATCGCTTCCTTTGTGCTTTTACTTATAGCTATGGGAGTTTTTGTTGTTTATTATTTTGTTAATCAAGAAGAAGACGTACAAGAAGATATAGAATTGGTTTCTCCAAGAAAAGATTCTATAATAAAGAAAACGGTTGCAACAGGTTCGATTGTTCCTCTGAAAGAAGTAACTGTAAAACCTGCCGTTTCGGGTATTGTTGACAAAATTTTTTTTGAAGCTGGGCAAACAGTAAAAGTAGGAGATGTAATTGCTAAAATAAAAGTAATTCCGAATATGACTAACCTTACTAATGTTCAGAATAACTTAGAACAAGCAAAGCTTACCTTAGATATGCGTGAGCGTGAAATGAAAAGACAAAAGCAGCTTTTTGAAGATGGCGTAATTGCAGAGCGTGAATATATGCTTGCAAAAGACGATTACGATTTGGCGAAAAATCAGGTAAATGCAGCTGCAGAGAGTTTGGTTATTGTTCGTGAAGGAACTTCTAGCCGTTCTTCTAGCACACTAACATTAGTAAAAGCAACTACGAGTGGAATTATTTTGGACGTTCCTATCAAAGAAGGGGCAAACGTAATTGAAAGTAATACATTTAATGAAGGAACAACGATTGCAACCATTGCAGATTTGAGTGATATGATTTTTGAAGGAAAAGTAGATGAGGCAGAAGTAGGAAAATTAAAAAAAGGAATGGATTTGGTCTTGACAATTGGAGCAATCGACAATGAAAAATTTGATGCGAAACTAGATTTTATCGCACCAAAAGGCATTGAAGAAGAAGGAGCAATTAAGTTTCCGATAAAAGCAGACGTAGAACTTAAAGAAAATCAATTTGTTCGTGCTGGTTATAGTGCTAATGCAGATATTGTTTTGGAAAGAAAAGATGATGTAATTGTAATTGAAGAAGCGTGGTTACAATCGGCTGATAAAAACAAAGAAAAAAACAATAAATCAGATAAAAAAGAAGAAAACAAGATAGATTCTACCAAAACAGAAACTAAAGACTCAAATCAAAAATCTGATGCTTTTTATGTAGAAGTTCAAACAAGTGAAAATGTTTTTGAAAAACGCTATCTTACTTTAGGGCTTTCAGATGGAATAAATATTGAAGTTTTGAAGGGACTTAAAGTAGGAGATAAAATCAAAAAACCAAATTAATTAGTATTCATTTACGAATAATGATTTTTTTATAGTAATTTGGTAACTTCATTATTTCAAAGAACAATAAATTTAAAATCTCCTTTTTATTTTGAAGAAAGTAGCCATACACAGTAAAGACATTGCCGAAAGCAAACTTTTTTTTATAAAGCAAATCTTTACAGAACTAGAAAATTATGGAGTAGAGATTATCATTTCAAAGGATTTTGATAGGCTACTTCATTCTATTAATTTTCGTCCTAATATTGTAGGTACTTTTTCTGCTCCTCATCATCTTTCTAATGTAGATTTGATGCTTAGTGTGGGTGGAGATGGTACTTTTTTGGAGGCTGCAACCATCGTACAACACCAAAATGTTCCTATTTTGGGAATAAATACAGGGCGTTTGGGTTTCTTAGCGACAACTTCAAAAGAACAAATTCATAGTGCATTGGAAAGTCTTATGGCAGGTCATTATACGCTAGACGAACGTATTTTATTAGAATTGGAAGCTGATAGGGATTTGTTTAAAGGCGTAAATATTGCGCTCAACGAATTTGCAATTATGAAGCGAGATTCTTCTTCAATGATTGTGGTTCATACCTATATTGATGGCGAATATCTAAATTCGTATTGGGCAGATGGTCTGATTGTCGCTACGCCTACTGGTTCGACAGGCTATTCTTTGAGCGTCGGAGGTCCCGTAGTTGTTCCTCAATCCAATAATTTTATTATCTCTCCTGTTAGTCCTCATAACTTAAATGTTCGTCCTCTCATTGTTCCGACAGAAAGTGTAATTGCTTTTGAGATAGAAGGAAGAAGTAAAAACTTTTTAGTTTCTTTAGATTCTCGTTCTCGTAAAGTAGATAGTAATATTCAACTTGCTGTCAGAAGATGTAATTATACCTGTAAGATGGTGCGCTTAGATGGCGATAGTTTTCTCAAAACCCTTCGTGAAAAACTCAACTGGGGAATGGATATTCGTAATTATTTGAATCGTTACTAATTTATAAACTTTAAAAGCTAGTTATTCAATGCCTCCTACTCGCTGTTGTTGGTCAGCGTAACGGCAAACCGAAACTAAAGACACAACAACGGCTTTGTGGGTTTTCGCAAATGGGAACACCAACAAGAACGCAGTAATTACAAAAATACTGACACTCGCAAATCTAAGATTTGCCAAACTGATAGGTCGTAGTCATCGCTTCGCTAAAGACAACGCCCAACATTCATTTTTTTTGTTTGGCTATTGGAAAACTACGACGAACGAGGGCTACTTCTTAAAATAATGATAAATTTTAATAAATAGAGTAGACATAAATATAGTTAAACCAAGTATTAATGCTGCAAGAAAGTATATAGGAAGACCTTTATGATAGATAGCATCATCTGGTTTATCTTTTAGGTATGATATCTTCATGCTGTCTCCAGTATTATAGAATTTATAAAAATTTGTATCTAAATGTATTTCTCTTATATATTCTTTTCCTTTATATATATGTGATACTTTAGCAAATTGACTCTTATATTTGCGTCCTTGATCTATGACTACTACTTTATCTGTTTTTACGTCAAAAATAAAAGAACGTATTGGTTCATTATCTACTATTACAAATAATAGTATTATGACAATAATGAGATGCAAAAATATTGATTTCATTTATTTAGAAGTGTTATCTCTGCGTTCTTGTTGGTCTTTAACTTCGGCAATGCCGTTGTGATGACCAACAATAAACATACACGGACAATTTATGAACTTACTATCGAAACAAAAAAGTTAAATATAAAAAATGTTTACCATAGTTTCATGCGTGTTTCTGTTGTTGGTCAGCGTAACGGCAAACCGAAACTAAAGACACAACAACGGCTTTATGGGTTTTTGTAAATGGGAACACCAACAAGAACGCAGGGGCTCTAAGGTTGATAAAATAATCTATTCTGATTTTTTCAAATCAATAGCTAGATATTCTACATAGACTCTAGCATCCATTAAGCCTGATTTTGTTTGGTTTCTCAAAAACTTTATGGCTTTTAATAGACTTCCTTGTTCATTTTCTTGCAGAATTTTCACTATTTCATTTCTTAGTTTTGGTTCATAGGTTTTGATAAAAGTAATACGTACATTTTCTTCGAAGCTGAAATAATTTTTTTCTAATGAAATTTTCTGAATATTTATGTCTTTATAATTTTCAATATCAGTCACTTCATCTCCTTCCCAACAACAATAGCATTGTACACTTTCTATTAATGTTGCTTTCTGTAAAAACTCAATAAATTTTGTAGGCGATTTTTTATTGATATCTTCTTTTGGGTTTCCAAAATCACTACTATCAAAAGCTAACCCACAAGAGCAATTTGTATCCGAACCTACATAATAAATATTCTCTTTAGAAAATTTAGAGCGTAGACGAACTTCTTCTGCATCACTAATTTTAGAAAAATATATATCTGTTTCATTGGGTACGAAACTTCCCTCTTCTAACTTTTGATTTGTTGCGATATAGACTGAATAACACATAATGATATTAGTTTGCTAAATGAGATTTTGGATTATTTAAAAGTAACCCAAAATTTCTTTTTTTAATTCATCACTCAAAGATTTTTTGAAAAAGTAAACCATAGGGGGCTGAAGATTCTTAGATTTTTATTTCTACCGTGTTCGTAGTCTTCCATAGCCAAACAAAAAAATTAAGTATTGGGCGTTGTCTTTAGCGCAGCGATGACTATGACCTATCAATTTTACAAGTCTTCAGACTTGACCTAAAAACTCAAATATAATAAAACCTCTCACTCAGCAAAGCCAAGCAAGAGCTGTTTTATTTCTTGTGACAGAATAAGGTTTTAAGATTTACTCCTCTTCTTCTCCATTAGCCATTGCATTTTCCAAACGGTTTTGAGAAGAATCTACTCCCTCAATCTTGATTTCTCTATCTCTTATATTTTGAGGTTTTGAAGCATTTTTTATTTTCTCGTTTTTTTCATTTTTTTCTCTACGTTTTCTTCTTCGTTCTGCAATTCTTTTCAGAAGACTAGCCGTAATATTTAAGAAATTAGCTTCTGTAATTATTCCAACTAAATTATTATTTGCCACTACTGGAAGGCAACCTACTTTTTGTTTGCGCATCAAATCCATAGCCTCATGAATATTGGTTTCTGGCGAAACGGTATGTACATTGGTTATCATCAAATCTTTTACCGTAGTGATATTATTTTTTATTTCTGTTTGATGAGAATTAGATTTGAAGTAACGCAGCAAAAGACGAGAAGAAACCAAACCTCCCAAAACACCATCACGACATTCGACAGGCAAATAACGAATACGTTGCCAGTCCATAATATCGGCTGCAAACTCGGGTACGTCATCTTCTGTAACCGTAAAAAGGTCAGTATCCATAAATTCTTCTACCAACAAATCTGACGGTTGCCAATCCGAAATATCATCGATGGTGGCTAATTTCCACGTATGAATAGGCTGATTACTTTTCTGTTTGTCTGCAATGGCAACTGTAATTGCTGTCATTACTTCTTCCTTTGTGCTTTCTTTTATGAGTTTCGAATAGGATTGTAGCATCCAAGATGAGCCTGTTTGTTCGGATTTTACACGAGCTTCTACAATATCCATGTATTTATCAATGTCAGTTTGGCTAACTTTTGCTTTCTGTAATCCTTTTCTTGCCATCGGAATTATCTCTTTCAAAAGTAAATTCTTAACACTCATTTTTTTACCGTTTACCCATTTTACATCTACACGCAAACCGTGTCTAGCAACATTCATAAAGTTTGCACGAGCATCATCAAATTCCATTATTTCAGTTACGTCTGGATAAGTATCTTCAAAGGCATTCATTGCCCCAATCCAAAGAGCTGCATTTGCGACTTCATCGACTACGGTTGGACCTGCTGGCAGAATACGATTTTCAATTCTCAAATGTGGTTTTCCATTCGGACTTACTCCATAACATGGACGATTCCAACGATAGACCGTCGAATTATGAACATTCAAGGCACGTAATTTTGGAGTTTTGCCTTCCTGTACCATTTTGAGAGCATCTTCATCAATATCGGTAGTGAGCAAAACTCTAAAGCGCATAATATCCTCACGATACAAATCCAAAATTGAGCCTTTAAGCCATTTGTTTCCAAACATCACACGAGGACTGCGCTCACGCAAATGTTCTGACGAAATACGTGTATCAACTGACTGGCGAAAAAGTGCAATCCTAGTTTCACTCCAAAGGCGTTTATTAAAAAGCATCGGAGAGTTACAGGCCGCTGCCAAAATAGGAGCAGAAATAGCCATTGCAACATTGTATTTTGAGACAAATTCTTTTGGTTTTATCTGTAAATGAACTTGAAAACTAGTATTACAAGCCTCAACTAAAGCCGTATCATGCAAAGTATTTAACTCATCAATTCCTTCAATTTTGAGTTCGTAGGTCTCCTTTCCTCGTAGCTTTTTGAGCGAGTTCATGAGGGCATAATATCTATCTAAAGGCGTAATATTATCCGTTGTGAGGTCAAATTTTCGAATCGTTGGAAGTATTCCTGTCAGAATATAATCTATATCATGTTTGGTAGTAATTTTTTCCAAAGCCTTTAATAAGCTTATCGTTTCGGCTTCTAATTTGGAAAAACAATTTCCTTTGAAGGGATGTGGCTCTAAATTACACTCTACATTAAAACGAGCTAGTTCGGTCGTAAAGCTATCATTTCCTAAAGCTTCCAATACTTCTAAGGCTGTTGCAGAGGGTTTTCCGTGGTCATCTACCAAACAGATTTCTTGTTCTGCTCCGATGTGCATTTGTTCGTCGTCGAAGCAATCTTCTTTTAGCATGAGTTCAAGAGCTTGAATATCTTTGAGCAAATAGCGTGTAAACTCATTGAGGTCAAGCTGATTATCTGCTATTCTTACGTTTAAATCTCCCATAAATTCTTTATAAATGTGTTTTTGTAAGTTATTATCTTCTTTATTAATCTAAAATACGAATTTTAATTTATTATCGTAATCAAATTCAAAACTTTATCAAAAGTAGATTGTCTTTCAAAAATGTTGTTTATAAAAATGAGTTTGATTTTGTATTTTTGTCAGAATAAAGTTATTACACATATTATTAGACATTGTCATAATTGCTATATAGGTCAGCCTCGTAGAGCAAACCATTTGTAGTCAATTTTACTTGTTTTTGGTTGTGTATAGACAGTCTGCCCTTTGGGACTGACCTATTTATTTAAATAATGTCTAAAAAAAACAACATGAAAATACTTTGTATTGGCAGAAATTATGCTGACCATATTGCCGAACTTAAAAACGAACGCCCAACAGAACCTGTCATTTTCTTGAAGCCAGATACAGCAATTCTGAAAAACAATGACCCTTTTTATCATCCAGATTTTAGTCAAGATATTCATCATGAAGTAGAATTACTTTTGAGAATTTGTAAAGAAGGAAAGCATATTGAAGAAAAATTTGCAGCTTCGTATTATGATAAAATTGGCTTAGGAATAGATTTTACAGCAAGAGATTTGCAATCCAAAGCAAAAGAAAAAGGTCTTCCTTGGGATATTGCTAAAGGTTTTAATGGCTCTGCACCTATTTCGGAATGGTTAGAGCTTTCAGATATTAGAGATATAAATTCGATTGATTTTCACTTGGAGGTAAATGGAGAAACTCGCCAAAAAGGAAATAATGAACTTATGATTTGGAACTTTGATGAGATAATAGCGTATATTTCTAAGTTCTTTACTCTCAAAATAGGTGATATTATCTTTACAGGAACTCCAGCAGGAGTAGGCAAAGTGAATATTGGAGACAAACTAGAAGGTTTTATAAGAGAGAAAAAAATGTTAGATTTCGAAGTAAAATAGTTATTAGTTATAAATGATAAGTGATTAATTAAATTTCAGACCTATCTGAATATTTATCTTTGAAGAATTTAAACCTACAAATTGTGAAAAGTACAAAGAACAACATTTTTTTTATAAGAAACATTACTCTAACATGTAGTTTGTTTTTTGTGCTTTTGGGTTTCAATGCTCTCCAAGCTCAACCAGAAGTCTATACTAAAGCTGTTGAAATGGCTCAAAATGGAAATCCTCAAGACGGACTAAATCTTTTGAAAACATCTTTAAACGCTGATTCTCAAAATACAGAATTGCTTTATTATACAGGGTTGTATATGGAGCAACTCAAAAATATTCCTAGAGCTGTTGGGCTTTATCAAGAAGCTATCAAGGTAGATAAAACGAATTTTGAAGCCAATTATAGATTAGGCTTTTTATATGAAAAGGCAGATTCTATTCCACAGGCTTTTTCATATTATAAAAAGGCTCTTTTACATGTCCCTTCCTCCCAAGTACAAGAAAAAAATACGATTTTAGGAAGAATTATTATTCTTTCTGACGAAACTAAAAAAATTGATAAGGAAACGGTAAGCTATGCAGATGAGTATTTTAAAAATGAACAGTTAGAAAATATTCCTCCTCCTGTTGCGCTTTCTCTTGCTAATATTCTGTATCAAAATTCAGAATACGAAGATGCCCAAAAACTTACCAAAACAATTTTAGAAAAGACAAAGTCGAATGCATATCCTATTCAAAAAGCTGCATTTATTTATACCAGTTGTGCTTTTCGTTTGCAGGATTTTGATGGAATGACTACTTATTATGCTAGAATAAAAGATAAAAAACTCAAGACAGAATTAGAAAATACAGCACCAGCATATTATTATAATTTGGGCTATGTTTATTTTTTTATGTATGATTTTGATAAAAGTTTGCGCTATCTACGAACAGCCCTTACTATAAAACCAGACTATTCTCCAGCACAAGTTTTTCTGAATAAAGTAGAACATCAAGAAGATGATAAATCTCAAATCATTGATCATATTCGTCAGAAAATAAAAATTTCTGAACATGAATCTCACGATGCAGCTTATTATTACGACCTTACTCGTCTTTTTGTATATGAAAAACGCTATAACGAAGCTATAAAAGTTGCTGATTCGTGTTTGCAATTAGAACCCAAAAGACAAGAGATTTATTTTTTGGAAGCAGTGGCTCATTATAAAACGATTAGAGATAAAGAAGGCATAGTAATCGTACAAAAAGCTCTGAAAAACTTTCCAAAACTAGACAATGAAACTCGCTCAAAATATTACTTTCTACTAGGATTATTCTATAAAAGACTCAAAAATTATGGCGAAGCAAGAAATGCATTCGAACAAGCCGAAAGAGGAATTTTTGCAGATGCTGCCAATTGGGAGCTTAAATCAGTTACCAATTAATTTCTTTAGAATTACGAATTACAAATTACGAATTACGAATTTTTCTCACTAAAAAACGTCATTTTTATACTAAAGTAATTGAAATATAGTTTCCAACTGATAACTGCCTTTATTTATCCATCGCCACTCTAAAACCAATCAAGTTACTACCAAAACCTTGAGGATTATAATAACGATTTGCTGTGCGTAAATTTCCTTTGTTTCCAAACCAACTTCCACCTCTAATACAACGATTTAATCCTTGTGGAACGCCTTTTGGGTTTTTTGTGCGTCCTTGGCGATAACGTCCATAATGGTCAAAACACCATTCCCAAACATTTCCAGACATATCATAAATACCTAATTCATTGGGTCTTTTGAGTCCAATAGGTTGTACCATTTCTACCGAATTTCCTTCATACCAACCTACTACTTCTGCATAATTTGCACCTGAATATGTATAATTTAAGGTGCTTAATCCTCCTCGTGCTGCATATTCCCACTCCGATTCTGTTGGCAAACGCTTTCCTGCCCATTCTGCATACTGACTAGCATCATCCCATGTTACGCCCACAACTGGGTGCGTATCGTCCCAGCCCCACATTGGTTCTTTTGGCATATCTCTTCCCGTTGCTTCACAAAATTCTCTATATTGTTTTACTGTAACTTCATATCTTCCGATATAAAAATCATCTAACTCTACTTCGTGAATAGGCATTTCATTTTCAAAAACGGTACTTCCCATATTAAAAACACTTCCTCTGACAAAGACCATTCCTGCTGTATCTTGTGTAGTTTTGAACAAATGAGAAGGCAGTAAGAATCTATAAACAGATGAGGAATTATTTATTTTCTCAAAAGAAACATATTCGTTTTTGTATTCTGTTTTGATAGAAGCAGGAAAAAAACCACTTCCAAAAATAATGATAGCTATTCCAAAAGCAGAAAGTAGAAATGAAAAAATATGAGTTGAAGTAAAACGAGTTTTCATGAAATTCTATATGGTATAAGTAAATGAGGTAATTTTTGGTATAAGGATTAATTTTGAAACAATTTTAATCTAGTGATTGAATATTACAAAATTATCAAAAACTATAAGGAAAAAATCTTGCCAATGTGATTTCGAACCCTTTTTGATTCGGTTAATAGGTTTTTAGAAATGATAAACAACAATTATATGCAACGTTTTGCTTAAAGTCTATCGTAGGGGTTTTAAGAAATATTTAGAACTATCTAATCAAAACAACTTATCTACGATGAAACATAATCTACACAAGCCACTTTTCTCTGTATTTTTTTATCTTACTTTTTTCATTTCAGTTTTTGCCCAAAAGACAGATGATTTAGGAAAATTATCTATTCTACAAATCAAAAATGATAGCGCATTTATTGAATTAGAAAGCGTTGATATTGAAGTAGAAATACTAGGAAACAGAGCCACAACAGTAACAAAACTCACTTTTTATAATCCGAATGACAGAGTTTTGGAAGGAGAACTTAACTTTCCACTTGCAGATAAACAGCGTGTTTTTAGGTTTGCAATGGATTTAAATGGAAAGCTTAGAGAAGGTGTAGTAGTAGAAAAAGAACTTGGAAGAAGAGCATTTGAAGGAGTTATTAGAAAAGAAATTGACCCAGCTTTATTAGAAATGACAGTTGGAAATAATTATAAGGCTAGAGTGTATCCCATTCCTGCTAAGGGAAGAAAAATAATCTTGATAGGCTATGAAGAAGAACTCCAAGATAGCAAAGCTCCTTTGTACCAACTAAACTTGAAATACGGAAAAGTGAAGAATTTTGACCTAAATGTAAAAGTCATTAATCAAGAAGAAAAGCCTAAGGTCAAGCAAAACGAGCTTTCTAATTTCAAGTTCAAAAAGTGGGAAACATCTTATATTGCTAAATCTAATAAGAAAAATTTTGAAGCCACAGGTATTTTTAGTTTTGAGATTCCGACACAAATAAATGAAAAAGTTTTCAGAGAGAAAAGCAATTCTAAAGATACAGAAAGCGATTATTTTTATATAAATCTAATTCCAAATGTTATTCAGAAAGACAAAATCTTGCCTTCTTCTATTGCTGTTTTGTGGGATGTTTCGCATTCTAGTAAGGAGAGAAAAACAGAAAAAGAAATAGCTCTTCTTGAAAGTTATTTAGAAAGAATAAATCAAAAAAAGTCAGATAATTCTTTAAATCTAAAACTAATTTTGTTCAATAATAGAATAGTCAGTCAGAATGATTTTTTGATAGATGAATCTAATTTTGAAAATCAAATCATCAAAATTAAAAGGCAATTAGAAAGTATAGTTTATGATGGAGGGACAGATTTAAAAGCCATTGATTTTCCTTCTTTAGAGCAAAATGAAATCCTTCTTTTTTCGGACGGAATTTCAAACCTTTCTTATTCAGATGATGCTTTTCCTCTTAAAAAAGACAATCTACAAACTATTTATACTATCGTTTCTAGTGGAACAAATGATGCTCCTTTTCTAAATTCTTTAGCTCAAAAAACAGGAGGGAATTATATCAATCTTTCTTATGAAACACAAAAAGAAGCCGTAGAAGCACTTTTATCTCAAAATTATCAGTTTTTGGGCGCAAAATACAAAAACAGAATCCTAAGCGAAGTCTATCCAATTACGCCCCAAACTCTACAAAAAAACAAATCTTTCTCACTGGCAGGAAAAATAAGTGCAGATAAAGATGCAGAAATAGAAATTCAGTTTGGAATAGGAAAACAAGTTTTAGAAACTAGAAAAATAACAATTCCTAAAAATTACAATTCAACCTCTATTCAGCGTATTTGGGCAAATAAAAAAGTGGATGAGTTTTCTCTAAACACAAGACAAAATAAAACCAAAATCGTAGAAGTAGCTAAAAATTATAGCTTGATTACTCCCTATACTTCACTTATCGTTTTGGATAGAATAGAAGATTATGTCAAATATGAAATTTCGCCACCTGCCGAACTAAAAGAAGAGTATGAAAAACTATTAGCTCAAAAAACTCAAAAAATTGCAAGTACAGAAACGGAAATCATAAAAATAGCTCTTGCAGACTATGAAGAAAAAATAGAATGGTGGACAGAAAACAAAAAAGATTCATTACCTGAGCAGCCTAAGAAAACAAATCAAACTACCACAACAACAACACAAACAACTGATGAAAATAATACAAATTCTACAACAGAAACAATAACTGAAAATTTAGAAGAAACTCAGCAAGAAATTGAAGAGGTTGAAGAAGAAGAAAATAACTCTGGTGAAGAAACTGAAAATCAAACTACTCAAAATCAGAGTGTTTCAGTTAATCAAAGTGAGGTTTTAGGCTATGAGCGCAATAAGACTATAACAGGAGTAATATCTAGTATAGAAGGAACTTTACCTGGTGCAACTGTACAAATAAAAGGAACAACGATAAGAACACAAACGGATATTGATGGCAATTATTCTATTGTTTGTAGTGAAAAGGATATTCTTGTTTTTAGATTTGTTGGTTTTAGTAAAAGAGAAGCACTCGTAGGTAATCAATCTATTGTTGATGTAATAATGACAGAAAGTTCGGAGCTTTTGGAGTCCGTTGTGGTTACTGGTATGGCAATTGAGGAAAAAAGCCAGAGTTTGGGTTATGCTGTACAAACAATTCAATCAGAGCAACTTGTACAATCCATTCAAGGAAATGCAGCAGGTGTGCAAATAAATGGAAACGCAGGTTCTTCTTCAAATGTAGTAATTAGAGGAAACTCTTCTGTTAATCTAAATGCTGAACCATTGTATGTAGTAGATGGAATTCCAATGGAAAAGAGTGATTATAGTCAGATTAATCCAGAGCAAGTAAAATCTGTCAGTATGTTGAAAAATGAAAATGCGACGGCTCTGTATGGAAGCAAAGGAGCAAATGGTGTTATCATAGTCATTACAAAAAAAGCTGCTGAAAAAGGCTATGTTTTACCTGATTCTACTCAAAAAGCACTACAAATTCAACAGAAAGAAACTACAAAATTAGTAGTAAAAGAATGGAGTGCAGATGAACCCTATATGGATTCTATCAAAAATGCTACTAAGGAAAATCGTTTTGAAACCTATCTTTCCCTCAAAGAAAGTTATTCTTCTACGCCTTCTTTTTTTCTTAGTGTGGGAAGTTACTTTATTCAGAATGGAGAAGAAGAAGTAGGAGTTCAGATTCTTTCTAATATTGTAGAACTAGAGTTAGAAAATTATGAGCTTTTGAAAATGCTAGGCTATAAATATAGTGAACTTGGAAAAATGGAAACGGCTATTTTTCTTTTTGAGAAAGTAAAAGAACTCCGTCCAAACGAGCCACATTCGTATAGAGATTTGGCTTTAACGCATCAAAAAAATGGTAATTATCAAAAAGCATTAGATTTATTTTATGAAGTTTTGATAATGGATTTTGATAAAGAAGACGAAAACTGGGATACCTTAGAAGACCTTTTTCCTTATTTCAAATCTACAGTCCTTACAGAGTTTAATAATCTGATTGCATTACATAAAGACAAGTTAGATTTATCTAAAGTCAATAAAAAAATAGAGAAAGAACTAAGCGAAGAGCAAAAAAATAATTTATTCAAAAATACACCTGTCGATATACGAGTAGTTTTGGATTGGAATACGCTTGAAACAGATATTGATTTATGGATTATCGAACCGACAGGAGAAAAAACATACTACTCTAATAACCTTTCTCAAAACGGAGGACGACTGACTGAAGACTTGACAGATGGGTATGGTTCAGAAGAATATATTTTGAAGGAAGCTATCAAAGGAGAGTACATTATAAAAGTAGATTTTTATGATGACAGAACCCAAAAAATAGCAGGAGCATCTACACTTAAAGCAACTATTTATTTCAACTATGGTTCTAAAAACCAAACACAAAAAGAAATTATCTTTCAATTGGAATCTGGAATGGAAGAAAATGATGATGAGATAGAAATAGGTAGATTTGAATGGAAAAAGTAGGTTTCAAAGTTTTCTGAAAAACCCTAAGGGTCTTCGAAGTCCCTTAGGGTTTAGATTATAGTTTTTAGTACCTTTGTAAACAAAGACAAACCGAAATTCTATTTTACTCTTTTCTATAAAATGACTAATAAACAACTCGCTCAAGCCTTTAAACTAACAGGTTCTTTACTAGAACTTCATAATGAAAATCCTTTTAAAGTTCGTTCTTATACAGGAACAGCTACACGATTAGAAAACCTAAATGAAGTAGCTGCCGAATTATCTCAAAAACAGCTTGTAGAACTGGGTTTTAGTCAGAATATGAGTGATAAAATACTTTCTTTGTTAGAAAATGGAAGTTTTAAAGAATTAGACGAACTGACAGCACAAACGCCAACAGGAGTTTTCGAAATGCTCAATATAAAAGGAATGGGCGCAAAAAAAGTTCGTGTTATTTGGACAGAATTAGAGATTGAAACGGTAAAGGATTTATACAAAGCTGCCAAAGATGGCTCATTAGAAAAAACAAAGGGTTTTGGTAAAAAGACAGCCGAAAATATCGCTAATCAAATAGAGTTTTTAGAGCAGCAAGAAGGAAAACAGCGCATCAATATTGCTTTTAAGTATTCTGATTATATTCTTCAAAGTTTAGAAAAACAAGATTTTATAGAAAAAATAAGTGCAGCAGGACAAGTAGCAAGGCACGAACCTGTTATTGATACAATTTCTTTTGTCAGTATTTTGAAAGAAGCAAACGCAAGCAAAGAGTTATTTCAGTTTTTGAATAACTTAGATGGAATTAGTTTTGATGGAAAAAATAGTTCCCCCTTTCTTTGGAAAGGAAATTTTGATGAAATTGACTTAAATTTAGAAATTCATATTACAGAAAAAGAAAGTTTTTATGGAAAACTGTTGAGAGAAACGGCTGCAATTTCTCATCTTGAGTATTCACAAAAAAATGGTTTGAACGAAGAAGTTTCATTACTAGAATATTCGTATCAAAAAGCAGATTCAGAAGAAGATATTTATAAAAAAATAGGTACAAGCTATATTCCTGCACCATTGAGAAATGGAAATAAAAATAATAATAGCGAATGGAAGTGGGCAAAAGAAAATAATCAAAGCGACCTTTTAGAATTAGAAGATTTAAAAGGAACAATTCATAATCACTCAACATACAGCGACGGACAAAATAGCGTCGAACAAATGGCTTTGGCTGCACAAAAGTTAGGACATTCTTATTTAGTAATTTCTGACCATTCTCAATCTGCTTTTTATGCAAACGGACTTAATAAAGAAAGAGTAGAACAGCAATGGCAAGAAATAGAAGAACTCAATAAAAAATTAGCTCCTTTTCGTATTTTTAAAGGAATAGAATCTGATATTTTGAATGATGGAAGTTTAGATTATGATGAAAATACACTCAAAGGTTTCGAAGTGGTAATTGCTTCTGTGCATTCAGTTTTGGGAATGAGTGAAAAAAAAGCAACAGAAAGGCTACTGAAAGCCATTCAAAATCCATACACAAAAATATTAGGACACCCAACAGGAAGGTTACTTTTGAGAAGAGAAGGCTATCCAATAGACCACAAAAAAATCATTGATGCGTGTGCAGAATATAATGTAGCCATAGAAATAAATGCAAATCCTCATCGCTTAGATTTGGATTGGAAATGGATTGATTATGCTATGCAGAAAAATGTTTGGCTCTGTATTAGTCCAGATGCACATTCTACTGAAGGTTTAAAAGACACCAACTGGGGCGTAAAAGTAGCACAAAAAGGAGGGCTTTTGAAGAAAAAAACATTAAATACGCTTTCTGTTGAGGAATTTGAGAGTTGGATAAAAGCAAAATAAGAGAATGAATTAGCGAGTGATTTTGTATGATTACTATGATAATTACAGGAGAATACAGAAATAAAATTAAATCATATATGAATTTAAAAAAAGTATTTATCTTCATTTAATCATAAAAATCATATAACCGATAGCTCGGCGAAGCCAAATCACTCGCCAATAAGTTACAGTATTTCAAAATGCAAACCTACCTAAAAACCCTACAATCAGAATTTAAAAGTAATTCAAATCCAAAAATTGCAGCAGAGCAGAAAGCCTACATGCGAAATCAGTTTGAGTATTTTGGAATCAAAACACCTCAAAGAAGAGAATTACAAAAGCCTTTTTTGAGTAAAGATTTCTTGCCAAAAAAACCAGAAGCATTTCAAATTATAAAAACCTTATGGCAAAAACCAGAGCGAGATTATCAGCTTTTTGCACAAGAATTAGCCTTTAAATATAAAAAAGAACTAGAGAAAGAAGATATTCAGCTTTTTGAGTTTATGATTTTGAATAAATCGTGGTGGGATACAATAGATTTTATTGCTCCAAAACTTGTTAATCAATACTTTAAATTATTTCCAAAAGAAAGAGATTTTTATATCGAAAAATGGCTAGAATCTGAAAATATGTGGTTGCAGCGTTCGGCTATTTTATTCCAACTCAAAGACAAAGAAAATATAGATACGTATTTGCTTACTTCTACAATTACGTTTCTCATTTCATCAAAAACAGCTTCAAAAGAATTTTTTATAAATAAAGCGATTGGTTGGATTTTGAGAGAATACAGCCGAACAAATCCAAATTGGGTAATTGATTTTGTAGAAAAAAATGAAACAGAATTAAGTAATTTGAGTAAAAGAGAAGCTCTTCGATTGATAAAGAATTAAATTGACTAAATTTGTAAGACAATTTTAAAAATAATATTCGTTATTTGTATTTAAAGTAGCCGACAGTTTCCAACTGTCGTAATAATATACCTGAATTCTCTGACAGTTTGGAAACTGTCAGCTACATTATTATGAAAAACCTAATTTTTTGGAGAAAATGGTCTTTAAGTGAGCGTATTTTGTGTACGCTTTCTATTTTTGTGCTTTTTGCTGCTTTGGGAGCTTATTTGTATGCGTTTGTGTTGGGAGAAAAAGCTGTCTTCGAATGGACTTCCAATGGCGAACTTACTACTGTTCCTCTTCAAATTGATAGTTTCCAACATGTCTTTTTTCCCTTTATTGCAGAAGTAGATGGTTATTTGCTCAACAAAACTTTTTCAACTTCCTTTCTACAGCTAAACTACTCTGCTGCTAATCTTTTTGCTCTTAGCATTGCCTTTGCATGGGTTTTGATTCTGACTGCTTCTACTTATTTGCGTGTCCATTGGTACGGAATTGTGCTTTTTGTTTTTGCGATATTTTTGAGCTATTGTTCTATTGATGGACTCGCTGGTATTCAAGGTCTTATGGAGTGGCAGAATGAGAAAAAATGGTTTATTATCGTTCTTTTAAGTTTTGGTGTGGTTACTTTTTTATTCCAATTTTTTGCAAAAGGTTCTTTGCTTGTTCGCTTTTTAGTTATTTCGGCTGTGGCTATTGGTATGAGCTTTTTAGTAGATTCAGAGCTTAACACCCTCAATAATCCTGTATTCTTCTTAGCTAATAATGGTATTGTAGTTCCTATTGTTCTTACGTTTTTATTTGTTATTTTTAATGGACACGAAATTCCTAGAGCATTGTATTGGCTTGTTTCTCGTGGTGCAGATGGCTCAAATAGCACTCTAACACACTTTGCAATTGTTAGTGGAATATTTTTTCTACACATGGTTTATTCTTATCTTTTCAGTATTCACGGCATTACTTGGGAGATTATCTATATTCCTCCTTTTGTGATTTTTGTCATTATGACTGTGTTAGGAATTTGGGGTTTTGTAGGAAGAGAAGCGCATTATAAAAAGTTTTTTGAAGCTCGTCCTGTGGGTCTGCTTTTATATATTGGTTGGGCATTGATTGCCTGTTCTACGATTATGTATGCTATTTCTACCAATAATGACCCACTTATTGATATTTTTTCTGACATCATTATTTATTCAAATATTGGTTTTGCTGTTGCTTTCTTCATTTATATTTTCATCAATTTTAGTGAATTACTAGAAAAAAGTCTTCAAGCCTACCCTCTTTTATGGCAACCTCTTAAAGTAAATTGGAGCTATACTGCTATCGTAGCAGGAATTATCATCACTATTTTTGCCTATCGTCATAACTTTATTCATTACAATCAAGCACAATCAGGTTATCTTACTGGAATCGGTGATGTGTTTTTATCAGAAGCTGATGCTTTAAATCAAGTAGGAGTAGATGAAAATGCCACAGGGAATGGAATTACAAGCAATTTGACATTGGAAGAGACAAAAGAGAAAGATAAAAAAGTAGAAGAAACCTATCAACTTGCCAAAATCAATTATCAATCAGCAATTTATAAAGTTTATACAAATCATAAAGCCTATTGGGGAATGGCAGGAATTGCACTGCGTCAATATCGTTGGCAGGAAGCGTATTCTTTTCTCAAAATTGCATCCGAACGTACGGCATCGCCTTATACTTACACAGCCGTTTCGGATTTGATGAATCGTACAAATAATGAAGATCAATCCTATTATACACTTTTGAAAGGTTCGGCAGAGTTTCCGAATAATCCACAACTAAAAAATAATCTAATCTTTAGTTCGATAGAGCGTTTTGGAATAAAAAATAATGATTCTGTGGCTAGAGAACTAGAAAAAGTGAAAAAATATGCAGATTCAGAAGAAGCAAAAACAGCCTTAGATGCAAACTGGTGGACACTCAATGCGCTAACGGATAATTATACAGCTTTAGATTCTTTAGAACTTCGCATCAAGACACAAGAAAATACAGGTGCGCTTTCGAATAAAATGTTGTATCAAAAACGCTTTTTTGATTTAGATAAAAGAGCAACAAAATTAAATTCAAATACAGAAATCAATTTTAATGAGGATTTAGTTAAAGACTCTGTTTGGACAACCGAAGACTTGCTTTATGTCTATCACTACGGACTTCTAAATCAAAGAGTAGCAGATGAAAAAACGAATCAAAAAATAGATAGTACGATTGTAGAACTTATCAAAAATAGAGAGCAAGTTTTGGCTAATCAAGAACATATTCCTTTTATGCTTTTGGTAAAGGCTGTCAATCAGTACAAATTAGGCGATGTTTATAATGCTTTTATTACTTTAAAATATTTAGATAAAGCTTATGGAAATTCGTCTTCGCAGTATAAACACTTGTTAGGACTTTGGTTTTTGGAACACAAGCAATACGATGAAGCTGCTTTGTATTTTAATAAAGCCTATTTGATGAATAGAGGGTTGAATAATTTGTATGAAGCTATTACTCACTCTGAACAAGCACTATATCAAGAGGACAAAACAGATGCGCTCCAAATGTGGAGAGGTTGGGACACTCTTGCTTCGCATCCTTTTCAAGCAACAGCAAATGAAATGTATTTGATTTTACAGCAAGATGCAGGACAGAAAATAAATTTTGATTCTTTAGATGAAGATGCCAAAAGGCGTTATTTTCATTATCAAATTCCGTATTTGGTAGGAGAAGAAGGAACAAAAGAGTTTGCTCAAAAAATGCAAACAATGACAAATCAAAATCTAAAACTGGAAGTAGTTTTGGATAAAATAGAATTTGACTTAAAAAATAATGATTTACAAAGTGCGCTACTTTGGCGAAACTCTGCTACACAATTAAGTGCAGAAGAATTAGATTTTCAAACTCTTCAACGTTTTCAGCTTATTGATTTGGAGTTGCTTTGGAAGGATAATAAATTACTTTCGGCTGCTTCTATTTTGGATAATCTACAACCTGTTCGTGCTTACGAAAAGTCTAAAAAACAATTCTACACAGCTCTTTCTGCAGAACAGCTAGGAGATACAACTCGTTCTAAAATTGCAATGCAAAAAGCAATCGCAGGACTTCCTTTTGATTTTGAAATTTTGCAAGAAGCTATTGCTTATTATAAGCGAAATAATTTGAAAGACAAAGCTTATGATGTTGCTTATCAAGTTATAGAAACCTTTCCTTATTCGGCTAGAGCAAATGAAATATATGCTCTAGAATCTTTAGATGCTGGTTTGGATAATTATGCCGAACGCTCAAAGGAATTTTTAAGGTTGAATATGCCAGTCTATTATGAAGAAGAATTTCTGCCAAAATACGATACGCTCAAAAAGCAAAAAGAAAGAGCTTTTGAAGAGTGGATGAATGGGGGAGAGATTTAATTAAGATTTTCCTCGTTTACAGTTATATTAAAAAACTAAAAAAACAATGAAGTATATCTATTTATACATTTTAGCAATCGGAATTTTATCAATTTTTTCCTCTTGCTCTCCATCACAGGATAGTTCTTTAAGTATAAAAGACATGGATAAAGTAAGAGAATCTTATACAGATTGTTTAATAAAATTTGATTCTAAAGTAGCACTGTATAAATCAGGATTCGATTCTTGGACAGAAAAAGATGTAGTATGTAACTTAATATATATATCTTCTGACTCCTCTATACTTAAATGTTTACAATCAGAAGAGAAGATAGCTCTCTTAATTGTTAAATACGTATCTTATGAAACTAACACAAATTTTCTTATAGAAATGAAAGGTAATAATAGTTATACGTTTAATGCTACAGACGAAGAATTTGAGCAAAATCAGCTAAAAAGACTTGACCCAGTAAAAAATAATTTAACCAGTTCTTATGCAGGCTTTAGTCTTGGAGGAAGTTTCACAATGAATGATGTTACGTTTAGAGCTCAATTAGATACTACTTACTATTATAGGAAAAATGGTTATTTAGTGATTTATACTATTACTGAAATATCCTAATTTAATTTTTCTTTAAAACCAAACAAAAACCAATGAAAAATATCTATCTATACCTTGTATTATTTCTAATTCTATCAAATTTTTCATCGTGTTCTCCTGTGGGAGAAGCTTCTGCAAATACAGAAGATAGTGAAAGAGTAAAAGATTCTTTGAAGGTAATCGCTAACTTTCAGCCTATTAAAGACTTTACAGAAAAGCCTGATACAAATAAGGTTACGTTTGCTTTTACAGGAGATTTGATGTGTCATGGTTCGCAGTATAAAGCTGTTTTTGAGGGAAATGACACCTATAATTTTATTCCTGTTTTTGAAGGTGTAAAACCATTTTTATCTGCTGCTGATGTAATGGTTGGAAACTTAGAAACTGTTTTGGCAGGAAAAGGAAAAAACTATAAATCTTATCCACAATTCAATACGCCAAATGCTTATGCCGATGCGCTCAAAGATGCAGGTTTTGATATTATCGTAACGGTAAATAATCATACCTACGACCAAGGAAAAGCAGGTGTTTTGCGTACTTTAGATGAGCTAGACAAACGAAATTTTGATGCTGTTTTAGGTTCATATCGTACACAAGAAGCACAAGATGAAATAAAAGTATTTGAGAAAAATGAGATTAAATATAGTATTTTGGCTTATACACAGTTTTCGAATATTACGCTTCGTAGTGCTGAAAGTCATCTTTTTCAGCTTATCGATACGGCAAAAGTAGGACAAGATATTCAGAAAGCAAGAAAACAAGGTGCTGAAATCGTTCTGATTCATTACCATTGGGGAGCAGAATATAAACCCGAACCAAACTCTTATCAAAAAATGATTACTGAAAAAACGATAGAGCTTGGCGCAGACGTAATTATTGGAGGACATCCACACGTTCTGCAACCCTTGAAAAAATATAAATCAAAAGGAAACGCAACCTTAGATAGTGGAATTGTAGCTTATTCAATGGGCAATTTCTATTCTGGACAACGAAAACGCTTTCGTCATAATGGAGCTATTGTTTGGCTAGAGATGGAAAAAGTAACTGAGAAAGACCCAAAAACGAAGGAAGAAATATCAAAAATTGTCTTGAAAAACGTAGCTCATCTGCCTACTTGGGTCTATTATGGAAAGGCCGGTAATCCTTCAAAAAATGAATATCGTATCTATCCTGCTCAAAACGATTCTATTCCTTTTTCTCCGTTCTTGTCTTTAGATACACTTGATTTTATTTCGAAAAGTGGCAGAGTTTATCTCAATCAGAGCAGAAAAGATAGTGATAATGCCCTAAGAATGTATAATGTAGATAGCAAACATTTATTTTTAGATAAAGATGGAAAGCCTGTTTTGAAATAGTCTGCTCTTTTTTCAAGAACAAAAAAATAATACCCATAACTAACTATTAATTATGGGTATTCTATAAAACTTTTAAAGCAACTAACTACAATTTATTTATACTGATTGTTATAATGTGCACGTTTTTGTTTAGCTGCTTTTGGCTTGACATAACACGCAGAACGCTGACAAGAAGTACCTAAACCAGCAAAAGCTACAAAAGTGAAAGCAATAAAAACACGAAGAAAGATAGAACGCATAATGAAATAAATAGTGAAAGTAAATAAACGAAATTTATAAGTAGAGTCTAATACAACAATGAATAAACGCTGTCTTATTAATACTCTATTTGTAAGGAAAAGGTTGTGATTTAATAAAGAATACAAATTGTATTCTAGGACAAAACAATGAAAAATATTTTGGTTATACAACTCTTTTATATCTGTTATTATTGTCAATCAAATAAAGTATTGTATTTTTGAGAACTAAAAAACTTATTATCTACTAAATATTTTCTTTCATGTCCTTGTCTTTCACTATTTCTGCTCCTTCTTTGGGTTTTCGCCCAGAGTTACAACGAAAAATTAATCAAAAAACTAAGCCTATTGGCTCTTTAGGAAGGTTAGAAGGTATTGCTCTTCAAATAGGACTTATCCAACAGACACTCTCTCCCAGTCTAATCAAACCTCATATTGTTGTTTTTGCTGCTGACCACGGAATTGCAGAAAGTGGTGTCAGTCAATACCCACAGGAAGTAACACATCAAATGGTAAAGAATTTCTTAGAAGGAGGGGCAGCAATCAATACTTTTTGTGGGCAGAATAGCATCGAACTTGTAGTAACAGACGCAGGAGTAAAAGGAAACTTTGATAAAAAACAAGATAATTTTTTAGATTTAAAAATAGCACATGGTACAAATAACTTTTTAGAAAAACCTGCTATGAATGAAAAAGAATGTTGGAAGTGTATTGAGCAGGGAAGCACAGTTGTAAAAGAAATTGCTAAAAAAGGAACAAATATTATTGGCTTTGGAGAAATGGGAATTGGAAATACTTCTTCGGCTTCTCTTATTTTGCATCATCTTACAGGACTAAAACTTGTTGAATGTGTAGGAAGTGGAACAGGTCTAAATGAAAGAGGAATAGATAAAAAACTAACTATTTTGAAACAAGCTGATCGAAAATATCCAAAAAACATGAAACCTTTCGAAGTATTGACTACTTTTGGTGGTTTCGAAATTGCTCATATGGTAGGTGGGATGCTTGAAGCTGCACAACAAAAAATGATTGTTTTGGTAGATGGTTTTATTGCAACTGCTGCTGCCATGATGGCACATGCACTTTATCCACAAAGTAAAGAATATATGATTTTCTCTCATCAGTCTGGCGAGTACGGACATGCTCATATGTTAGAGCATTTGAGAGTGATGCCACTTCTTTTATTAGGAATGCGTTTGGGAGAAGGAACAGGTTGTGCAATTGCTTACCCTCTTTTAGAGTCGGCTGTTAATTTTTTAAATAATATGTCTTCCTTTGCAGCAGCTGGAGTTTCAGAAACAAAGAAAAATTAAATAGAATCAAACAAGAGGAAAATTATATTTTTCCAACAATTTTGATGAAAGTTTGGTATAATAATAGAGCAATTATAGAAAGTAAATAATACAAAACTCTAGCCTTTGTTGGTGTTTTAGCGTAGCGACACCAACAAATACACATATAAAATCTATTCTTAAACATTTTCATAGAAAGTAAATAATACAAAACTTATATCAATTCAATTATGAAAAAAATATTTCTTGCAGTTTTTCTTATCGCTACTTTTATGGTTTCATCAACAGCAGTTGCACAGCATACACTCACAGTAGAAGTAACAAATATAAAAAGTAATAAAGGAACAATCATGATAGCTCTTTTTAAAGGAGAAGCTGGTTTTCCAAAAGATGATTCTAAGGCTATCAAAAAAATGAAAGTAGCTATCAAAGATAACAAAGCAACAATTAACTTTACAGCATTAGAAGCTGGAGATTATGCTTTTGCACTATTCCACGATGAAAATGGAAATAATGAAATGGATAGCAATATGTTCGGAATTCCAAAAGAAGGATATGGATTCTCTACTAATTTCAAACCAAAAGTAAGCGCACCAGACTTTGATGAAGCTGACTTCAAAATAGAAGGGGACACAGTCCAAAAAGTCAAGATTATTAACTAATCAAGTATATTATTTTTATAAAAAGACTATTTAATTAATGATTCCTGTTACAATTTCTGATAAAGCATTTTCTCATATTCAAACTATCTTGGAGACCAAAAGTATTCCTAAAGAATACGGATTACGTTTGATTGTACAGGGTGGAAATGGATGTAGTGGAGTAAACTTTCGTCTAGGTTTTGATAAGAAAAAAGAGGAAGATGAATCTTATTTTTTAGAAAATCCTGTGGCTACTGATTCTACTAAAGACAATCTAGAAGTTATTTATCAAAAGAAAGATATGTTATTTCTGATAGGTTTAGAAATTGATTTTGAAGAAAGAAATACAGAACAAGGATTTGTCTTTCAACCGAAAGCCTTAAAATAAAAATAAAAAATTTGTATCTAAACATAAAAAAACGAGCAATAAAAATATCTTTATTGCTCGTTTTTAGCTTTATTATCTTAATTTTTTAAGCTCCTACACCTTTAAACCATTCTTGAAACTGCTCTCCTACTATAGGAACAGGTTTGCGTTCTCCGTTTAAAGCTCCTATAAGTCCCATTATCCAAAAAATAACTAGTCCAATCAAAATAATTGGAGATGCTATCCAGCCCAGTAAAGGAATAAATCCAACTACTGTAGAACCAATACTTAAACATATTAGCCCTAACATTTGACGAACATGATAATTTACATATTCAGACTTTATTTCTTGATTTTGTACAAATGCAACAATAAAACCTATAATGGTAATGTAAGCAATAATGCCATTTGATTTTTCTTTATCAGAAATAGATATACTTCTTTCAGTAGTTGTTTCTATATCTGAAAAGTTTTTTGATTGTCTTGATTCTTGAGATTCCATAACAATTGAGTAGTTTAATTTTTGAAATTAGTAAAAATAAAATTTGGTTTTCACTTTAATATACAAAAATAATACCTCAAAAGGCTCATAGATAAGACTAAAAATTTAGATTTAATAGATAATTCCAAATTTATTCAGTGGCTCTATCTTCTGCATAAGAAATCAAATCTTGTGGTTTTTGTAAAATATGAACATTTTTAGAAGTCTTATAATCTTGTCCCATTACTTGAAAACCAGAAACTAATACATCAGCATCTGGAAAACGCTCACCAATCTCAAATAGGTATTCTTCTACGGCATTTGCACTTGGAGAAGAGGTAATAATAGTTACTAAAGTAGCTGGTTTGTGAGTAGCATGTACTTCTTGTAAATCTTTCAAAGGAAGGTTTTGACCTAAATAAATCACTTCATTTCCTCTTACTTTCAAAAGGTAATAAGAAAATAAAAGAGAAATTTCGTGAAGCTCTCCACTAGGCAAAAATAGAATGTATTTTTTTCCTGTTCCAGAAGATTTATCTCTATATTGTCCATCTATTGCTACAATAATTTTCTGACGAATAAGCCCTGTAATGAAATGTTCTTGTGCAGGATTAATGGCATTTGTCGTCCAAAGCATTCCTATTCTACTCAAGAAAGGATAGATAATGTTTAGCATTGTTTTTTCAAAGCCAAACTGTAAAATACTTGTGGACATGATTCGTTCAAACTGCTCTTCATTAATATCAATAGTAGCTGCCGTAAGTGCACTAATCTGTGATTGATAATCAGAGGTTCTTGAGAGGGTTTCTCTTACTTTTACATAAACCTCGTCTTCAGACATTTTGGCAATCTTCGAAATACGAACTCCATTATTATTGAGCAATGCCACATTGAGCATATATTTCAAGTCTTCGGAATCGTAATAACGAATATTTGTGTCTGTTCTTTTAGGAGTAACAAGTTCATAACGCTGCTCCCACATTCTGATGGTATGCGCCCTAATGCCTGTTAGATTTTCTAAATCTCGTATCGAATAAGTATTTGTATCTCGCACAATCTATAAATTTAATATAAGTAGAGTAGGTTATTATATAAAGTAGAATTGATATACTAACACAAAAATACAAATTTTGTTTAATAAGGCTGCTAAAATACTCAACAAAAAACCATATATGTTTATCTCTATATTGAAGAACACAAACTTTTTCATCAAAAATAATAATTTAGATGACCTAACTTGTTTTACCTAAGTGAAAAATAGCATCACCTTGATTAACGACTGCTTGATGATTGATTGCAACAATATGACATCTTTGTTTGCAAATAATATCGTGATGAAGTTCTCCAAAAGGGTCTGTCAGACTTCCAATAACCTGACCTTCTTCTATCATCGAACCATTCCTTACAAATGACCTAAAAAGACCTGAGAATTTGGCTCTCATCCAAGAACTACGTTCTAAAATAACAGGTTCTGTAATTCTGTCTGCACCACGCATTTTGAGCATATCTTCTTTATCTATCATATTCAAATGGTGCATCAAACGAACTGCTCCACGCATTCCTTCTTTTACTGGCGCACGATTTAGACGTTGGGATTCTCCTCCTTCATAGACCAAAATAGATTTTCCCATTTTTTGGGCAAGACCACGAAGCGACTTATCTCTTAGTTTAGAGTTAAGGATAAAATGAGGTGCAAAAGCACGAGCATACTCTTCATTATTACCCTCAGTGAGCAAACAACGAAGCTGCGAAAAGTTATTTATTCTTCCTCCTCCTGTATGAAAATCTAATCCTAAATCAATATGAGGTAATACTTCATTGGTAAGTGCATGAGCTACACGACTAGCAAGTGAACCTTCTTTACTCCCTGGAAAGCTTCTATTAATATCTTTTCCATCAGGAACTTCTCTAGAAAAATTGAGAAATCCATAAATATTCAGAAGAGGAATAGCAATGACAGTTCCACGCTTGGGGACAATTAGTTCCTTTGAAATTAGCTGCCTTATTATTTCAACTCCATTTATTTCGTCGCCATGCATTCCTGCAATAAGAAGCAGTGTCTTTCCAGGTTTTTTAGAACGATAAACAAAGACAGGTGTATCAATAGAAGTACGTGAAGGAAGTTTTGCAATATTGAGGTTGATTTGCTTTTCTTCGCCTACTGCTACTGCAATACCATCGATAACAATATCTTTGTGGTAATTTGGAAATTCGTCTTTCATGTAGTTCGTGTATTGTATAAAAAGTAGTTTTTACAAAAAAAGGCAACTTATTTCAAATTGCCTTTTTTATATAGAAAAATAATTTCTTTCAGTAATAATAAAGATAACCTTAAACGGTAGCTAATTTAGCTTTACGTTCTAAGACAGCTTTTGCTTTTTTGATAATATCACTTGAAGTAAGTCCATATTTTATCATTAGTTCGTCTGGAGTTCCACTTTCTCCGAAACTATCATTTACACCTACAAACTCCATTGGAACAGGATTATTCATAACTAAAGTTTGTGCAATACTACTTCCCAAACCACCCATAATTTGATGCTCTTCGGCAGAAACAGCGCATTTTGTTTTCGAAACTGATTTCAAAATTGCTTCTCTATCCAATGGCTTTATTGTATGAATATTAATTATTTCGGCAGAAATTCCTTCTTTCAATAATTCTTCATGTGCTTGGATAGCTTCCCAAACTAAATGACCTGTTGCAAAAATAGTAACGTCTGTTCCTTCTTGTAGAGTGATTGCTTTTCCTATCTCAAATTTTTGGTCAGTAGGCATAAAAACAGGCACTTTAGGACGACCAAAACGCAAATAAACAGGTCCTTGATGGTCTGCAATTGCTAAAGTAGCTGCTTTTGTTTGGTTATAATCACATGGGTTAATTACAGTCATGTGAGGAAGCATTTGCATCATTCCAATATCTTCCAAAATTTGGTGTGTCGCTCCATCTTCGCCAAGTGTAATACCTGCGTGAGAAGCACAAATTTTGACATTTTTACCTGAATAAGCAATTGACTGACGGATTTGGTCATATACTCTACCTGTTGAAAAATTGGCAAAAGTTCCTGTAAATGGAATCCAGCCACCGATAGTAAGACCTGCTGCAATACCCATCATATTGGCTTCTGCAATGCCAACTTGATAAAAACGCTCTGAAAACTGCTTTTGAAAGTCCCCCATCTTGAGTGAACCAATAAGGTCGGCACAAAGTGCAACTACTTTAGGATTTGTTTTGCCTAGTTCTGTAAGTCCGTCGCCGAAACCCGAACGAGTATCGTTTTTCTTTTCGAAAGTATATTTTTTCATGTCTTTAAAACAATGATAGAAGTGATAGAAATAAGAAGAAAATTCTATTTATAAGACAAAGATAAACGGTTTTGAAGTAAAATGCTAATGAATTGAGAATTGGAACATGGGAAGTAAGAACTGGGAACTGGGAATGAAAAAGGAAAATAGGAATTTCCATGTCCCAATATCTAATTCCTAGTTCCTCGTATTTCTAAGTCCTTATTCTAACCACCTTTCTACCTGTATCTGCCCTGCCACTCTGTATTTTGATTTCCTTATAGTATTCGAACTAAAAGCCATTTGATTTCTAACTCCTTTCAAAATTCCATTTGAAGAATGAATAAAATGAGTAGAGCTTCCATCAATAAATAAAAAACCTGTATGCGTATCTAATCCTAAAATATAAATTCCGTCGCCCATTTCTTCTACTTCTTCCATAAAATCTCCAAAATCTGCATTGACTTTCAGTTTTATAAATTTCTTATCAACTGTTTTTCTGATGAGTGTTTCAGAAGCTGCTTGAGCCATTTTTATTCTTTCAATCGGATAACCCAAATCTCTCAAAATGGTAGTTACAAAATATCCACAAGCTATTTTTCCTTTGCCCGGTATTTGTGTCGTTCCCGAATAGCTCCATTTTGTTCCATACCAATACTTACAAACCTGCTCAAAACTATTTTCAAATATTTTTTGTGCTTTTTCTAAAATCTTTTCTTTTTCTGAATCTGTCTTAGCTTTTTTATACTCTTTTTTGAGAGCATCTTGTTTTATTTTTATTTCAGAAAGCAAAATTTTGTAATCAGAATAAGAATAGTACCAACGATAAAAAGGAGTTTGATATTTATAAGGAGAAAGGTAAAAACCAATGGCAGCAGCCACTAAAGCAAACAAAGAAAGCCTTATTAACCATCTGAATAAGAAGTGTTTTATACGTTTTAACATGTTTTTTTGAGTTGAATAAAATGTAAGAAAAGTAAGTTGTGAGAAAAAAGTATAAAAATGATGCAACCTTTTTCATTACTTGTTGGGTCTTCATTACAATATACAACTTAACCCTTTTTATTCATATGAATTATTCTAAATCTATCCAAAAGTATTTCTTAATACTAATTTTTTCAATCCTTACATTTCAATCTAGTTTCTCACAAACTATAAGTCCTCCCTTTCAAGAAGTGTCTGCTGTACCTATTAACGGAAGCAGTGGAAGCGTGTTTTTTGATATAAATGCTACTGGAGAGTGGTTTCTTAATAGTAATAATGCTAATGTACATTTGTTAGGTAGTGGAAATGATGTCTTTAGATTTGATTATGGTTTGAATGATACACCAAACGATCGTACCTATACACTTAATTTGTACAATACAGCTACAGTACAAGGAAGCGTATCATCTGTAACTGTAACTCCTAATATTATTACCTTTCCCCCAAATGTGACACCAGATTTTGGATTTTTAGAAGCTAATCCTTATTTTTTTGGAGATCCTCTGATTCCTAGTTACATATCTGCAACTTTTCAACAAGTAAGTGGAAATGATTATGAAATAATTGTAAATATAATCGAAGCTGGATTAGGATATACAGAAGCTCAATATCCTATTCGTTTAGTAGGAGGAGGAAGTGATGCTAGTATTGTTGCCACAGGATTTACTCCTGCTATATTTAGAGCAGATGAGAATGGAGAGCTTGTTTGGAATAATAACAATGGAACAAAAACTTTATTTACAAATAGGGCAGGTACAGATAATGAAGTGCAATATTCAGGAGGTGAGGCTTATGTGTTACCACCAAACATAGAGTTAATAGGCTGGTCAAGTTCTTTACCTACTCCGATATTTGAAACAGAGGTTATAGATGGGGTTGTTAATTCAGTTACTATCTTGCCGATAGGAGGATTCACACCAAATGCAGAATATGCTTGTACAATTAATATTGTTCCTTCATTTACAATAGATGTAGAAGCAATAGTCAATATAGATAACCCTACTACAAACCTTACTCCTGTGAGTAGTGCTGTTGTTTCTCAGCTAGGAAATGAAGAGTATTATTCAGTAACTGGAAAAGTATTTAGAGATATGAACGGAAACCAAGTACAAGATAGTGGGGAAGAAGGCATTGCAGGTGTTTTTATAAATAGTAGTAGTGTTCCCTACTCTTGTGTTTATACCGATACAGAAGGCAATTATCAATTAAATTTTCCTCGTGCTTTTGGGAATACAGTTATATTTTCTCCTCAAATAACAGAAGCTACACCAACAGAGAGAACAGTAACATTATCAAATGCCAATCCATCAGTAACAGAACAAAACTTTGCTATTGGAGCTACTGGAGGAAGAGTAGGAGGAATTATTATCTCACAAGAAGGAGCTAGAATATTACCTAACCAAAACTATAATTATCAGATTTTATTAGACAACCCTACTAATTCTGCTCAGACTATTTCGGCTACTTTTACGCCTGATAGTCGTTTTGAGATAGTGAGTAGTAGTGTAGATTTTGGCGATAATAATCCTGCTTCTTTTTCAGTTGATGTCCCTGCTTATTCTAATCAAACGATAGATGTCGTTTTGGAATCTAATGAAAACCTTACGAATGGAGAATTTATACGACACAATCTTGCCATAAACAGCCCAACAGGAAGGTATAACGAACAGACGCAGCTTACACAGCAGATAGATGAAAATTTAGAAGCAAACGATTTGAATTTTTCACTTTTATCTACTCCAATACTGACACAAGAAGAAGTTTCGGCAGAAAATGAATTTACTTATCATCTCTATAAGGGAAATAATGCTCCAGAGCAAACAGCTTATACAGAAGTTGTAATTTATCTGAATGAAGATGCCGATATGAGTAAATTTGACATCTTAAAAAGTAGTTTAGAGTTTAGAAACGTCAGAGTATCAAGTAGCAAAACAATTCGTTTTGATTTGAAAAGTAATCCAAGCGAAGCAACTCCTTTTTCACTTTTATTTGATTTAGTAAGCGAACAAACTGATTTACGTGTTTATGCACTTCTGAATTATTACAACGGCTTTGGAAATATTATTTCCTCTGATATTTCTTCTATTATTGAAACCAAAATAGATAGTAATCCTAGCCCACAGCAGCTTATCGGCATTTTTAAGTCAGAGGAAGGCAGTGAGTTGAGTTGGGTAGCAAATGATGGTTTTTCAAACTTTGTTGTTTCAAGAAAAAGTGAAACCGAAACTGAATTTAAAGAAGTAGCTCAACTAGGTGGAACAGAAAGAAACTGGTTAGATACGCAAGTAAGTCCAAGCACGTCGTACACGTATAAAGTACAAGGAAAACACGATGCTGCTGAATCTGATTTTTCTAATGAAGTTATCGTTCAGACAGATGAAACCATCACAGCTATTAATGATAAGCAAAGTAGCAGAATAACACTTTATCCTAACCCAAGTGAAAATACTATTTATTTTAGAGGAACAGAATCACTTTCTATTTCTCATATTGAGATTATAGATTTGTTAGGAAATAGAATTATTAAAGCTACAAATTCATCAAATTTGGATATTAGTAACTTGAAAAGTGGAATGTATGTCGTACGTTTTGTATCTGAAAAAGGTATATTTACAAAGACGTTTTGTAAAATGTAAGAATTATATTTCAATTTGATAAAAAAAAGACCTTTCATAAAACTAATAATTTTATGAAAGGTCTTTTTTGCTTTGGAAAATTCTAAACTAAGCATTAAAACGCTCTTCAATTTTTTCCCAGTTGATTATTTTATAAAAATTCTCAATGTATTCAGTACGCTTGTTTTGATAGTTGAGATAATAAGCATGTTCCCAAACGTCAAGCCCTAGAAGTGGTGTACCAGTCTGCTCGGCTAGATTTTTCATTAATGGATTATCTTGGTTTGGTGTAGAAGTAATAAAGAGTTTTCCATCATTAGCCTTACAAAGCCACGCCCAACCCGAACCAAAGACTCCTTTTGCTTCTGCCGTAAATTCATTTTGAAAAGCTTCGTAAGAACCAAAATCTTTTTCTAAAGCTGCTTTCAAGTTATCTGTCGCTACTTGATTTTTTGGCGATAAAGATTCCCAAAAAAGACTGTGATTGTAATGTCCACCTCCGTTATTACGAACGGCTGTGTCGTTATCTGATACATTTTCTAATATTTCTAATAGATTCTGATTTGCAAAACCAGTTCCTTCAATGGCTTTATTGAGTTTGTTTACATATCCTTGATGATGTTTACCATGATGAATTTCCATTGTTTGCTTATCTATATTTGGAGCTAAAGCAGCAAAATCATAAGGCAAAGCAGGAAGCTCAAAAGGAGATTTGAGTGTAAAAAGTCCATTTTCAGCTAAAACAGCAGTTGTATCTGCGCCAGTAATAGCATCTGTTTTTTTGGAAGAATCACAAGCCGAAAGAGGATTCAAGATAATTCCGATAGTGGCAAGTCCTGCCGTTTTGAGAAAAGTACGTTTGTCCATTGACATAAAAAAATAGTTTTAGAGTGTAGTTGTAATTTATACCTTACTAATTCAATTCGTATTGAAATAGTTTTGAAAATTTACTAACAAGATATAAATTTTTCTTACAAACTAAACTTCTAAAAGCTGCAGACGAACCAGTTGATTATATGTTCCTTCCTGATTTACCAAACTCTCGTGTGTTCCTTGTTCGCTGATTTGTCCGTTTTCGATGACATAAATTGTATCTACCTTTCTAATGGTAGCCAAACGATGAGCAATAATTATTGTAGTTCGGTTTTTCATTAATGTATCTAATGCTTCCTGTACCAGTTGTTCAGATTCGGCATCTAAAGAACTTGTCGCCTCATCTAAAATCAATATTTTTGGATTGCGTAGAATAGCTCTTGCAATAGCAATTCTTTGACGCTGCCCTCCTGAAAGCTTTACGCCACGTTCTCCTACCAATGTTTCTAATCCTTCTGGGAAAGTTTCAATAAACTTAAAGGCATTTGCCTGTTTTGCTGCTGAAATAATTTCTTCTTCTGTTGCTGTTGGTTTTCCGTAGGCTATATTTTCTCTAATTGTTCCTCCGAAAAGCAAAATTTCTTGGGGTACAATTCCGATAGCAGAACGATAAAAACTCAAATCATACTCTAAATTACTTTTTCCATCAACTTCTATTGTTCCATTTTGTGGTTCATAAAAACGCTCTAAAAGCTGAATAATCGTAGATTTTCCTGCTCCACTGTGCCCAACTAAAGCAATTTTTTCTCCTGCTTTTATCTCAAAATTAATTCCTTTCAAAACTTCTACATCAGTACGTGTAGGATAAGAAAAACGAACATCTTTAAAAGAAATATCTCCTTGAATAGGCTTTTGATTTGTACTAGAGTTTTCTGAATTATAAGTTACTTCTGATTCAGAATCTTCTCCTAGTATTTCTAAAACTCGTTCTGATGCTCCAATTGCTTTTTGTATTTGTCCATAAATATTTCCTAGCCCTCCAATAGAACCAGCAATAAACATAGAATAAATAATAAATGAAATTAAATCTCCAGAAGTCAAATCTCCTGCTGCCAGAAGAGTTGCGCCATACCAAAAAACAGCTGTAATACTTCCAAAAATGGCAAAGACAATAAAAGAAACAAAAGCACCACGGTAGGTAGCTGCTTTAAGAGCTGTTTGTACGACGACTTGTTGTGTAGAAGAATATCTTTTTGTTTCGAAAATTTCGTTAGTAAATGCTTTTACCGTTGCGATAGCTTGAATTGTTTCTTCAACAATAATATTTGAAATGGCGAGTTGGTCTTGTGTTTTCTTGGAGAGTTTGCGAATAAATTTACCAAAAATAATTGCTCCAATAATTAGGACTGGCATTACGCCTAGCATAAAAAAAGTAAGTTTTGGTGTCTTGAAAAACAAAATTCCCAAACCAACAACAAGCGTAATTATCTGACGAAAAAACTCTGCTAAAGTAACCGAAAAAGTATCTTGAAGAAGCGCAACATCTGCCGTAATTCGGCTCATAAGTTCTCCTGAACGGTGCTTGTCATAAAAGCTCATTGGCAAAGACAAGTATTTTTGATACAAAGCCTTACGAATATCAGCCATTGAATATTCACTTACTTGAGCAAATAAATACACTCTCAAAAATGAAAAAATAACTTGAATAACAATCACGACAAGCAAAGCCATCGTAATTTGATTAATGCTATCCAACAAAAAACTCTCATCGCCTGTCGCTACATCAATTAGATTTCCTGTAAGCTCTGGAAATGCCAAAAGCACCACACTAGATAAGAAAAGACAAATCATTCCACTAAAGAAATATCCTTTGTAGGGCATCATGTATTTATAAATACCCATTAAATACTGAATACTTTCTTTGTTGAGTTTTCGTTTTTTGTGTTCGTCTTCTTTATTTATTTCTTTAGCATCTTTTATAGATTCTTCTTGGGCAGATTCAGTTTTTTCTGATTGCCCATCGATATTTATATTTTCTTTTCCGTTCGTATTTTTCATAGTCTGTTTTAAAACGATAGTACGTTTGATTTTCGAAACGCAAAGATACGGTTTTTGTTAGATAAGTGCTAACTGGATATTTTTCCACACAAGGTTTTCTCATAAAAACTATTATCCCCTTTTATGAGTTTTTAGATGGAGATTGTTGGTGTCACTATCGATAAAACACCAACAACGGCATTTTATCGAACAATAGCTACATGTCCTGTAATTGGTTTTAATGAATCACTAATTCTTATTCTATAATAATAAGTTCCTTCGGCGAGTTTCATTCCATTCAAAAGTGCGTCCCATTCTTTTTTGTAACCTTGCTTTTGAGTGAAAAGGATTTTTCCAGTTCTATCAAAAATTTCTACATCAGCAGTTGGATAACGCTCTAAAAATGGAACTTGCCACGTATCGTTCGTGCCATCATTATTTGGCGTAAATGTATTCGGAATCCCAGCAAAACAATCTTCGTTAATTTCTATAAAAACCGTATCAGCCGAACACTCATCAGCTTGATAGACAATTTTATACGTTCCCTGCGAAGACTTATTCAAATAAATTTCTCCACTCAAGGAATCTAATTCAATTCCTGTATCATCTGTAAAGAAAAATCCGTTCTGTACACCCAAAATTGCAGGTTTTGGATTAATTTCTAGTTTGCAATAACTTTCATAATCGTACATAAAACGAGAATCAACAGGTTGCTGACGAATCAGAAAATCAGATACAGTAAGCTCACAGCCATTTGCATCTGTAACCCTAACTTGATACTTGTTATTTTCATTAGGTTCTAAACCCGAAATTTCATTTGTGTTTGATGCAATAGTAGTTCCTTGATATGTCCAAGTGGTTTGATAAGGTGCTGTCCCTCCTTGAATGAATAACGAAATTGCACCATCATTTAATTCTGAATTACAACTCGCTTCTTTTATAATAAAAATTCCTTCTAGCTCTTGAGGTTCTGTAATTTCAATTATTAGTGAATCTTGACAGCCCAAACCATCAATTACGTTTACTTTATAGTTTCCTTTTTTGAGATTTGATAAGGAATTACTTGTATTTCCATTCTCCCACAAAATCTGATAACCATCAAATGCGCCAGTAATTTCTAGTTCAATTTTGCCATCATTTCCACCAAAACAAGAAACATTCGTAGTTTTTGCTTCTACTTTCAGATTCGAAACTTGAATCAAAATAACATTACTATATTTTGCATCACAGAGCGTATCAGGTGTTACTTTTCTTCTAAAATAAGTTGAGATTGATAAGTTTTGAGGTTGATAATTAAGTGAGCTATCCAAGTTTGTCCAGTTCAAACTATCGATAGAAGATTGCCATAAATAAGTATGACCTACAAGTGAAGAATCGCCTGTCAGAAGGCTTGGCACTTCGTCTCTACAAACACGTTGAGACGAAGAAATAATATTATTTTTTACACCAGCAAAATTAATCCTGACAGTATCAACGACTGTACAGAAGCCATTATCTACCAAAACGGTATAAATTCCTTCTTCCGAAATCGTTATGCTTCGTGTCGAATCTCCTGTACTCCATAGATAATCAATTCCCTTTTCGGTAGCGATAAGTTGATACTCAAAGGGTTCGCAAAAAGTAGTGTCTTTGAAGTTTTCGTTTGGGAAATTATTATCAGGAACTGTAAACTCATCAATAACTGCTTTATCAGAAGTCAGAATCAATTTAGGAACACTATCATTTTTTACTTTTACATAATAAGTTCCTGTTTTTTTAGCTGCAAAAACCGAATCTGTTGCATTCTTGATAGAATCTCCATTAAAAAACCATTGATAACGATTATATTTCCCTGTTGTTTGTACGTTCAAATAACAAGGTTGAATAATTGGAATATTTTGTTGAGGAGAGTATATAAAGTTGTCTATTTTATCGGTATGCCCTTCCAAATCCCCAAAAGTCAGTTTATTATTGCTTACATTAACTGTTTGAACTTTTGTTAAAGAATCAATATTTTCTATTGATGTAAACTTATTTCTACTCAAATCTAATGTTCTTAGCGTAGAAGAAGGAACAAAAAAAGAACTCGGTATTTGTCCTTCCAAACTATTTGTAGAAGCTCTAAACGTCTGAATACTACTCATATTTCCTATTTGAGAAGGGAGAGTTCCTTCAAATTTGTTGGCAGAAATATCAAAAGAAATCAGAGAAACAATAGAAGCAATTTTTGTAGGAATATTTCCTTTGAGCTTATTATTATTTAATTTTATTGTTCTTAAATTTCTTAATTTATAGAATTCTATTTCATCAAAATCTTCTAAATCATTAAAGGATACATCTAAATAATTTAGGTTAGGAAAAAAATCAAAAGAATAGACTTCTCCAATCTGCCCACTAATTAAACCTGTATTGAAAAGATTGTGAGATAAATCCAAATATGTCAGAGAGTTTGGAATATTCAGACCAGTAGGTAAAGTATCCTCAAATTTATTACGAGCAAGAATTAATATCTTTAAAGTAGATAAGTAATAAAGTCGTATAGGTATTTTCCCTTCTAATGAATTATTAGACAAGTTACAATTTACTAGTTTAGACAAATCAGCTATTGAAGGAGGAAGTTCTCCAATAAGTTTGTTGTTTTGTAATAAAAGCGTTTGAAGGTTTTTTAGCTTTGAAATTTGTGTACTGATATAAAGCTTGTATTCATTATTTGAAATATCTAAATAAGTCAGTTTGCTCAAATTATACAATGAACGTGGTAATTCTCTATTTCTTCCCAATCTGTTTGAAGCTGCTGACAAAATCCTCAAATTTGGCATTACTGAAATAACTTGTCCTAAATCAGAATCAAAAGCATTAGAGGCTAAATAGAACTCTTCCAAAGCAGTTAGTCGTCTCAATGTTGTAGGTAAAGCTCCAGAGAAGCGACACGATGAAATATTTAGTTTTTTTAGGTTTCTAAAATTTCCAAATTGATTTTGCATTGTTCCAGTAAAGCTATTTGAGTTAATATATAATTCTTGCAAATTAGTCAATAAGAAAAAACCTGTCGTATCTGAAATAGGCGCAGTAAATCCATTTTGAGCCATATTTAAATAAGTTAGTTGGCGCATTTGCCCAAACATAGAGGGAACATTTCCATAGCTAGATTTATAGTTGGTGGCTGCCATGCTAAAAACTGTCAGTTTAGTAAGCATAGTAAGCATCTCTAAAGAACCTGTCAGATTATTAGAAGAAATATTCAAACTTCTTAATTCAGAAAGGTTTCCTAAAGAGTTCGGAAGGCTATCAGTCAGGTTACGTCTGCTTAAATTAAGACCTACAACACGCTGATTTTGTACTGTTACGCCATTCCAAGTCGTTATTTTTTGGTCTAATTTCCAAGTATTTGACCAACTAGCACCGTTAGTAGATTCATAAATATCTACTAAAATTAAAGAATCACTCTCTATAACAGTCCTTTGAGCAGAACTATGAAGAGAAAAATAAAGGTTAAAAAATAATGCAGCCAAAAGGGTAAATAAATATTGTTTCATTTTTGCATTGTGTAGAAAGGGGAAAACAAAGTAATTAGTTGATAGGATTAGAGAGTAAAAAGTGTCTGTTTGAACGTAACTATGAACGTAAAAACAATAATATTACTACGTTTGTAATTTTTAAGAGTATGTTGCAAAATTCCCACCACTATTTAACAACATATAAGTGTTATACTTCTTAAAAATATAATTTTTTTGTTAAAGTCAGAAAGGGGACGGAGTTTGTGTGAGTTTGCAACTAAAAAATTCTATATTTGTTAAAAATATTTAATCACTATTTATTGAACATTATGATTGTTTCTTTTTTAAAAAAACTACTACTACTTTTTTCATCATTATTTTTATTTACGGTTGTTTATGCAGATGATGATTTGAAAGAGCAAAAAATGACTCAATTTCAAAAAGATTCTATTTATATTTCAACAGAGCTGATGAAGGCTCAACAATTAGCTTATCCAAAACCAGATTCGGCAGAATTAATTATAAATGAAGTAATAGCCTATTCTAAAAAAAAAAACAGTGACTTTGGATTAATGAGTGGTTATCTTACTTTAGGAATAGTAAAGTTTATTCAAGAAGACTTAGAAAAATGTAAAGAATACCTAGAGACTGCATTAGAATTATCTAAAAAGTTGAAGAATGAGAAAGCTAAAATTAGTATTCTTAATAACTTAGGTAATTATTATTATAAAAAAAATATTTTAGATAAAGCATTAGATTATTATTTAGTTTCTCTAGAGTTAGATAAGAAACAGCCAAAAGCAGAACTAGCTACTTCCTATATCAATATAGGAATTTTATATAAGAAAATGAAAGCTTATACAAAAGCAGAAGAGTATTTTTATAAGACATTTTCTGCTTATTCAAAAGTTCCAAAAATCACTTCACTTTATAGTTATATGAATTTAGCAGAACTTTATCAAGAAATAGAAAATTATGAAAGAGTTTTATCACTTGCTGATACTGTTTATAAGTTAGGAATTCAAACAAAAATGCAACAAGGAATAGGCGCTTCATTTACTTATAAAGCAACTAGTTTATATGAGTTTAAAAAGTATCATAAAGCATTAGTGTCTATAGATAGCGCACTTGCTTATTTCCCGAAAAATGCTCCTCAACGTTATAAAGTTCTCTTAGACAAATCAAAAATATTGATAAAATTAGAGAAATATGACCAAGCTGAGAGTATTCTCTTAGAATTAACACCTGTTTTAGAAGAATTTTTAGGGAAGAAAAAGGTTGCGTTATTATATCTTTCTGAAATTTATAAAAAGAAAAACCAGTTTGAAAAAAGTCTAGCATATTTTGAAAAATATAAAGTAGCTGATGATACGCTTAAAGTTCAAGAACAAAGACAAGAAGTAGCAAACTTATTTGTAAAATATGAAACTGAAGAAAAAGAAGCTGCTATCCAAAAGCTCAATCAAGAAGCTAAGATTAAAGACTTAGAACTCAAAAACTCTTATTATATTATTGCTGGTTCGGTTGTTTTAGGTTTCATAATTCTTATTGCTGTTTGGATATTCTTTAGACAAAAAAATATCATTGATACTTTTGAAAAAGAACAAGCAAAGCTGCGTTGGCGAAGAGCGCAAATAAATCCTCATTTCTTTTTTAATGTTTTATCAGCTATTCAGATGCTTGTGTATGAACAGCAAACTGAAAAAGTGAGTAAGTACATTACAGGTTTTTCGTATCTGATGCGCCAAGTTTTGGAAGGCTCAAATCAAGAAAAAGTATCATTGGAAGAGGAAATAAAATTCCTTACTACTTATCTTACCCTAGAGAAACTTAGTCTTGATTTTGATTTTGAGATAATTGAAGAAGCACAAAATCAAGATGAAGAATTAGAAATTGAAGATATTTTTATCCCTACAATGCTTTTACAGCCTTTTGTAGAAAATGCCATCGAACACGGACTCCGAAAATCGGATAAAGAAAACAAAAAACTAGACATAAAATTTATTGAAGTCAATCAGCACACATTACAAATTTCTATCAAAGATAACGGAGCAGGAAGGAATCAAGAACGCAAGAAACAACATATTTCAAGAGCCTTAGAAATTACTCAAGACCGAAAAAAACTGATGAAAGATGTTTTTGATTATGAAATAATAGATAATGTAGATAGCAACCAAAATTCTTTAGGCACAGAAGTTATCTTTACAATCAATATTTAATTTTACCAAAGCAGATATTTCTTTTTTACAAGTATTTTTACAAGTAACTTGCCATTGTTGGTATCTCCACCAATGATATAATCTTTAAGAAAATGGATATTTTTATCGTCGATGACAACCCTTCTATTCGTCAGTTTTTATTAAAAGTCATTCCTACTTTATCAAAACAATACAAAATCATAGGAACAGGTGCAAGTGTTTCGGAAGCGTTATTGTTATTGGAAACTCAAAAGCCTAATTTATTGATTTTAGATGTTGAGTTACCAGATGGAAAAGGTTTTGATATTCTACAAAAATTAATTGATAAAAAAACTTTCAACGGCAATGTAATTTTCATTACAGCACACGATCATTATGCCCTACGTGCCATAAAATATAGTGCTTTGGATTATCTTCTGAAACCTATTGACCCAGAGGCACTCAGAGAAGCACTTCTAAAAGCTGTAAAACAAATTGAAGACAAGCAAATTCTTCAAGATTTTACCAATCAAAAAATAGGAGTTTTAAAACAAAACTTGGAAAACGTAGAGCAAAATGAGAATAGCACACAAGAACAAAAAATAGTTCTTTCAGATGCAGAAAAAATATACTTGGTGGCTATTGATGAAATAGTTCGCTGCGAATCAAATGGAAATTATACTTCTTTTTATCTGACTGAAAAACGAATAATTACTATTTCACAATCTATAAAAGTTTTTGAGCAGATGCTTCCTACAAGTATTTTTTATAGAGTACATCGTTCGCATTTGATTAATCTTAACTTCTTTGAGTTTTTAGATAAAAAAGATGGAGGAACAATTCATCTCAAAGATGGAAGTTTGTTGCCCATTGCTATTCGTCGAAAGGAAGATTTATTAGAAAGATTGAAAAGACGTTAGTATCAAAAGTTTTCTATACGATTTGAATATTGTAATTTATCAGTAAAAAAAGTAAATTAGCTTTATTTGAATAATTATTTATACTGTTTTTACAAATCGTAATTTTTAATTCGTAATTCGTAATTGACATGACCATACACAACGCAACCGAAAAAGGCGCAACGCCCACAGGAACAAAACTAAATACAAATGGATGGCAACAAGAAGCTGTTTTGAGAATGCTCTACAACAATCTTGACCCAGATGTAGCTGAAAGACCAGAAGACTTAGTCGTTTATGGTGGAATTGGAAAAGCTGCAAGAAACTGGGAATCCTTTGATTTGATTGTAAAAGCACTCAAGAATATGAGTGATGAACAAACACTTTTAGTTCAGTCTGGAAAACCTGTTGCCATTTTACCAACTCATAAAGATGCTCCTCGTGTCTTGATTTCAAACTCTATGCTTGTTCCTCGTTGGGCAACTTGGGATCACTTCAACGAATTAGACAAAAAAGGTTTGATGATGTACGGACAAATGACAGCAGGTTCGTGGATTTATATCGGAACACAAGGAATTGTACAAGGAACGTACGAAACGTATGCCGAACTAGCAAGACAACATTACAACGGAACATTAAAAGGAACTTTGAACGTAACAGCAGGACTTGGAGGAATGGGTGGAGCGCAGCCACTTGCCATCACAATGAATGAAGGTGTTTGTTTGGCTGCCGAAGTAGAAGAGTGGCGAATTGATAAACGTTTAGAAACTCGTTATTTAGACGAAAAATATTTTGATATTGATAATGCGATTGATGCAGCATTAGAATACAAAAAGGAGGGAAAGAATAAATCTATTGGTGTTGTTTGTAATATCATTGATTTACTTCAAAGATTAATTGATAGAAATATCACACCTGATACGCTTACTGACCAAACTTCTGCTCACGATGCTTTAAACGGCTATTTCCCAGAAAACATGAGCGTAGAAGAAGCCAACACACTTAGAGATGCAAACCCAAAAGATTATACCGAACGCTCACTAGATACAATGGCACATCACGTAAAACAAATGCTAGAATTACAAAAGCGAGGTGCAATTACGTTTGATTATGGAAATAATCTAAGAGGACAAGCAAAAGACCAACGAGATGTAAAAAATGCCTTTGATTTCCCTGGATTTGTTCCTGCTTATATTCGTCCTTTGTTTTGTGAAGGAAAAGGTCCTTTCCGTTTTGTGGCTCTTTCAGGAGATGAGCAAGATATTTTTGAGTGTGATAAAGTATTGTTAGAATTATTCCCTGAAAATGAATCGTTGCACCGTTGGATAAAAATGGCACAAGAACGCATTGCTTTTCAAGGATTACCTGCTCGTATTTGTTGGTTGAGTTTGGGAGAAAGACAAAAAGCTGCTTTAGCATTTAATGAGCTTGTCAAAAATGGAACGCTAAAAGCTCCTATCGTAATTGGAAGAGACCATTTGGATAGTGGTTCGGTGGCTTCTCCAAACCGAGAAACCGAAGCGATGCTAGACGGTTCGGATGCTGTGGCAGATTGGCCTGTCTTGAATGCACTTATCAATACGGCTGGTGGTGCTACGTGGGTTTCGCTCCATCACGGAGGAGGCGTAGGAATGGGATATTCTATTCACTCTGGAATGGTAATTTTGGCAGATGGAACAGAGGAAGCACACGAAAGACTAAAAAGAGTGTTGCACAACGACCCTGCTATGGGTGTACTTCGCCACGCAGATGCAGGTTATCAGAAAGCACTAGACTGGGCAGAAGAATTTAATCTGAATTTGAAGAAGAATTTGGGATAATTGGTTTTATATTTTACAGGGGGAAGAAGATGATTCTCTTCCCCATTTTTCACTTTTTTTAATTATGAAAAGAAAGATTGGTTTTGCAGATGTACTAAAATGCTCTAGTATAGAGGAGTTAAAGGAAATGCGTACTAAACACTTAGAAAGCATAGAAAGCACTAAAGTTAGTATGAAAAAATCGGTAAGTACTTTATTGAAACTCTTGCAGAACGCATACAAGCCTATTTCTCAAGACACCCATTTATTTGAAAACGATAATCCTTTAGATGTATTCAAATATATTGAAGAAGATATTATTTATATCAATGGCAATGTTTTTTCTATTAAAGAAAAAAAACTAAAAAATTATACTGATGATAACTATTTTAGAGAAATAAATAAAGAGACTCAAGAAATAAACATAAAGTTCATTTCACAAATGAAAGAGTATTTTGATTCACGATTGAGTTCTATAGATACTGAAATAAAAATCATAAATAAAGTAGAAGCAGAATTGAAGACAAGAAGAATAAAATAAAAAATCATTGTTCAATACAAACAATGCTTTTTTATTTTAAACATACTTCTCAAAAGGCTTTACAAATTTCTCAATTCTATTTTCAGTTTTTATCAACTTTATTCAAACCCAAAGCCTGTCAAATCTTCAAAACTAAGTTGAAATTGTTGTTCATCTTTTAAATGTTTTTGAACAAGCCTAAGCCTAGAAATTTCTTGTTCTATTTCCATAACTCTCGTACAAAGCTGGTTTATCTCTTCTACTTCTTCACTAGAAATATGCTTGTCAGAATAAAGAGTAGAAATTCCTCCACTAACAGAATAATGCCCTCTATTTAGTAGTGTATTACGTAAAAGATATGACCTAACTTTATCTCTATCGTCTAGTATTTTGTCTAGCTCTACGTTTCTCTTATCTAATCTAGATTGAAGAGCTTCAATTTTTGTATTGATAGCTTCTTTTATTTGTTTTCCATTTTTCTCAAAAATAATATCAAGTCCCATAAGTTTTGTTTGTTTCTGTGAATAAATAAATTTAGAACATTAAATTAGCTGCTTTTACTGTGCAAACAGACTCAAAATTTATTCTCTACAATAATATTTTAATCAGTTACTCATCGTAATTATCATTTTCAGAAAGATAATCTACTTCGGCGTGTTCGTCTTCATAGTTACTTTTGATTTCTTCTTTCAAATACCCTTCATCATCAAAATCATCATCGTCTTCAATAAGTTGGAGAGCCATAGCAACGGACATTCTCACTAAATAAATTTTTTCGTTTGTCTCAAAACGCAACGCACTCACAGTTTGATTATCTTTGTTTTGAAACTTAATTAAGTGCTGACTATATCCTTCTGGATAAACAAGTTTGATTTGTTCTTGTAAATCAGAATTTAGTTTTTCGAAATCGGTAATAACACGTGCCTTATTCATTGAATTATTTGGTTTGTTAGAAGGTTATTCATTGGATTTTCAGAACGTAAAACTATTTAATCTTGTTTTAAAATTCTGAACTTTTTTTGCTCAAAAAAAGGTAATACATTGAAATAAATTATCACTCAAAAAAACACCTCGTAGTATGACGAACAGTAAAGACCAAAATTTAGAAAATATTGAGTTACAAACAAAAAGATTAATTCTCAACTCTCTTTCTTATAAAGATATTCCAAAAATAATCGAATACGCAAACAATCCAAAAATTTCAGATAACGTAATAAATATTCCTTTTCCCTACTTTGAAAAAGATGCTATTTTTTGGCTCAATATGGCTAATCAAGATAAAAAGACGGGAGAAGCCTACAAATTTGCTATTCGCAAAAAAGAAGATGAAAATTTGGAATTTATAGGAGGAGTTGGTCTTTTATTAGATAAAAAACATAACAAAGCAGAGTTAGGTTATTGGATAGGAGAACCTTTTTGGAGTAAAGGGTTTGTGAGTGAAGCAGTAGAAAAAATCATTGAGTTTGGTTTTGAAACTTTAAAGCTAAACAAAATTATTGCAAATCACTTTTTAACCAACCCAGCCTCTGGAAAGATTATGATAAAAAACAAGATGATAAGAGAAGCTCATCTAAAAGACCATTATAAAAAAGGCGATAAATATTTGGATGTAATTCAGTATCGCCTAACAAGAGAAGAATACCAAGAAAACAAGCTGAAATAGCAAATTCAAATGCCTATTACTTTCAATATAATTGAAAATGATGGGTGTTTTTTTTGATAAAATTTCAATTCTAACAATTTTGTAACTAGTTTATTTAGAAATATTCAAAATAAGCAAAAATTACTATTACATATTGCAATGCTATTTTTTGTAGCGTACCTTTGAAAAGGTTTTATGTATTCAATAAAAAACTATGTAAATAGGCTTTTAAACAGTATATTTATAGCAATATTTATAAATGAAATTTACTCTTGAAATAGAATAACAAAAGAAATAAACAAAATCAGTAATGACAGATTTATTTTTATATTCTTTTATCGTTATTTATTCTGATAACTTTCAACCGAGGAATAAAAATTAAATAAAACATTATACTGTATTTTAATCTACTAACAACCAGTTTATTAAATTCGTAATTCGTAATTTTTAATTGACTTCGTCGCTTTGACAGGTCGTAATTGTTCCTTATAATTAATTTTTTAATCAACTTAACCAACTCCCTATGAATTGGATTATACGCACCCTGACAAGCAGCGTAGGCAAAAAAGTTTTAATGTCTTTGACAGGGTTATTCTTAGTAACGTTTCTGATTGTTCATATGTCTGGTAATTTTCAATTATTGAATCCAGATGTTTTGGCAGCAAGTGAAAGTTTTAATATTTATGCCGTCTTCATGACGACATTTCCTCTTATCAAAATCACTTCATATTTGCTTTATGGCTCTATTGCATTACACGCTTTAGTAGCTCTTTTTCTTACTTTACAAAATAAGAAGGCTCGTCCAACAGGCTATGCAATTACTGGAAGCGCAGAAAAATCTTGGGCTTCTCGTAATATGGGTATTTTAGGTTCAATCCTACTTGCTTTTATTATCATGCATATGGCGCAATTTTGGTCAAGATACCATTTTGGAGGAGAGCTTCCTGTTATGGATATAGACGGATACGCATATAAAAATTTGTATGCACTTGTGGCTACTACTTTTTCTGTATGGTGGTTCTCTATTTTATATCTCATTAGTATGTTAGCAGTCGGTATGCACCTTTGGCATGGTTTCCAAAGTGGTTTCCAAACACTTGGTCTTCAACATAAGAAATATACACCACTTATTTCGGCTGCAAGTAAAGGACTAGCTATTCTTTTTATTGTTGGTTTTTCTAGTATGCCTTTAGCTATGATAGCTCAATTTGGAGTTTCGAATAGTATTGATGAAGCAGCAGAAATAGTAATGAAAAAATCTATAGAAGAAGGCGTAGAATGGAAAGTTTCTAACTGGTCAGATTTAGAAGCTGATACAGAATGGGATAAAATACCAGCAACTGAAGCAGAATAATTTCGTCTTGCCGTTGTTGGTATCTCCACCAATGACGTAATCAAAATTAGCTTTTTACTTAGAAAAATTCTAAATTAAGGTTAGTTTCAAAACTTTTTGAACAAACAAATTATTCACTATCATATAGTTAAAGGGTTTTTTCAAATAATTCAGTTTAAATTGAATCATTTGTATAGAGCCATTTGTAAAAATATAAAAAAACAATTATGTCAGAACTCAATTCAAAAATCCCTGAAGGCTCAATCGGCGAAAAATGGGACAAACATAAATTTAATATTCGCTTAGTAAACCCTGCCAACAAACGTAAATATACAGTTATCGTTGTCGGAACAGGGCTTGCAGGTGCATCGGCAGCAGCTTCTTTGGCAGAACTTGGCTACAATGTAAAAGCATTTACTTTTCACGATAGCCCTAGAAGAGCGCACTCTATTGCAGCGCAAGGAGGAATTAATGCAGCCAAAAATTATCAAAATGATGGCGATAGTGTATATCGTCTGTTTTATGATACAGTAAAAGGTGGTGATTATCGTTCAAGAGAAGGAAATGTTCACCGTTTGGCACAAGTAAGTGTCAATATTATTGACCAATGTGTAGCACAAGGTGTTCCTTTTGCTCGTGAGTATGGTGGAATGTTAGATAACCGTTCTTTTGGTGGAGCTTTGGTTTCACGTACTTTTTATGCAAAAGGACAAACAGGACAGCAGCTTCTTTTAGGGGCTTATTCTGCTCTTAGCCGTCAAGTAGCGACAGGAAAAGTAGAAATGCACACTCGTACAGAAATGCTTGATGTTGTCAAAATTGATGGAAAAGCAAGAGGAATAATTACTCGTAATCTTGTAACTGGAGAAATCGAATCACACGCTGGACACGCTGTTTTGCTTTGTACTGGTGGATATTCAAATGTATTTTTCCTTTCTACAAATGCAATGGCTTGTAATGCTACGGCAGCTTGGAGAGCGCACAAAAAAGGAGCTTATTTTGCAAATCCTTGTTATACTCAAATTCACCCAACTTGTATTCCAGTTTCAGGTGACCACCAATCAAAACTTACTTTGATGTCGGAATCACTTCGTAATGATGGACGTGTTTGGGTACCTCGTAATCCAGAAGATAAAAAGAAAAATCCTTCTGAAATTGCAGAAAAAGACCGTTTCTATTATTTAGAAGAAAAATATCCAACCTTTGGTAATCTTGTTCCTCGTGATGTGGCTTCAAGAAATGCAAAATATGTTTGTGATGAAGGGCTAGGAGTAGGAGCAACAGGAAAAGCCGTTTATCTTGATTTTAGAGATGCCATTAAAAGAGATGGACAAAAATATGTAGAAGATAAATACGGTAACCTCTTCGATATGTATAAGCAAATCACAAATGAAGACCCATATAAAGTTCCGATGAAAATTTATCCTGCACCTCACTATACAATGGGTGGACTTTGGGTAGATTATAATTTGATGACAAATGTTGAGGGGCTTTATGCTCTTGGAGAAGCGAATTTCTCCGACCACGGTGCAAACCGTTTGGGAGCTAGTGCTTTGATGCAAGGTTTGGCAGATGGGTATTTTGTTGCACCTTATACAGTTGGAGATTTCTTAGCTACGCAGCCTTACAAAATTGAGGATACTTCGCATGAAGCATTTACACAGGCAAAAACAGAAGTTGAGGCAAGAATCAAGAAAGTAATGAGCATTAATGGTAAGCAAACACCAGATGAAATCCATAAAAAATTAGGTCGTATCATTTGGGATTACTGTGGAATGTCAAGAAATGCAGACGGACTGAAACTTGCTCGTACAGAAGTACAAAAACTACGTGAAGAGTTTTGGAATGATGTAAAAGTAGTAGGAACTGAAAACCAACTCAACGCAGAGCTTGAAAAAGCACTTCGTATTGCTGATTTCTTGGAGCTTGGTGAACTTATGATTATTGATGCTTTGGATAGAAATGAATCTTGTGGTGGACACTTTAGAGAAGAATACGAAATCAATGGCGAAGCAAAGCGTGATGACGAAAACTATTCTTACGTAGCTGCTTGGGAGTTTCCTAAAGATAGCAAAGGCGAGTTTATGACTGGCGACCCAGTTCTTCATAAAGAAGAATTAGTCTTCGAAAATGTCAAACTTACACAGCGTAGTTACAAATAACATTTAGACCCTAAGGGTTTTGCAAAACCCTTAGGGTCTGTATTGCAAAAATACTTTCAATTAAATATAGAAATTCATAAAAATTATGGCAGAACAACATAATTCATATAAAATAAAAGTTTGGAGACAAGCCAATGCAAAAGCAAAGGGCGAGTTTAAAAACTATAAATTAGATAACGTTTCGACAGATATGTCATTTTTAGAAATGATGGATATGCTCAACGAAACATTAGTAAGAAAAGGCGAAGACCCAGTAAGTTTTGACCACGATTGTCGTGAAGGAATTTGTGGTTCTTGTGCAATGTATATCAATGGACACCCACACGGAAATGTACGTGGGGTAACTACGTGTCAGTTACACATGCGTTCTTTTCCAAACAATACTACTATCACTATTGAGCCTTGGAGAGCATCAGCTTTTCCAGTTATTAAGGATTTGACAGTCAATAGAAGTTCTTTTGATAGAATCATTCAATCTGGTGGTTATGTTTCTGTAAATACAGGAAATGCTCGTGATGCAAACGAAATGCCTATTCCAAAGGAAATTGCTGACGAAGCATTTAATGCAGCAGCTTGTATTGGTTGTGGTGCGTGTGTGGCAGCTTGTAAAAATGCTTCAGCTATGCTTTTTGTTTCAGCTAAAGTTTCACAACTGGCACTTCTTCCACAAGGAAAAGCAGAAGCTCAAAAACGTGCTGAAAATATGGTTGCTCAAATGGATGAAGAAGGATTTGGCTCGTGTACAAACACAGGAGCATGTTCGGCAGAGTGTCCAAAACTTATCGGTCAAGAACATATTGCTCGTCTGAATAGAGAATACTTGACAGCAAAAGCATCTTCTGATTTTGTAAAGTAGAAAGTTTAGTTTACTCTTGTAGAATGTAAAAATAAAATTCCCAATACAAATTAATTTGTATTGGGAATTTTTATGTATATGAATACTTCTTTTTAACGTGAAATCAATACTCTACTAGGAGTAAATTATGCAACTGTATCTTCTTGGGGAGATTCTTATAAATTTGATTGCGAAGCAAGAGCAAAATAACAGTTGTAGCGTCTAGCGATGTTTCTGAAGTGTATTCTAAATGGTCTTTATGTTTATTAGCAATTATTTGAATATATTCATAACTATCTAAATTCGTACTAAAGGCATTTTGTAATTACTTTTTGCTCAATAACTCATCTATCTTTTGCTCTAATAAAGCTAGTTATTATCTGATTGCTAATCTACCACCAGTCCATATCAATTTCTTCTAAGTCAACATCTGGAAAATTGTATTTTTCTGTTAATATTTTTTGTGAAAAGGTTTTTTGTTCTGAATCTATCATTGAACATAGTAAATCTTTTACTTCATCTAGTTTTTCTTTGTCAATGCTATTAGCTAAATCCCAAACTTTATTTACAGTATATCCTCCCATAATTGTACTAGCTTCCATCACTCCACTATTGATTTTTAAAAGGTTGTCTGCTCGTTCTATTACGTCTAGAAATTTTGTAAATGTAAATGACAAGGAACGTCCATTTTGTATTTTATAATCTTCTAACTGCCGTTTTTTTCGTTCTTTATAGCTTTGTGATTCTAAATTATCTACGTATTTTTCTACATCATTATTAATTAATTTATATTCGAATGCACCTCTACCTCTTAGAAAGCTTCCATTTTTAAAGTCTTTTGATAAATTCTCTCCTATATCAAAGGCTTTCATTAAAGATTTAAGTTGTTGTAATCTATAAAGTCTAGGAGGATTAGAAGAAATAGCTTCTTCATTCCATTCGGATTGCTTTGGAACTAAATCTACGAATTGAAGATAAATCTCCAAAAAATCTTTGACTGTATAAATTGTAGGAGTAATTCTAGTATTTCCAATATAAATACCCCATATTTTTTTATCTCTATTATGCCAAGAAACAACTAAATTCTTATTAGAATAGAAATAGTAATGCCAACTATTTTTCTTTTCTATAGAATCTGCTTTGCCAAATAAATTCTCAATATCTTGCTCCTCTTTTATTTTCAAAGGGTCTAAACCTTCTTTTCTAATTAAAAATTCTACAATTTTATTATCTGATGTTCTATAACAATAAAAATCGTCGTTGTGTGTATTAACCCAACTATTCCCAGTAATCTCTTTTTCTGTTATAGATAGTTTGTCTAATAATATATTGCTATTTTGATTAAGATTAACACCTAAAAGAGTGATTTCATCTAAGTTAAAATCTTTTGTTAGAATATTAATATTTCCTTGTAATTCCATAAAGTAGAGTGTTTTTTTTGATTAAAAATAGTAAAACCATATCTAACAAAAAAGTCAAATATGGTTTTATGAAAAATTACAGAATAATGGTTTTACTCTTCCGTATTCTCATTCAGTTTCAAATTATCCAAAACAGAGCTAATTTGCGTTCCTTTCAAAAGATTTCCAAAGACATCAGCGATTGACTTTCCTCCCAAAATAGCCAACGGTGCCATTGAATCAGCCATTTTTTGAGCGAGTTCCTTATCAGAGAACGATTGTAAGGCTGCAATCAAATCTGGAGAAACGGCTTTTGCTTTTGCTACTACAGCTTCTACTTCAGTTTGCTCTTCCAAAATGTACTGCTCCAACTGCTTTTGAGCTTTTTCTATTTCTACGGCATCTTTTGCTTTTTGTCTTATTAGCTCGTCATCATTGATTTGATTCAATGATTTTTGTTCTTCTAACCTAGCTTGTAAATGACGCTCTTTGCTCATTATCTCACTCTCAATTTTGGCTAATGTAACCTCTAAGAGTTTTTGGGTTTCTTGTTTCTGAAATTCGTATAACTTCTGTTTAGTTTCAGACTGTGTCGCTGCAATTTGTCTTGTAATGGCTTCACTTTCCTGTGTAAACTCTAGTTTTCGTTTTTCAGAATTAATACGAAGCGTTTGCATAACAGTATCTTGCTGCGAAGAAACCAGTAAATTTTCAATATTCGCATCACCTAAACTTATATCCAAAATTTCTACATCATAGATACGCATTCCGTTTTCTTCAAAAAGCCTTCCTGTGCGTTTTCCTGTTTTCTTGTCAGATTCTCCCAAAATAGCATCTCTTAAAATAGTAATTCCATTGGCATAAAATTCCATAATTGGGTATCTTCTGACTGTATTTCTGATATATGAACGCATATGGTCAGTCAAAAACTTGACATAATTCTCTACATTGAACCACTTGTCAGAACTTCCTTCGAAATTGACACGGTATGAAAGATGGATTCTGACTTGCGTATAATCTGCCGATTCTGCCATTATTTCATCAGAAACTTTATTATACAAAACTCTCAAATAAACGGTTTTGATAGAATTTGCAGTTGTCTTTGGAGTTCCTGTTGAAAGTTCAATGCCTTCTAATTCTTCATCATACTCTAATAAATACGATTGAGGACCTTCAATAACTTTTCGTTTTCCTGTCTTACTGACCACCAAAACAGCATAACCTGTCCAAGGCGCAATCGTAACAGCACCCTCAAATTTTGTATCAAGCGTAATCATGCGAGGTGGCGTAAAACTGCTATCACGATTAAACTCATCGCCTACCATCTCATCAGAAATCTTTGCTTTCTTGCGTAATTGTTCTTGTGGACGTTGTGGAGCTTGGTTTTGCTCTTGCAGTTCAAAATCAGTAACAAAATTATCATTCTTGGCAATATCTTGTAAAGCCATGTTGTACTGCATAGCTTCATTGTTATTTGGAAACCAAAGTGAGGTTTGTTTTTCTGTCAAAACTCTTCGTACCAAAACAAATTCTCTAGGGTCTGGCAAAAACATAGCAGCACCTTTTTTGAGTGCAACTGTTCCTGTTTTTCTGTTGAGATAATAACGCCCTTCTCCTGCTGGAATGGCAATGGCATAATGACGCTCTTTGTTTCCATAACGAACAACAGCGTGTTCTGGACGAGGATAATAAATCATTTGGTCTTTTCCAGTAATGAAAAGTTCGTCACCTTCTTTGTACTCTTTTTTACCTTCTTTGTATGGTGCAATTACTTTTATATACAATCCACTCATTTCATTGAGTTCGATGGCTTTAAATTTTCGCATTCCATTTTTCTCAATAAACTCTTCTGTTGGTTCTGGAAAAACTACTTTTGGTCCTTGAATGTAGCGTTTGTTTCCGTCTTCATTAAGCAAAATACAATACTCCAAACGCTCCAAGGTTACGGCTTCACGTACATATTCATCGCCATAAGCATCTTCATCTCTGACAACTTCAATTCCTGTTGGTGGAATGTAAAATGAAACAGCATCGCCACGAATAATGAGAAGCTGCCCCATAGTAAGACTTTCAGCTACTTTCTTGAGTTCTTTTACTTCTTTGTCTTCTCCTTCTTTTGTCTTGATGACAGATTTACCCCAATTTTCTCGTGCTTGTTGCTCATCATAGACACGAACTAATAAATACTGATTTGAACTTAGATTATGACCACGGATTACTCGTGTCATTTGTCCTGCCCAAAGCGCAAAAGAAATAGGACCTGAAATATTTATTTTTCGTCCTACATTGAGTTCTGCCAAATTATTACTTGTTCCTACTTTTGGTGGATTATTATCTTTTGAAGGATTTTTCAAGACTACATACCAACCCTCTGGGGCAATAACAAAAGAGCGCATAGAATCTTCTAAATTACATTTCTCAAAACGCTTGGTAGCATCATCAAATCTAACAGGACGGTCAGTATTGGCAAGACTTGTTTTGTAAGGACCTACATAAACATTGATATTTCCCTTTGTTTGGTCAGAAATAAAGGCGTATTCGTTGGGAGCTAAAACTAAATCTCTTTCTCGGCTTGTGTCAGACATAAGTGATTGTGGTTAAGTTAAAATGATAAGGTAAATTTGGTGATAGAATTTCTCTTGCTGGTAGATTTTAATCTTAGTGTATATTTAACAATAAGATATTTAGTTCTATTAACGCTACTTTTTTGATAAAGGTTTCAAATTTTTAGAAATAAGTGTGTTTTTTTTACACTAAGTGAAATTTTCTTTGATGATAAGAAATAGTAGGGGACAAGATAAGTCCGATAAAAAAAACTAAATTAGTAGTATGAGTTACCTAAAAATAGAAAGTTCAATATTTAAAGTCATTAATACTTCAATTGATATAATAGATGGTTTCATTATTCTAAATGTTGAAGCAAAAGAATCTTCATTTGTGCTGTTTGTAGAAAATACTGGCATTGATTTTAATAAAAATCAAGAACTAGAAACAATGTGTGCTTATTCTAGAATTTACTGGGAAGGCAGTAGCTTTCTCGTCGAACAAATACAGTTAAAATTTAATGCTTACGATAGCAGTAGGAGTAACATGCATATTAAAGGCAAAGGACAAATAAAAGAGGATGAGGAGGAAGACTTTTGCTATAATTTAGATTTTGAGTGTACTTTTCAACTCCCACTGATGGATAGTATATAGATAGTTCATAGTTTTCCAAAAAAAGTATTTAATCGTTGCTTGAAATGAGCATCAAATTTGATTAAGTTACTTAAAAAGAACCTCTTAAATCTACTTTTCTTATGAAAATCTACTTTGCACTACTTTTTTCTCTTCTATTTTTAATTTCTTGTAGTAAAGATAATGTAGAAGCCGAGAAACGAAATTATAAAATGGGCTTCACTACTTTTCCGTATGAGTTTAGTATAGAATCTGTTAATGGCACTTATAATTTTATTGAAAAAAATGCTGATATTTATTCGGAACATATAGATAATACGATTCCTTGGGAGGCTCTTATAAATCAGACTGAACTTCCAACAGCTTTTACTGATGAGATAGATTCAAAAGTTAGTCGCAGGATAAATAGCCATGAGTTGCTTCTTTCTGTAAGTATATTGAATACTGTTCGTACTGATTTGCAAGAAGATTATGATGGGAAAGTTCCTGCTTATAACTCACTTACAGACGAACATATAGAAAATGGTTATTTTCGTTATTTGGAGTATTTGGTAGATAGATTTTCGCCTGATTATTTAGTGATGGCAATGGAAGTAAATGAACTGAAAAAGAACAGCATTAGTAAGTGGAATGAATACAAACAGCTAGGAGATAAAATACGAACTCGTTTGAAAGAAAAATATCCTACTTTAAAAGTAGCCGAATCTTTTACCTTACATAATTGGTATCAGCAGCCTACAGATTTTGTAAATGAGATTAGAGAATATAGTAGTAAATCTGATTTTTTGGCGATTAGTTTTTATGCTTTCATTATGAACAAACACACAAAAGAAGAATTTCAAGGTGCTTTTGACTTTCTACACTCCCAAACTTCAAAGCCTATTGCCTTTGTTGAAACTAATACGATAGCGCAAGATTTATCGATTCCTAATTTAGATATTTTTATTCCTTCTTCTGAAACAGAACAAAATATTTATTTAGAAACACTCCTTGAAAATGCACAAGAGCAAAACTATGAATTTGTCATTTGGTGGGCGCACAGAGATTATGATAGGTTATTAGAATTTTTTCCAGAAGATACTCAAGATTTGGGTTTGATTTGGAGAGATACAGGTCTTTTAGATGAAGATGGAAAAGAGCGTCCTGCTTTTTCTACTTGGCAAGAGTATTTTTTTGTAGAATAAAAGCCTATTTGTACATTGGGATTGTTTTTTATTCCTAATCTGATGATTTCGCTTGATTTTCTACCTCTTTTTTAATCTCATCTTTTACTTCTTTTTCTACTTGCTCTTCTGACTTTGCATCTTGTGCTTCATTGATTATTTTTTCTTCTTTTTCCTCTTCTTCTTTATCGTTCATCTTTAAGTTTTTAGTTCGACTCTCTTTCCAAACTCTATACCTTCGAACAGCTATTTTTCTAGCCTTTTCTATGCTTACATTTATCTCAAAGCCAAATAAAATAACAAGAGAGATTACGAAAAGCCAAAACATAAACCCTATAAAAGTGCCAATAGAGCCGTATAGACGGTTATAGGTATTGAAATAATTGATATAAGAAGAAAAACCTACCGACACCAAAACACAAGAAAGAGAAGCCAAAACTGCACCTACGCCATACGTTCTCCAAGGAATTTTGAGAGCAGGAGCAAAACGATACAACATGGAAAGCGTTAGGAGAATAATCAAAAATGCAAAAATATATCTCAACACTTGAATGCTATAATAAAGACCATTTTCACTTAAAAGACCATGAAAAATCAAGAAATTGAGTAAATATTCTCCTACAATAATCAAAACAATAGTTAGTAATAAAAGAACTGTAAATATAAGTGTTAGACTTAGAGCAGTAATTCTTTTTTTAATAAAATTTCGCTTATCAATAATTCGCTGTGAACGGCTAAAAGCATCCATAAATCCGATTGTTCCACTTGTTGCAGCAAAAAGAGCAGCCACAAAACCAAAAGACAAAAGCCCTCCTCGTTGTTTGCTGACAATATCATAAATAGTGGTATCTATAAAAGCATAAATTCCATTAGGCACAATCGCATTGAGTTCTGTAAAAATGCGTTCCTCTAAATCTGGAATTTGTAAGTAAGGAATGAGAGTAAACAAAAAGATAACAAATGGAAAAATAGCTAAGGTAAGATTAAAAGCAATTCCACTAGCTCTGTCTGGGACAGCATCCTTTTGTATCTTAGAAAAAAAAATCCCTAAAATTAGATATAAATTAAACTCTGGATTTTTTCTAAAGTAAATATTTTCTAAAAAACGCTCAAAACCCTCTACTCGTTTATGATTACGAATATTGTGAGAAGTTTTTTTGATTCGTTCTTTAATTTTCTTACGCATAGATTCAAGTTAATTTAGCCAGTTAAATTATAGCTATATAAAGTCTGGGCATATAATTTATTCAATTTAGCCAAAAATCTAAATAGAAAGCCATTTATTCAAACAATTATTCGTTTTTCTAAACATAACATACTTAATTTTTTTCTTTTTCTGTTTAAGCTAATTTTCTTACTCCATTGACAAAACTTTAATTTTTTGATCAAATTTAGTTTCACTAGTCATTGGATTATTGAGTATTTTTTTAATTTCTATTAATCCATATCTGAAAAAAGAGTATTCATTATATCCATTTGAACAGACTCTTATTTTTGTTTTTTTATGTTTCCATTCTCCTACTTTGTAACACCAAACAAAGGCAATGGAACACAAAGCAATTAATTTAGCTATTTTATTTGGTTCTGTTAATTTTGTATTTTCTAAGTTAAAACCTTGTGATTTTAGTGCTTTAAACAACGTTTCGATTTCCCAACGTTGTTTATAAATTTCAAAAATATTATCCAATAAAACAGGTGATGCTAAATAAATATATCCTTTTTGTGTTCGACTTACAGATAAATATACCTCTGCTTCATTGACTACAAATGTTCCATCTAGTTGATAGGTTTCTGAAATCGAAAGCCCTCTACACCATGCTACAATAGACTTTGTTTTCCCTTTTCTAGTAGCTTTAAAGTTAGATTTTATACGCATTACAAAATCAAATTTTTTTGTAGCTAAATAGAAAAACCATTTTTTACCTATAAACTCTCTATCTGCTACAAGAGCAGTAATAGATAAATTAGGAAATTGATTTAAGAAATCTTCTATCAAATCAATTCGTTGTTGAGTAGCTGAATTTCCTGTCCTCGAAAGTACAGACCAACAAAGAGGAATAGATACCCCTTTATGAGCTGCTGAGAGAAGCAAAATATTAATATGCTCTTTTCCAACTTTCCAATTCGTTCTATCCAAACACAGTACGATATTTTCCCATTGTTCAATGCCTTCTAAGGAAATAATCAAATTAGTAATTGCTTGAAAATCAAGCTCATAATAATTTAAAAAGCGTTCTATACGACGTAAAGAAGAACTGTATTCTACATTCCTTTCAAACGCAGTTGCAATTTGAATTAAACCTCCTAGACCTACCTTTATAACAGCTATTACAAAAAGACCTATAAATTGAACTCGGGCTAAATGAAACCCTTTTAAATGAGAAGATAAAACACTAACTAATTTTGTAACTTTACCACTAGAAGCATACTTTGCTTTCGCCATAATTGAGAAAATTTTGTGAGAAAAATTTTGTGAGAAACTCAATTATGGCTTTTTTTTATCTAAATTTAAAATCTTTTGTCAGAGGACTGAGGCTAATTTTAGAAGAGTTTTTTTTGAGTGAAAATAACGCCCATTTTCTTATCAAATGAAGATTTATAATTGTGTTTTCTGCTTTTACTGTTGAATCACTTTCTTAAAAGTAACATCTAAATGCCAATGCAACTTATTTTCTTAGCTTTTCTTTTTTATATGTTTTTCAAATTGGTTTTATACGTGTATTTGTTGGTGTCGCTTCGCTAAAACACCAACAAAGGCTAGATAAAATATAAACCCCAATACAGAAAATATTTCTTTTGTATTGGGATTTTTTTGTACATTAATATTTTCATTTATAAAAAATAATACAATGAAGTCTCTCTATTATATTTCAGTCATTTATCTAGTAATAGTTACTATTATTCATATTATTACTTTAGTTGTGATAGATACTTCTTTTCTTAGCTTTTCTTTCATGTTTGTTTGCCAAATTGGTTGTATGGGACTTATTGGATATGGTCTTGCAGTCGGAAAAAGAGGAACAGAAGAAAAACCTAGTATTTTTGGTGTCTTTAAAGGTTTGCCTTCTTATATTTCTAAAATAGCAATAGGAGTAGTTGTGTATGTCGCTTTACTCATTTCATTTTTTATTTATAGTGCAATCAATGTAGATTATGATACCAAAGACGGTGTAACAGCAGTTTATGAAAACAAAATCTATCAACTACAAAATCGTTATGGTAAGTTTATAAAAAATATAACAGAAGAAGAATATCATTTATATAACACAAGAGGTAAAAGAATCTTTTCAGCTGTTTGGATAGTAATTGGAGGAATGGCAACAGCTAGTTTTTATAAGACTTATAAAAGTGAAGAAATAAATGAAGATGTAACATAAAAGCTCTCTTCATACCACAACAAAAACTCTATCCTAAAAACTAGAATAGAGTTATTTACAAAACAGGATATTTATTTTTGTTTTCCTTCTGGATTTATTTTGAAGAAAAGTGATTTAAGTTCAGTAGCTTCTTCTGGCTTCATCCTATCTGCTAAAACTAAACGAAGCTGACGACGACGCAAAGCACCATCAAAAAGCATAATTTCTTTTTCAGTTTCGGGTTCAAGTTCAGGAACATTGATAGGATTTCCCATTTGGTCGACGGCTACAAAAGTCAAGAAGGCTTTATATGCTAATTTTCTTCCAGAGCCTTCCAAAATATTCTCTCCATACGCCTCCACATATACTTCCATAGAAGAATTAAAAGCACGACTGACATGAGATTCTAATGTAACCACGCCACCTAAAGGAACAGAAGCCTCAAACGAAACATTATCAACAGAAGCAGTAACTACGACACGATTACAATGCTTTTGAGCTGAAATAGCTGCTGCAATATCCATAAGGTGCATCAGTCTTCCACCCATTAAATTATTCAAGGGATTGGTATCATTGGGCAAAACCATTTCGGTCATCGTAACGTATGATTCACTTGCTTTTCTTGACTTAGGAGGCATAAAAATAATGATTAACGATTAATTTTTAGTGATTAGTGAATGAAAGGTAGGGAAAATGACTTGCCTTTTCCTTAACAAATTTCAATCTGTACAAAAGTAAGCAACAATAATTGTAATAAGGCGTTAAAAAAAATAAATTCTTAAAAATAAGTCGTGTTTTTGTGATAAATTGTAATACTATATAGCTTATGCTTTAGCGTGAGTAAATGTACCATAGACTTTAGTCTGTGAAATAATGAAAACTCTATCTATGAAAAAATATAATCCTATCAAACTCTTCCTATCTATATTATTAATTGCTTTTTTCTCCTCTTCTCTAACTGTTTTTGCTCAAAACACACAAGATTTGGCTCTAGCAGATGAGTATTACGAACAAGGGGAATACGAAAAAGCAGTTCAATATTATGAAAAAATAGCGAAAAAAAATCCTTCAGCTTCTTATATCTACAATAATTATTTAGATGCACTTATTCGCTTAGAAGAATTGAAAGAAGCTCAAAAATATATAGAAAGATGCTTGAAAGACCGACCTTTAGACCCAAAAATGAATATTGATTATGCTAAACTTTTACTCCAAAAAAGAGAAGACAAAAAAGCAGATAAGCATTTTGACGAGTACATCAATTCTATTAAATCAAATTCTCATTTGGCTCGTGTGGCTGCTCGTGTACTAGCACATGAAGGATTTTATGAATATGCTGAAAAGCTTTATTTACAAGCTCAAAAAAACACAAAAGAAAACTATGATATGGATTTGGGACTTCTTTATTTAGCAATGGGAAAACCAGATAAAATGGTAGAGCAATTTTTGATTTTACTCAAAAAACAGCCTAATGATGCGCCTTATGTTCAACATTTATTACAATCTCGTTTGTCGGAAGATGAAGAATGGGATATGGTAGAGCCGATGTTATATGAAGCCATACAGAAAAACCCTAACGATGAGGTTTTCAGCGAAATGTTGGTTTGGTATTTTCTTCAAAGAAAGAATTTTATGATGGCTTTCAGACAAGCAAAAGCACTAGATAGAAGAAATAAATCAGAAGGCGTAAAAATAATGGAAATTGGAATGCTTGCCTATAATAATGAAGAATGGAAAAGTGCTACGGCTATTTTTGGTCATCTGACAGAAAATTATAAAGGAAGATTGATTTATTCACAAGCCAAACATTTTTTGATGGCTTCGAAGGAAGAATACATAAAAAATCAGTTTCCTATCGATAAAGAAGAAATAAAGTCGCTTGTCAATGATTACGAACAAACACTTGCAGAAATAGGCTGGAATCCAAGTACAGCAAAATCAGCTCGTAATATGGCTCTCTTACAGGCTTTTTATCTCAATCAAAAAGAAGTAGCTATAAATACGCTCAATAAAATCACAGAAATTAGAGGTGTGCCTCATCAGCTTTTGAGTCAAGTAAAACTAGATTTGGGAGATATTTATGTATTAAAAAATGAACCTTGGGAGGCAACTTTATTGTACTCACAGGTAGAAAAAACAGAGAAAGAAACGCCATTAGGTTATACAGCCAAACTCAAAAACGCCAAACTTTCGTATTTTAGTGGAGATTTTAAACTTGCCAAAGCACATTTGGATATTCTGAAATTAGCTACTTCAAGAGAGATTGCCAACGATGCAATGGATTTGTCTATCTTGATTCAAGACAATACAGGCTTGGATTCTTCTGAAACAGCAATGAGAGAATATGCAGCCATTGACTTATTGATTTTCCAACAGCAGTATGAAGATGCTTTATCAGCTTATAAAAAAATGCGTAATCATTTTGAAGACCATTCTCTGACAGATGAAATTTACTGGAAAGAAGCTACTATTTTGCAAAAAATGGGACGTTTTGATGAGGCAGCCGAAAAACTACAAACTGTTTTGAAACTCAATCCAACAGATATTTTTGGCGATGATGCTAATTTTCTCTTAGGAAAAATCTATGAAGAAAATCTTGGTAACACAGAAAAAGCAGAAGAATATTACAAAAAACAACTTGTAGATTACGCAGGAAGTGTTTATGTAGTAGAAGCAAGGAAACGCATCCGAAAATTACGTGGAGAAATCGTAAATTAGTTGTGCGACGATTTGCAATAGTATTAACTGTTATAAATATCTTTTCATAACTTTATTTGCCTGTATTTATTTCTAAAATCTTAATTCTAAATTCTAACTTTATTTTACACCTTCAACTCCCAACCGACCCACGCTGGACAGAACTAGCTCAAGAAAGTATTGAAGCTATCTTGACAGACCACGCTTATTGTGAGCAAAAAGCAGCTTCTTCTTGTATTTCACTTATTGTAACCTATAATCATTACCCAAACCTTGTCGATACGCTTTCTCCTATTGTAGCCGAAGAGTGGTCACATTTTGAAATGGTTTTGGATCAACTCAGAAAACGAAATCTAACTTTTGGAGGAAAACGCAAAGATGAGTATGCACTCAAACTTCGTAAGTTTATGGTAAAAGGAGGAAGTGAAGAAATGCGACTTTTGGATAATTTGTTAGTAAATGCGCTGATAGAAGCACGTAGCTGTGAGCGTTTCAAAATGCTTTCAAATACAATGGAAGACGAAGAACTAAAGAAATTTTATCGTGAACTAATGGTTTCAGAAGCTCGTCATTATACCGTTTTTATTGGTTTGGCAAAGCAATATTTACCAAAAGAAATAGTAGATAAACGTTGGCAAGAATTTTTGAATTACGAATCTGAAATTATGGAAAGTTTGGAGCTTCGTGGCGATAGAATGCACTAAATTTCTTAATTGTGAATGATGAATTGTAAATTTTGAATTATGGAAATAGGTTATTTATTAATGGGAAAAAACCACCCTACTAGCAAAACTGAAAGTAATTATAAAGGTGTTTTTCGTTATGGAGCATTTAGATTTAATCCTATTCCAAATGAAAATAAAGAAGAACTTGAACTATTTATAAAACATGTTAATCTATTACCTACTGATAAGAGCGAAAATAATGATTTTTTGTATGATATAGATATTGCTAAAAGCCTAGTTGAAGAGTATAAAAAAATTGGGAAAAATTTTTATTTGATGGCTTGTATTGATGTATCTGACAAAGATGAAACGATACTAGATTCTCAATACAAATTTCTAGGATATGATATTTGTGATAGAGTTTTTCAATCTTTACTCAAAATTGAAGGATATAAACCAACTAGTAAATCTATTCAAGATTTATCAGATGATATAGAAGGTAAATATTTACTAAATTTTGCTCATACAAAACTTTTTTCAAATCTATTAAATGAAAATGAACTATTTAACTCTCGTTTAGAGGCTAAAGCTCTTATACAAGAAAGAAAGCTATTGACTGAAAAATATCCAGAGTTTGATACTATTCACACGGATATATTTTATATTTATAAATTGTATGAAATTTCAAACGATTAAGAATGTAGTTTACTAATATTCTTCTTATTTATTATCCGAACCTTCCGAAACAGGTTTTTCTAATAAGATTTTATGGCGAGATTTATTCATAATCCAAGTTGCAATCGTATCAGCCCAATATCTTGACGATTCTCGTGTTGGGTGTGCGCCATCTCTTTCTCTATCAAACTCTAAATCTTTAGACAAGAAAAACGTATTTGAAGGCATATTTCGCTCAATAATTTCATTAATTCCTGTATCGTCTTTCCAGTTTGGAGGACCTACCCAAATAAAAGGCGTATCTCCAGCTTGTGCAATAATATCTTGAATATCTTTTTCTCGTTCGTAAATATCAGTACGGAAAAGCTCATTTGCGCCTAGCGTAAAAATCACAATTGTAGGCTTATAAATTTCTATTAAACGCTCCAAACTATCTGTTTTGCTCCATTGAATGGTAAGCGAACTATACCAAATTCTGCCTTTCAAATAATGGTTGTTATGACTTGCATAGCTTCGAAAAGCTAAGTATAAACCTTCTGACATAGAGTCGCCAGTCAGTAAAATACGCTGTGCCGAAGTATCAATGCTATTTTTACGAGCTAGTTCTAAAGAATCAACTAAAAAAAAGGTTTGTTTTGCAACTTGTTGATAAAGAAAATCTGTTGAGGGAGGAACAAATAATTCTTTAGCTTTTGGTTTTTTGACGGATAAATCAAAATTTACAGGTTGTTCATAGCTATCAATCGCATATAGACCCAAAACAACACCTAAAATAACCAACCACACAGAAAATAAATTGTGTAGATTGGATTTAGAAGTTTTTTTTGAAGAAGAATCAGAATCAAAAGGAGGGATAAAATCAGACAATGACGAAAGCAATTTAGGTATAACAGATTTTATATTCTGCTCAAAATAGAAAAAGAGAATTAATAAAGTTCAAATTTATTAATTCTCTTATCAATAAGCTACAATTTTTTAGAAATATATTTTAAGCAGAAAGGTTTTTCTTATGAAAAGATTGCCAAATATTTTGTTGGTCTGCAAAAAGAACTTGATTTAATGGACTTTTAGACAACCATTTTTGTAGCATTTGCGATTCTTTTTCAGTAATTTGTCCACTCAATTGTTTGGTAATAAGCTGAAGATACTTTATTTTGATTGGCATAGTTGAAATAGATTTTGAAAATAAAAAAAGTAAGAAAAAATAATTGTTTGAGATAAAGACGAACAAAAAATAATTCTACCCTATTTGTCTATCTTTAAAGTGTGTTAATTTTATGTAGTAATAAATTTTGATTAAGCGAAAATGAAAGATTCTGAAAATTCTCAAAACGATAAGAACCTAAATAATGCTGCTTTTGAGACAGCTCATCTAACCAAAATTATTGATAAAGATGGAGAGCTTATTTTCGTTCAAATTTCGGCTTCTCTTTGGAAAGAAATAGAAACAAAAGTAGAACCACTTGTTTATCAAGAACTTAGAAAGCAATTTAAAAAAGCAAAAAAAGAAAAGTTAGACGAAGAAAAGGAAGAATTTTCCCCTTTTGAATACGTAGAAACGATACAAGCCGAACAACTTAACAATGATACTTTCGTTAAAAAACATTTCAAGAACAGTACGCAACTATCAGAGCAAGTGCAGCAATATCTTCAAGCTTTACAACAAAAATTAGCCGAACACAAACCTGTAAAGTAGTCTTTCTTACAATATTTAGAAAGTTCTAGCTACTTTACAAATCATATTTTAATTACCTTTGAATTTTAATTTAGAATAATTTACGTTGTTGTTTGTATTTAATCAGACAACTTTATCTATATATTTATGGAATTTGCCCCTTTATCATCGTGGTTTCCAAATAACCCAAACTGGAATACCGAAAAAAAACCATTGTTCATTGCTGGTCCTTGTAGTGCCGAAACGCCAGAACAATTGATGGAAACCTGTCAAGATATTTCTAAAGATGAGCGAGTACAAGTTTTGAGAGCAGGAATTTGGAAGCCTCGTACACGTCCGAATAACTTTGAAGGTGTTGGAAAGATTGGTTTAGAATGGCTTTTAGATGTCAAAAAAGCAACTGGAAAGCTGACTACAACCGAAGTAGCCAAACCAGAACATGTAGAAGAAGCACTCAAACACGAAGTGGATATTTTATGGATTGGTGCAAGAAGTGTCGTTAATCCGTTTACAATGCAAGAAATTGCAGATGCTTTGAAAGGAATTGATATTCCTGTTATTGTCAAGAATCCGATTAACCCAGATGTTGCTCTTTGGATGGGTGGAATCGAACGTATTAATCAAGCTGGAATCAATAAAATGGCAGCCTTGCACCGTGGTTTTTCTAGTTATGGAAATACAAAATACCGTAACGAACCGATGTGGCAATTGGCTATCGAACTCAAAAGTAAATTACCTACTTTGCCTCTTCTTTGCGATCCAAGTCATATTGGAGGAAAGCGTGAACTTATTTACCCACTTTGTCAGAAGGCAATGGATTTGAATTATGAAGGTTTAATGGTCGAAACGCATAGAAACCCAGATGAAGCTTGGAGTGATGCCAAACAGCAAGTTACGCCACAAAGATTAGCCGAAATTTTGGATAAATTAGTGGTTCGTACAGGAAACTTAGAAACACTTAAAGATGCAGGACTTTCAAATAAATTACAAGAATTGCGTAATCAGATTGATAAAATTGATAGAGAAGTAGTAGAAAGCTTTGTAGCTCGTTTGGAGCTTGTAAAACAAATTGGAGATTACAAAAGAGAAAATAATTTGCCTGTTTTTCAGTTAGACCGTTGGCAGAAAGTATTTGAGAGTCGTCCTGAGTGGGCAGAAACAATGGAGATTAATCCAGATTTTGTTTCATCAATTTTCAAACTTATTCACGACGAATCTATTCGTATTCAGACCGAACGCAAAGAAGATTTTTAATTTTTCTTTATTCATAAAAAAATACTTCATTGATAAGTTTAAGTTTATCAGTGAAGTATTTTTTGTTGTTCCAAAGTGGTTATTCCACCATAAATACTTTAGCATCAATACTAGGATTTAACTCTATCTTTTTTACTTCTATTTTATATGCTCCTTGTGGCGAATTTCCTTCCATTTTGTAAGGCACTAAAAGGTTTGTACTTCCAACTTTACGATAGTCTTTTATAATCATTTCGCCTTCTGCCGAAACCTCTTTAATTAGCAAACCTGTTTTGGGATCGAAGTATTGTAGTTTTTCTCCATACTCTTTATGGATAATTTTTACTTCAAATACAGATTTTTCATCTACAACTTGTGCGCCCACTAATTCGAAGGTGTAACCATTTGACTTATCATATTTATAATAAGGATTAATAAAAGTTTGTTCTCTTATACTGACTGCTTGTATAGAAGGCAATTCTTGTATTGTGTCTTGTGTTATCAAATAAGCTTTTTTTCCATTATAAATTTGTTTCATGCCTCGCTTAACTACTTCTAAGGCTACTTTTTGTTGATTTTGAATGTGTATTTTTTGTTCTATTTGTGTTCCTGCAATACTTATTTTTTGTTCTTTTTCCATCGAAGTAACTTCATTCCATTTTTTTCCTCCAATTTTATTCAAATAATTTTGTATTACTTTTTCAGCAGTCATTCCTATCAAAATACGTTGGTCTGCTTGTGCTGCCATTTCTCCAAAAGTATCATAGATTTGAATATTTCCAAAAGGAGCTAATTTTTCTATTAAAACGTTTTGGTCGCCTACTGCTACGATAGTAATATTTTCTGGTTTGATGTATTTTTGAGCAACTCTCTGAATATCTTCTATTGTTATAGTATTTATTTTTTGAATATAGTTAGTATAAAAATCAGTAGGTAAATTATTTCTAGCAATATCAATAGCAAAATTAGCTATCGTTTGAGGGTTTTCTAAAGAACGAACAAAAGAACCAATTATAGTTGCTTTTGCTTTATTCAGTTCTATTTTAGAAATAGGCTCATCTTTTATTTTTTCTAACTCTTTTAAAAACTGAACAACTACACTATCTATAACATTATTACTAACAGTGGTGGACATAGTAAAGGAAGAAGAAAGCTTATTGGGTGGCAGCGTAGAATACACATCAAAGTCGTAGTTTTTATTTTCATTTTTATAAAGGTTTTGAAAGGCACTATTTGCCAAAACCTCATTCATTAATTTGGTAGCCATACAATCTCTGCTATTATCTAATGGATAGAAAACAGGATAAGTAATACTTAGAGTTGTTTGAGCTGCTTCTACACGATTCGAAATGGCTACTTGTGGTTTTTCTACTGCTTTGGGAGCATTATATTTGGTGCTAGGAACTTCTTTTTTTTCCCATTGAGAAAAGTGTTTTTTAGCTTGTGCTTTTGCTTCTTCTAGTGTAATATCTCCAACAATAGCTAGATAAGAAATATTTGGACGGAAATACGTTTGATAAAAATCTTTTAAATCTTCACTCTTGACAGCTTGTAGAGTAGCTTCTGTTTCGACTTCTCCATACGGATGGTTATTTCCATAATTTATCTTTGAAACTACATTTTCTGCAATTTTTTCAGGACTAGAAGGCAAATATTTAAGATTTAATAAAGCATCATTTTTCACTTTTTTCAGCTCTTCATTTCTAAATGAAGGATTATAAAGAATATCCGAAAAGACGAATAGTACATTATCTGAATAACGCTTTAATGATGAAGCATAGATTCCTCTGGCAGAAGTAGTCAGACTTGCACTTATAAAATCAATTTCTTTATCTATTTCTGCTTTCGTACGTGTTTCTGTTCCGTAACTTAGCATAGAACCAAATATATTTAACATCCCAACACGTTTTCCTTCCATAATTGGGTCATAATCAACAACCAAAGAATAAGAAACTTGGGGTGTTTTGTGGTCTTCAATTACAAGAACCTGTAATCCATTTTCTAAAGTAAAAGAGTTAGATTCTGCTATTTCTATTTGGCTGATTTGAGTAGCTTTTGGAGCTTTGCTTCGGTCTAATTTTGTGGTGGTAGAGCTTGAAGGGAGAAGTGTACACTGAGTAAATAAAAAAGTAACCAAAAAGGCACTACTTAGGATAAGTTTATTTTTCATTTTTTTGATTTAATTTCTAACTTTATTTTTGGGTGAGTAATATAGTGTTACTCTATTTTCTTTGATAAGGTATTTTTTTGCAGCTTCTTGAATTTCTTCTCTTGTTACCTTCATATAATTTTCAATTTCTGTATGTATAAGATTTGCATTTCCTTTATAGACATAATTACTAGCTAATGTTTTTGCAATTCCTGCAATGGTACTATTTTGAGTATAAAAATCAGCTTCAAATTGGTTTTGTAATTTTTGTAATTCTTGTTCTTCAATCAACTCATTTTTTAATTTTTCATATTCTTCATTCATGGCTTTTTCTAAAGTTAAGGGAGAAGTCTGCTGCGAACTGATTCCGAAAGCAAGAGCAATACTAGGATTTTGTTCTACATCTAAAGCAAAATTTCCTACAAAAACAGCTTTTTGTTGTTCATCTTTTATGGCTTTTGAAAGTCTTGAATCTTTACCTTTAGAAAGAAGAGCAAACAACATTTTGGAAGCGTAATAATCACTTTGTTCGTAAGAAGGCACTTTAAAGGCTTGAATAACAGCAGGAAGTTGAATGTTATCATAAAAAACACTATCACGAATTTCTTCTCTTTGAGATGGCTCATTAATTTGAGGCTGAACTATTTTTTTTCTTTTTGGTATTCCTTTAAAATATTTTTCTACTAATAGTTTTGCGTTTTTGACATCAATATCTCCAGCAATACTCACTACGGCATTATTAGGAACATAATAGGTTTCATAAAACTTTTCATAATCAATTTGTTTGGCTGTCTCTAAATCTTCCATTGAACCAATGACATACGATTTGTAAGGATGCTCAGTATAAACTCGCTTCAAGGTTTCTTCCAAAATAGAACCATAAGCAACAGCATCAAAACGCTCATAGCGTTCATTTTTTACTTTTTCCTTTTGTATTTCTATGCCTGTACTATCTACTCTTGCATGTAACATACGCTCAGACTCTAGCCAAAGCGCAAGTTCTAATTGATTAGAAGGTACTACTTCTTGATAAAGAGTACCATCTTGGCTAGTTGTTGCGTTTCTGACTCCCCCTACATCTTCAATATATTTATCAAACTCTCCACGCTTGATATTCTTCGAACCTTCGAAAAGTAAATGTTCGAAAAAATGTGCAAAACCTTTTTGATTTGCTTCTTCATCTTTCGAACCTACATGATATAAAACTGTAACAGCTACAAGAGGGGCAGAATGGTCTTCATGTAGAATGACATGCAAACCATTTTTGAGTGTAAATTCAGTAAACTCAATTTTAAATTCATCTTTTATATCTTTATTGATTGGAATAAAACTTCCAAAAAGTAATATAAACAAGACTAAACTAGAGCAGAGTTTTTTTTTCATTTGAAAGGAGTAATCTAAATTGATAATTTATAAATTCATTCCGTTAAAGAGAAACTGCTTCTGAAGCAATCATAATAGGAATAGTTTCATCTATTGGATAAAACTTATTGATAGAAGGAGAAATAATTTGAGTTTTATCTTCACTTAACTCAACAGAAGTATGAGAAATTGGACAGCGTAATAAATGAACTAAATTGAGGTTATCATTTGGATTGCTTTGGTGAGCTTTCCAAAATTTTTCTAATTGCTCAATAGAAGTCTGAGGAGCTTTTTCTACTTGGCTCTTTGCTTTAATAAAAACACTATCAGAATATTTTTTCATAAATGATAATCTGTCAGCAAACCAAGAACAAAAGAGAGAAGTAGCACAAATGAGTTTATATTTTGGAGAAACATATTTCAAATCTTCTGGCAGAACACCAATTCCTAAGAAACTGTGATTATCATAATCAAAATTACCAAAAATAGGAGTAAATATATTTTTATACTCTTCGATGGTATAATACCTAACATCCCAAGAATTAATATCGTCTTTTTCTTTATGAAAAGTTTTGGCAGGTCCCATGCTATTTCTGATTCCTTGTTTGTTTGGGAACTCAAGATAAGTATAACCTTTTGGGTTTAATATTCGATTAATATTATTCAAACAAGAGTTGAGACGCTGTTTATGAGTGTGTTGAATAACGCTAAACGACCAAACTAAATCTAAAATCCCGTCTATAAAAGGAAGATGTTGCAAATCAGCCACACAGGTATAACCACTTTTACCAAAGTGAGCAAGTGTTTGTTTGGCTGTCTTACAAAATTCTAAACGAATATCTATACCAATAGGAATATAGCCTTTTTCTGCTCCAGCTACTAACCAACGTCCCCATCCACAACCAATATCAAGCATGAGCTTATCTCCACTAACTGCATCGACAGGTAAATTATACTTTGGATAAGTATCTAACTTTCCTACTATATCTTCATATTGGATTCCATTGGTAGCTGAAACTTGTTGTTGAACTGTCCATGGAATATCTTTATAGTACCCTTGAGGTTTTGGAAGATATTGTAATTGTTCATAAATTTTGGTTCTATCAAATTCAGAATCACTAAGCATTATTACTATTAATTAAGGTAAAAAATACTCTGCTTAATTTTTAGTAAAGAATTAAAAGCAAAAGCATCATTATTTTTAAAACATCAAAATTACATAAATAAATTAGTAATTGCTCTATTCTTCCCAATCCAAATAAACAGGAAATTCTTTACTCATTGTGCCTAATTGTCGTGCAGCTTTGTGGCTAATGATAATTACTACATTTTTATTTCGGTCAATATTCGGAATTTTGCCTATAATTTTTACCGTTACAGTTCTTCCTGTACTTTCATTATGAATTTTTATTAGCGTTCCTTTTGGTGCAGTTCGGTGCATTCCTACGAAACGTTCGCTATTCAGAGTAACATGACAAACTCCTGATTCTGAATGAGGTTTCCCTTTTTTTCCTTGACTACTTGTAGAGCTAACACTTGCAACAATCAAAACGTCTTCTACGTCTTCTGCTTTTCCGACAATAATTTTTTGCCCTGCATTTATTTGCCCAGAAGGATTATCATTTAATTTTTTCAATTCTTCTACACTTACATTATATTTTTGAGAAATAGCATAAAGTGTCTGACCATTTGCTACGATATGATATTTATGTTTTGGCTCATCTTTTTTATTGGGATCTTTTGCTTCACTATACGCATTGGCAGGAATAGCATATAAATCTTGATGACTACTTGGATAGGGAATTAAGAGTTCTTGTCCTGTTTGGATTTGAGTAGAGTAGAGTTCATTTAGTTCTTTAAGTGTCTTTACATCAGTTTGGAATTTTGATGCAATCGAAAAAAGTGTTTCACTTGGACGAACTTTATAGCCTTTTAGTTGAGAAATTCTATATGTTGTTTGAGCTTGTGGGATATAAATAATCTGATTTACCTTTAACGGATAACGAGCAACTGGATTAAGTGTAATGAGTGTTTCTTTGTTTACTCCATATTTTCTAGCAATATCATAAATATCTTCACCGATAGTTACTTTGTGTTTGATATATAGATTATTTCCTTTTCGTTCTAAGCCAATAGAATCTTTTTTTGAGGTAAAAGAGGAAAAAGCATAAGAAGAAATATTGATAAAAAAGAGGGCAGTAAATAGAATAAAAAATTTCACTTTTGGGAAATGGATTTTAGGGATTGAAAATTGGAAAAATACAGTTTTTAAACACAGAGTGACAGAGAATGCAGGAGAATGAGAATACAAATATTTGAAATACAGTTTCGAACCACAGAGAAATACAGAGAAAAATTAATTGTATCTGTATTACTTCTGACTTCTAAAATCTAGCTTCTTACTTTATTAAAAACTGGTAACTGATTACTGAAAACTAGCCTTCTTGCAAACTATATGTTATTAACTCTTCTAGAGAAAGTTCTGTGCCATATTTTTTGAGTATTGCGTTTATGGTTCTACCAGCTACTAATTTGGATAACCCTAGGCTGATAAGAGCATTTGAAGCTTGTTCTTTTAGTGCGCTACTCATTCCACCTTCGTCTTCTAATTGGAATCCTTCTTTAGCTAGTTTATCTTTTAAGTCTAAGACTAAACGTTCAGATGTTTTCTTTCCAATTCCTTTTATTTTCTGAATAACAGAAGTTTGATTGTTAATAATTGCATCGGCAAGTTCGGAAACATTCATTGCTGAGAGCATTACTAAAGCCGTATTTCTTCCCACTCCAGAAACACTAATGAGTTGCAAAAACATTTTTTTCTCGCTTTCTGTCGCAAACCCAAAAAGTTCTTGTGAGTCTTGTGTTACGCTCAAGTAGGTAAAAAGTTTACAAGGTTGTCCTTCTTGAATAATAGAATAGGTTTGAAGAGATATTTTGAGCTGATAACCAACACCATTAATATCCAAAACGGCTAAAGAAGGTTCTCGGTGTGTTATTTTTCCGTTGAGATAGGCAAACATTTAGTAGTGATTAGTTTTTAGGGATTAATTATTAGTTATGAAATATCAAAATGCTATTTTTATTTTCTATTTCTAATTTCTTAATCAAAGATAGCTAAAAAAGATGTTTTTTAATAGAATGAGATACAATTTTTAAGAGAAATAAAGAAACAAAAAAATCCATTCAAAAAAATATATTTTCTTGAATGGATTTTTGAATAATTTAGGATAGGATTTTACTTTTAATTTAAAATTTTTTGTAATTCTACACCTTTTAGTCTTGAATGACTTGAAATAATTTCATTAATCAGAGTTACATGACTAGAACCTAGTAGTATCATAACTTTTTCATCTTCATTTGTAACTTGTCTCTGCATAATAGAAAGCATGTACAAGTTTCTTCTATACCATTCTGATGCTAAATAGGCACCTGCAAAATTATCTATACTGCCTATTTCATTTATTGTTTGCGTATAAAGTGCAACATCTTTTTGGCGTAAAGACGAATTATTAAGAAAATATAAAATTTCTTTAAGAGATTTATCAGCATCTATTTGAGCATCAAAACTTGCTGAAAACTCTTCAATAGTTTGCATAATTTCATTTTGCAATGCTGACTGATTATTCTTTTGAGCTACTTTCATCAAACTATCAAAAGGAAAGTTTACATCTGTATAATCCATGGCATACACTTTATGATGTCCTAACTTTTTAGCTGCACGAAAAGCGAGTTGAAAAATTTCATTCTTTTTATAAAAATCAGATAATTCTGGATTTTCAAAATATGTTCCTTTTAAATATAGATCATACAAAGAATCTAACTCTTCCTGTTCATTGTACTCCCATTCTACAAAAATTTTGGAAGGGTTGTAAACCTTTATTTTGTCTGTAATTTCATCTAACTCTGCTTGACTTTGCTCACTTTCAATATCAAAACTTTTAGTTTTAGCTGCATCAAGACCTGGGTTATTGAAATGAAAAGTTCCAAAAAGAAGAACTTCAGTAGGTTTCCTTTGCTCAGAGTTTTGAGCTATTACTGAAAATGAAATACACAATAGAAATACGAAACAACATATTTTTCTCATAACTTATAAAATTTGAATAATGATTAATTAATTAGAATGCTTTTTCTGAGTGAGATACGATTACTAGATTTCAAAATGTCAAAAAAGGTTGCACTTATCTAAGAAAAAATCTACACAGATAAAAAGCCCATTCTAATTTTTCAATCAGAATGGGCTTTTATTTCTTTATAATTTAGCGATAATTTTTACTTCAAAATTGCTCTTGAAATAACGAGTTTTTGAATTTCAGATGTTCCTTCTCCAATCGTACAAAGTTTAGAATCTCTATAATATTTTTCTACTGGAAAATCTTTTGTATATCCATATCCACCAAAAATTTGTACGGCTTCAGAAGCTACTTTTACACATACTTCAGAAGCTACATATTTAGCCATTGCAGATTCTTTATTTACACTTTTTCCTTTATTTTTTAGGTCGGCAGCTTGTCTTGTCAAAAGTTCGGCAGTTTCTACATCGGTAGCCATTTCTGCCAGTTTGAAGGCAATCGCTTGGAACTTTGCAATCGGCTGATTGAACTGCTCACGCTCTTTTGAGTAAACAATAGAATGACGCAAAGCACCTTTTGCAATTCCTAAACTAAGGGCAGCAATAGAAATACGTCCACCATCTAATACTTTCAATGACTGAACAAATCCATCGCCTACTTCTCCCAAAATATTATCTTTATGAACTCTACAATTATCAAAAACGAGTTCGGCAGTTTCAGAAAGGCGCATTCCTAATTTGTCTTCTTTGCGTCCACCTGAAAAACCTTCTGTTGTTTTTTCGATTACAAAAGCAGTCATTCCATGTGAATCTCCAACTTCGCCAGTACGAACAATAACAACAGCAATATCACCACTTTTACCGTGAGTAATGAAGTTTTTTGTTCCATTAATTACCCAATAATCGCCATCTTGAACGGCAGTTGTACGCATATTTCCTGCATCCGAACCTGTGTTGGCTTCTGTGAGCCCCCACGCTCCAATCCATTCAGCAGTTGCTAGTTTTGGCAACCAACGTTTCTTTTGTTCTTCGTTTCCAAACTGTAAAATATGACCTGTACAAAGGGAGTTGTGAGCAGCCATAGAAAGACCAATTGAAGGGTCAATAACGGCGAGTTCTGCAATTGCAGTTACGTATTCTTGATATCCAAAACCACTTCCACCATATTCTTCTGGAACTAAAACGCCCATCAAACCTAAATTTCCTAATTCTTTCATTACATCAACAGGAAAATGTTGGTCATCATCCCATTTATTACGATTTGGAGTAATTGCACGTTCTCCAAAATCTTGCACCATTTTGGCAATCATTTGAAGCGTTTCTTCTGTATTTGTTTGTGTAGGTGTTGCTACTGACATATATTTTGTTTTTTTTATGGTTGTTTTTATTGATTCTTTTAAGGCTAAAGTTACGATTTTTTTGTGAATTTTCTGATAATGAAATTTGAAATTATTCATTTCTTATTACCAAACATATTTACTGTACAAAAAAATGAATATTTTTGTTTGAAAAATAAACCTCAATCTTGTATCTCATAACTTTATCTTTTTAATTTAGAATCATATTCCATTTGCTCTACTTTATCCTTTTCTTCTTTACTTCCGTAATCACTTCCCTCAACAGGCAAAGGAGGAAAAGCATTGAGTTGTCGCCATAATTCGTACCAAATCGGAACTTCATTGAGCATTGCCCAACCATAAACTCCACTTCCTACACGTAGAGCAGCAGGCCAACCTTCTTCATCTTGTGTATCAGGAACTACCAAAACACGATATTTATTTTTTGTATTGATATAATCAATAACAGCTATCTTACCACCAAAAGTACCGACCGTAGCAGATTCCCAGCCCGAAAAAACAAGCGAAGGCCAACCATCAAATTGCAAACGCACTTTCGTACCACGTTGGAGCAGAGGAACATCATTTGCAGAAACATACAACTCTACTGCAAGTTGTGGGTTTTCAGGCATAATAGTGACAAGAGCTTGTCCTTCTTTCACAATTTCACCAATTCCTGTAAGTAAAGATTTTACGACATAACCAGATTGAGGCGCACGAATGATATAATTTGCCTTTCTGACCTCTACATTGGTAAGTTCATTTTGAAGTTTGGTTAGTTTCTGTTCATTTTCATTTACGTAAGCAAGTGTCGAACTTTTATCTGAAATAGCTTTTGCAATCTTACTCATATAAGCAGCTCGTTTCGACGAAACTTCCAAAACAGTATTCAAATACTCATTTCTTGTAGTAGCTAGTTTGTTTTGAGCAGAATTGAGTTTAGCCGTTGATTCTTTTGCTTTTAGCTCTTTGTTTTCTAAATCAGTCTTCGAAGTAAGTCCTTTTTTGAAGAGTTCTTGTTCACGTTCATACTGCATTACAGCATTTTGATATTGCGTTTCGATAGCCACCAAATCAGCACTATCTATCGTAATTTTGTATCTTAACTGTTCTACTTTATTTTTAGCTTGATTTACCTCCAATTCCATGGCTGCTCTATCAGCTGCAATTTGTTGGTCTAATGCTCTTGCTTTATCTCCCAAAGAACCAATTGCGCTTCCTTGAGCATCAATCTGACTTGCCATTCTATCAGTCAAGTTTGGATCAAAGTAATAATCTTTTATTTCTGAAATCCTTGCAATAGTATCCCCTGCATTAACAAACTGCCCTTCTTGTATGTGCCAAGATTCTATTCGTCCACCCACAACAGGATATACTTTTTGAGGTCGGTCTTCTTGCCTAAGAGCTGTAAGCTGTCCAAAACCTGCAATATTTTGTTGCCAAGGAAGAAATAAAAATGCTATTCCTGCCACAAAAATCCCTAATGACCAATATGCCACTATTTTACCATAACGAGGTGTTTGGAGGAGTTCGAAGACATAAAAATCTTCAAATAACCTATCGCCTTCTGGCATTCTTTCCTTTGAAATTCCTAACATAGTTTTTGGTAGTGCTGTTTTTTAATAAATTCTTATTCAAAAGTAAGTAATTATTTTTTAAAAGTATTACTATCACAGATAATCATTTTACTTTAGATTTGTTCAAATATTTATCAAATTAAGAATTGTTTTTTTGTCATTAACATTCAACTTCAAAAGATAGAATAGTGTTTTATTAAAAAAGCTTATGTAAAATTCGAATTTTCTGACCTAAAGGAATTAAGAATCAAGCTTGTTTATTATTAATAAATTGAAACATTAAATTGATTTTATTGAAAAAAGCCAAATTAAGTTTTGAATTATCACTTTTTTAAGTTAAATTGTAATAGAAAAGGTTAAAAAGTTGTTTTATCTAGTGGTAATTACCAATGATAGTTTTTTTGAATAACTAAAAGTGGAAAAAACTAGCTAAAAAATCAAACAGACCTACTTTTACAAAAACTTAATTACATCAAAATTTATGAATTTTACATCAAAAAATACAGCAAACGACAAAGAAAAGTTATCATCTGTCAAAGCTTATCCTTCCGTAACTCGTTATATGGCAACTAATTTAATTACTTTCAGCCCAGAACAACCTGTGTCAGAAGTAATTGATGTTTTTTTAGAAAAGAAAATTTCGGGTGCGCCTGTACTCAACGAAAATAAAGAATTAGTAGGAATTATTTCTGAAAAAGATTGTCTGCGTGTTATGATTGGCTCTGCATATCATAACCAGCCTATAAGTGTAGGAAAAGTAGCCGATTTTATGACACGAAACGTACAGACTGTTTCAGAAGACCAAGATGTTTTGGATATTGCTCAAGCGTTCTTAAATACACCTATTCGTCGTTTTCCTGTTCTCAACAAACAAGGAAAAGTAATTGGGCAGGTCAGTCGTAGAGATATTTTGAGAGCAGCTGATATTATAGAATCCACTACATGGTAAGACAAAAAATATGAAGTCAAATCTCAAAAATAAATACACGTTTAATTAACCTATTTTTATATCTTTGAAAATAGGTTTTTTTTGAGCTAGAATTTTGAAATTATACAGATAAAATGAATTTAGAATTATTTTTTGACGCACCTTCTTTAGCTGATTTTGATGGACAAAATCATACAAATACGTGGTTTGAGATTCTGAATGGTAATTTTTCAGCTGACTCTACATGGCAAGATGCTGAAATTGCAATTATTGGGGTGGACGACAAAATTGGCTCTGAAAACAAATCTATACTTAATGCTGCTGATGCTGTTCGTCAAAAATTATATCGGTTACAGAAAGGAAGAGCCTATAAATACAATATTATAGATTTAGGAAATTTGCGTTTGACAGAGAACGAAAGTCAAACAAAAGAGCGTTTGAGTGAGGTTTGTTATAGGTTGCTTCAAAAAAATGTTTTGCCAATCATTATTGGAGGAAGCCACGATTTGACATTGGCGCAATATGAAGCTTACAAACCATTAGATAAAATGCTTTCGCTTCTGTGTGTTGATGCAAAAATTGATTTGGATACAAATAGTAATTCGTTGGCAGATAGTTTTATGGATAAAATATTGAAATTACAACCTAATTACCTATTCAATATTACCCATTTGGCTAGTCAAGAATATTTGATTCCATTAGATTTTATAAAATTATATCAAAAACTTAATTTTGACGTTGTTGGAGTAGGTAAAATTAGAGACAGACCAGAAGAAATAGAACCTCTTGTCAGAACTTCTGACTTGCTTAGTTTTGATTTGAGTGCTATTCGTGCAGCCGATGCAGCAGGAAACAAACTGGCTCAACCCTTCGGGCTTTCAGCAGAAGAAGCCACTCGTATTTGTTGGTATGCTGGGAATAATGTACAGATGACCTCTATAGGCTTTTATGAGTACAATCCTGATTTGGATGTGTATGGACATACAGCAAGTATAATTTCGACGATGATTTGGTATTTTGTAGAAGGATTTTATAATCGTCAGGCTGAATATGATTTTGGAAGTCCTTTTTATATAAAATACCTTGTTCCCATGGGAGGTAGAACTGATTTTATGATGGTTTTCTATAAGAGCAAACTAACTGATAAATGGTGGTTGGAAGTACCTGCTCCAGATATCGAAGAAAATCCATATCAACGTCCTTCTATTATTCCGTGTAGTTATAATGATTACCAACAAGCAAATAGAGGTGAAATGCCAGAACGTTGGATAAAAATGTATAATCGCCTGTTTTGATACGATGTAGTTATTTATTATTCACACTTAATAATTTATCATTCCTTAATAATATATCAAAAAAACATGTACGACAAAAATTATAACAAACTGCCGTCAAGAAGAACACCCGACCCAAAACCAATAGGAGATGCCTTAAAGGCATTTTTGGAAGCTCAAAAGTGGTCTGTGAAATATGAAAGCAATAGATTAAAGGTAGATTGGGCAAAAATTGTAGGCGATTTTGTAGCTAGTCAAACAGAAAAAGTAGAAATCAGAAATAAAAAAATATTTATTCGTGTGTCTCAACCTACTTTGAGGTATGAATTATTGATGCAGAAAACGTCTCTTATCTATCGTGTCAACTCTCATTTTGGAAAAAGAATAATAGAAGATGTTGTTTTACTATAGCTTATAGTAAGATAAAAATGAGTTTTTTGAAAAAAAACAACTTTATAAAACCTTTATCTCAATTTTTTGTTATACTTTTGCAGTATCAAAATTATTTAGACTAATTACAAACAAGATAACTGAAAGACCCTAAGGGGTTTTCAGAAACCCTTAGGGTCTAAAAAAATTAAAAATTAGCATTATCGAACTGCTACTTACTCTATAAAATTATGGCAGAAGCAAAACAAACCGAGCAAGAACTTTTAGAAGACATCACAAATTCGGAATATAAGTACGGATTTGTTTCAAATATAGAATCAGATAAAGCAATCAAAGGACTAACAGAAGATACTGTTCGTTTTATTTCTGCAAAGAAAAACGAACCAGAGTGGCTGTTGGAGTGGCGTTTGGAGGCTTTCAGAAAATGGCAAGCAATGCCAACTCCAAAATGGGCAAACTTGAATATTCCTGAAATTGATTTTCAAGATATTATTTATTATGCTGCCCCAAAACAAAAGCCAAAAGTAAATAGCCTTGATGAAGTTGATCCAGAGCTTTTGGCTACTTTCGATAAATTAGGAATTTCTCTTACAGAACAAAAACGTCTCTCTGGAGTGGCAGTTGATGTGGTAATGGATAGCGTTTCAGTAGCTACTACCTTCAAAACGAAACTAGCAGAATTAGGAATTATTTTTTGTTCGTTTAGTGAAGCTGTTCAAGAACATCCAGAATTAATTAAAAAATATTTGGGTTCAGTTGTTCCTGTAAGTGATAATTATTTTTCAGCACTTAATTCAGCTGTCTTCAGTGATGGTTCGTTCTGTTATATTCCTAAAGGAGTTCGTTCGCCAATGGAATTATCAACGTATTTTAGAATCAATGAAGCAAATACAGGACAGTTTGAAAGAACACTAATTATAGCAGAAGAAAGCTCTTATGTGAGTTATTTGGAAGGCTGTACTGCTCCTCAACGAGATGAAAATCAACTTCATGCTGCCGTAGTGGAAATATTTGCACACAAAAAAGCAGAAGTAAAATATTCAACGGTTCAGAATTGGTATCCGGGGGATAAGAATGGAAAAGGTGGAATTTATAACTTTGTAACCAAACGTGGAATTTGTTTTGGAGATGAATCAAAAATTTCTTGGACACAAGTAGAAACTGGTTCAGCAATTACGTGGAAATATCCATCGTGTATTCTGAAAGGAGATAACTCAATGGGAGAGTTTTATTCTGTTGCCGTTACTAAAAACTACCAACAAGCAGATACAGGAACTAAAATGATTCATATCGGTAAAAACACAAAGAGTCGTATTGTTTCAAAAGGTATTTCGGCTGGTCATAGTCAAAATTCGTATCGTGGTTCGGTGGATATTATGAAACGAGCTACAAACTCACGTAATTTCTCTCAATGTGATTCACTTTTAATTGGTGATTTGTGTGGAGCACATACGTTTCCGTATATAAATGCAGAAAATAGTAGCGCACAAATAGAACACGAAGCCACAACTTCAAAAATTGGAGAAGACCAAATTTTTTATTGTAATCAGAGAGGAATAGATTCTGAAAAAGCTGTTGCTCTTATTGTAAATGGTTACTGTAAAGAGGTTTTGAATAAGTTACCAATGGAATTTGCAGTAGAAGCACAAAAATTATTAGCCCTTTCTTTAGAGGGAAGCGTAGGATAATTTTTAGATACAGTATGAAATAATAAAGCCTATCAAAAAATATATTTTCTGATAGGTTTTTTCTTTAAAAATAATTTCGAAATCTATAATATCATTTTACAAGAAATCATACATATTGCTTTTTTTTAAAAAAAAATAAAACAATTTAAAGAAATGACTTGTTAATAAGACTGTTACTTTAAATTAATTTTTAACTAAAACAAACCCTATTATGAAAAATTATTGGAAAACGGCATTGTGGAGCATGGCTTTAATATTATTTACATTTATGGCTACTAGTTGTGGTGATGATGATGAAGATGAAGCTCCTGAGTTAAGAACCAAAGTATATACACTTCAAACTGTAACTGCTGGTGTAGGTGGTACAGTTACTTTCAACGAAGTAAATTCAACAAGCACTTCTGTAACTGTTGTTCTTACTGGCGCACCTGATGGTGGAGTTCATCCTGCACATATCCATGATGGAGATATAGATAATCCTGGTGGAATTGCATATAACCTTGGACCTATTGAAAACTCTACAAATACAGTTACTTTAGATGCAAGTTATGATGCACTTACAAGTTATAATGGTTATGTAAATATACACCTTAGTGCAGAAGAATTAGAAGTTATTGTAGCTAATGCTAATATTGGTTCTAACGAATAACTACATTCTGAATACTAATTAAGTATTCATTCAAAGCAAATTACTTTGAGAGCAATTTTATTTTAAACTTTATAGCAATAATATTAAGTTTTAAAATAGAATTGCTTTTTTTTATTCTTAAATCTCAAAATAATTATAACAATCTGCTATATCAAGGGTTAATATAACAAGAAACAAAATTTTTTAACCTTTAACTTTTTAATCTAAAATAGTATGAGTCAAGAATCAAATAAAAAAGCCGTAGAAGCCTTAAACGAACTTATTGAAAAAAATTATGATGCTGAAAAAGGCTATAAAGAAGCCGTAACAGATGTAGAAAATAATGAACTTAAAGATTTCTTTACAAAGTCAGTAAAACAACGTTATGACTTTGGACATGAACTAAAAGCTGAAATAGCTAAATTGGGTGGAACTGTCGAAAAAGGAACAAGCATTACAGGAGATTTGCACCGTATTTGGATAGATTTAAAATCATTCGTTTTAGGAAAAGACGTAGAAGCCGTAGTCAATGAATGTGAGCGAGGAGAAAAAGCTGCTATCGAAGATTACGAAAAAGTCTTGAAAATGAATGAAATTCCTATGGATGCAAAGACTGTTATTCATAAACATTTGCAACAAATTCGTTCTTCATTAGAACACTTGGAAGCAATGAAAAAACGCTTCGCTACTGCATAATCGTTAATCAGTAATAAGAAAGCCAATTATTCTTTAAGAGTAATTGGCTTTTTTGTTTTATCAATTTTTGAATCATTTCTTATTCTTTAACAATCTTCAAATAAGTAGTGGTTTTTGTTCCTATGGGTGTAATTTCGACAAAATACATTCCCTTTTTCCATTTATTGGCAGCAATCCTAAAAGAATGTGTAACCTGTGCTTCATAAATTACTTTACCTAAAGCATCACGAATAGCAACTTCATATCTGCCCTTCGGAATTTTGAGAAAGTAATTTCCATTACTCGGATTTGGATATACTTTCATATTTTCTTGTAATGTATCATCACTTGATAAAACTGGATTATCACATGATAAATTAGAAATTCTACCCCAAAGCTGATTATCAAAAGAAGAAAGAGCATTAAGCTGACCAGACTCTGCACTATTTCCAACTCTTACTACAACTAAACTCTGACTAGGTACGACATAAATTTTTTGGTCATTTGCTCCCAATGCTGCAATCATATCAGAAGGAGCATTTGGAATCATTGAGCCTTCGAAAACTCTATCTGAATCAGGAAGTTTGTAAGTTTCTTTTCCATTTAACCACCATAAATAGCCGTAAGCTGGGTTTAGGAGCTGTGAAGTATTTGTCATCTGTTCGAAATACATAGCATCATTCAAAACAGGATTTGTTTCCCATTTTCCTTTATTGAGCATCAAAAGACCAAAACGAGCCATACTTCTAGGCTTAGAAAATAAGATATAATTTATGAAAGCTCCTGTAATTCCTGTCTTACGAGTTACTCTCTCTGCGAAATATTGGTTTATTGGTTTTCCTGTTGCACTATCCAAAACATCTTGTAGCAAACGATAGGGAGCAGAATAATAGTACCAGTAGGTGTCAGGTTCTGCTCTGTAAGTAAAGCAACTTGGGTTATAACATGTATTCGTACCTGCATCAGAAGGAGGATTTAATCCTGTTGTCATTGTCATTTGATGGCGAATGGTAATTTTATCTTCTTGTTCTTTTGTCAAGCTTGTCCAACTTTCGCCCAAATAAGTAGATGTTTTTTTATTAATATCTAAAAGACTAGAACGCTGTGCAATCCCAACCAAAGTAGCAACCATAGATTTACCAGCTGAAGCCCAATACCAAACACTATCCTTAGCAAATGTTCCAAAATATTTTTCTAAAACAATCTTACCGTCTTTCAAAACAATAAAACCTTTTGTATTTTTGCTTTCTAAAAACGTATATAAACTATCAATTCGTTCATCACACCATTCCAATTCTGTAGTTTCCATTGTTTCCCAGTTGCTTTCTTCAGTTTCTATAAGTGGAGGAAAATACAGCTCTTGTGCCTTAGCAAAGTCAAGAAAAGCAAACAGAGAAAAAAAGAAGAAAGTAAATATTTTGAAAATTTTCGTAGAGAAAGGTTGCATGAGTTTAAAAATTAAGCAAGAAGGAAGATATTTTTTATTTATGAAGTAAAACTTAAATAAGTTACTGTTTTTGAATTAATAATTTGTTAATAATCACTAGTTTATATCTGTAATTCCTAGCTTTTGGACAGATAATAATAATTTTTGAAATTATTTTGATAAAAGACATTAACTCTGTTAATTTAAAATTAGTTAAAAATCATTCGAAAATTGAAAAAACGACTACTTTTTTACTAAATATTCAAAATAAATTCTGAATTTGTAAATAATTGTTCTCTTTTAAGAAACCAAACTATCAAATTTTCCGTTCTATTAATATAATCAAACGTTAAATAGTTAATAGTCAATTAGTTATGATGTTTTGATTCGCTCTTAATAGAAAGAATTTTTCAAAGATAGTTTTAGGAGTTCTTTGAAAAATAGATATTCAAAGTTTTGAAAGCTAAGAAATAAAATGAAAATATATAGTTTTAAAAAAATGAGACTATTTTTATAATAAAATACTCATTTCTCTTTTTTCATAATTTCAATGTTTTCATATCAATAGGGTTAAGTTGTAAGTTGAAAAGAGTCCGATAAGTTATCGGACTTTTTTTTATGTAAACTCATTATTAATGCTATCTGTTTCAGTTATTGAACCTAAAAACAAAACATATTTACTTTCTATCAATTATTTCACTAATCACTAATCACTAATCACTAATCACTAATCACTAATCACTAATCTATGGCTGCCTTAATGATGATTTTTGCCTCTGCGTGTTCGCTTTTACTCATTGGTGTACTTATGAAAATTGCATTTTTTAACAATAAATCTATTTCGAATGAAGAAAAAGAAGAAGTTGCTCAACTCAAACAGCGCAATCACGAGTTAGAAGTGCGTATGGAAACACTTGAGACCATTGTAACAAGTATAGACCCAGAACTGCTAGGAGGGCTTTTAGAGCTGAATTCGACAAAGAAACGAGTGCCTAAGAATGTGAGAGATAAAATTGATAAATTAAGAAAAAGATAATCTTATTTTTAGGTAAAATTTTCGTTTATCATTAAATCAATCAAAAAAATATGAGAGTTTCTGTTGAAGTAAGTGTTTATCCACTTACAGAAGATTATAAACCAACTGTAAAAGTTTTTATCCGAAAAGTTTCTGAAAATTCGGCTCTAAAAGTACGAGTAAATGGTATCAGTACACAGATTTTTGGAGAATTAAATGAAGTCATGCTAAGTTTGGAAAAAGCAATTGAGTCTTGTTTTGACTCTCAAAAAGCATCTGTAATAGTTAAGTTTTTGGGAACAGATTTGAGTGAGTATGAGTATAAAGGGTAATTTTTCGTTCAAAATTTCAGCATAAAAAAAGTCTTTATTCTTGATTGAATAAAGACTTTTGATTTTTATATAAAAACGAAAACAATGTTTTAGAAAAATACTGTACAATCAGGCTGTTTCTTCTGTAAAGCGTTTGCAGTAGCTTCAGTTACTCTTGTGTTTTCACAATAAACAATTGAAAGTGTACTTGCTCTACTAAGAGGTGAAAGGTCTGAAACTTCTGTTTTTGCAAATACGATTTCTCTAAGTTTCAAAAGATTAGAAAGAGGAGCAAGACTTGACACCTTTGTCTCTGAAAAAGTAAGTTCTCCTAGATTGGTAAGGTCTTTTAGAGGAGCAAGACTAGCCACTTTCGTACGAGCCATATAAAGCACTTCTAAAGACTTTATATATTTTAACGGAAAAATATTACTGACAGGCGTATTTGAAAAATCTAATACTCTAAGCTTACGCATTCCACTAAGAGGAGCAAGGTTAGAAATACGAGTTTCATAACAATCTAAGCGACTAAGTCCTGTCATTGAACGTAATGGCTCTAAATCACTTATTCCAGTTCCTGAGCAATCTAATTCTTTAAGTCCTACAATATTTCTTAATGGGTCTAAAGAAGAAATTCCTGAATTACCATCACACCAAAGAATTTTTAAATTTTTGAGTTCTGCTAAAGGTTCTAATGTGCTTAGTCCACTATCTTTACAATCAAGTTTTTCGGCAGCATAAATCTTACTTAGTTCTGCAGCTGAAGGAGAAGCACCAACACCAAATTTGGTCATAAAAACTTTTTTCCAGTTTTTATCTAAAGAGTTCCACCAACTTGTTGAGAGTTGTGCATTAGCCTGTGTAGTTATAAGAAAGCATACACTACAAAAAATGCTTATACGGAATAAATAAAGCAATTTTTTCATAAATAATTTCATTTTGAGATTCTTAAAAAAGAGTGAATAAAGTTGTTACATACAACCGAAATAAGTTTGGATATAAATAGTATGATTGAAATATTGATTAGTTTTCTTTAATCTAAATCAAAGACAATGCTAAAGTTCATATATTTAAAAATAGATGATGAGTAAGTGAAATGTTACCTATCAACTATATTCTTAGTCTGCAATTATTATGCAAAAAGATTTTTTGTAGAGAAATCTAGTCAAGAGTTTATCAGATTAAACGAAGTAAATTCTTAGATTTAGCATAGACAACAAAAAAACTTTGCCAAAACAAGAGTAGAGTTTGACAAAGTTGATATGAGTTTTTTATATAAAAATATCTTTGTTTTCTATTATTCTATGTTGTCAGACGAGCAATTTGTTGAGCTTCTTCCCAATCTTCAAAGTCTTTAATATCATCACTCAGAGAGCCAATTGTCCAAGAGATAAGAGCAAAATCGTCCATCATTCCAATAAAAGGAATGAAATCAGGAACTAAGTCCAATGGAGAAACCAAATAGATAATAGTTGCTGTTGCTTTTACTAAAGAACCCCAAGGAAAATCTTTGTATTCTTTTTTGTAAAGCGCACGAATCAAACGCAAAAGAGTTTTGAATTTTTCTTTTACCTCTTGACTCATTGGTCGGTCATTTTCTTTATTATTGAAATGATTATATGCTTTATTTAGTAAAGCAAACATTTTATTTCTACTTGCAATTACCTTAACTGCTTTTTTAGTTGCTACTTTATAAAATTTAGATTTTTCGACTTGTTCTTCTGTATCAATTTGAGAGTTAGGAGTAACTATTGGATTTTTTTGTTGCACAAAATCTTCTTCTGTAAAATTAGTAGGACTTGCTTTGGGTGTATTCGACATATTTATTATGAGTTATAATTTAAAAATCAAGTTAAAAAAATGTATAAGTAGTGTTGTGTCTTGTCTAAATAACTCAAAACTACCTTAAAGAGTTTTCAATAAATTCATTTAAAACATCTGTATATATTCTATGAGTACCTTTGTAGGGAATTAAACTTGGAGTAATATCTAGTTTTTCTAATTTTATAAGATTTGTTTTTAGTCCTTCTTCACTTATAAATTCATCTTGGTCGCCGTAAAAAAGTGTTATTTTATCTTTCATTTTTTTATAGAAAATACTATCAATATCGTGAGCTATCATTCCTCCCCATACTAGAAACTCAGAAATTTCAAAATTTGTATGAGCAATCCAACGACTTGCCGTAGCAGCTCCCTGTGAAAACCCTAAAACAATTATTTTTTTGTTTTTACTGCTAGAAATATCTTTTAATTCATTGCTTATTAAAGTTTCTAAGTAATTTAAGTTATTTTCTATATCTAATTCTCTATCATATTTGGTCATCCAGTTTGCTCCCACTCTTCCTGTAAAGCTCTTCAAATAAGCTGTTGAAAGTCCTTGAGGTGCAATTACGTAATGTCTTTCAGTATTAGATTGAGAATTTAGCCCTTCAAATTTTTTTATAAAATATTCAGCTAACTGTCCATATCCGTGAAATACTATCCATATATATTCTGTCTCATTGGATAAATTTCCAAAAGTGAAATATCTAGCTTGATGCGAAAAGGAGATTGTTTTTTTTGTCATTATTTACCTTTCTTTAAATTAAACATGAAAAAAGAGCAAAAGATATGTTCTTTTGCTCTGTAATGCTTTAGCTAATTAATATAATTAGTAAACTTTTTCTATAAATAGCGAGGTTTTAGCGACGGAAACCTAAAACGGCAGCTCCACAATAACTATTTGAGTCTTTAAAAGTAAAACTCAAATAATAGATACCTGTTGATGCACATTTGAAAACGAGACCATCATAATACTTGTTATTCAAGTAGCTAGTTGCTAACTGCGAACGACGAGAGTCATAAAGAGTAGCAATAAGACCATTTGGTCCTCCATCTTTACCAGCCATACGAATCATATAATCAGTACCTTTACTGAATACACACGTGTATTCAATTTTTTTACGACTTCCTCCTTTACCGTCAATACGGTAACTTTTTACGAAAGTGTAACCTGGAGCGAGTTTTTTGAGCGCAAGGTTGTTATAAAGGTCAGTATTACATTGTGCTTGAGCGTCAGTAGCTGCAAATGCGACAAAGAAAAAAGCACAGAAAAGAATTAATAAATGTTTCATACGTTTTGCTTATTTGGACAAAAACTTGTTCAATTAGGAATTAGGAAATAGTATAATTAATGTAACAATTAGGTTAATAATGAGTGATGTTGCAAATACTTTTCCAAAAGTAAAAAAGATAGATAAAAATAAAGAAACGTTTCTCTCAACCTAATAAATTGTACTCAAATTATACTAAAGGTTTTATTCTATTTTAGAAGACTTCTAAAAGTAAAGATAAGTTTTAATTTATCTCCAAATAATCAATAACTAGTTATTGATTATTATTTTATTGTTGATACGCTTCTTTATTGTGATATAATCAAAAAACCGTCCAATCTTAAATTTTATATTGAATTCTTATTAAAATCGGTCTATTTGAGGAGCTAAAGGGGTTTTTTGATTATATTTTTGTGTCAAAAATTTAGAATAAAATTAATTACTGATAATTTTATTACGGATAGAAGCTACCAAACTATTGATAGACTGTACATCAGACTCGGATATATTGACAACAGTTTCTTTTGTATCTGTGATTACAATTTCACCATTTACGACTTCCATTTTTGGCTGCCCGTCTTTTTCTACAATTTCTACATTTTCATATACTTTTTTGAGTTCTTCCAAATCAGCTATGAAACCACTAAAGTTAGGTTTGTTTTTATAAACATTCAAAACTAAAAGAATACGGTTCAGAACAAGTTTTTGTTCTCCTATTTTTTCTCTAAGGTCTTCATTACCACTTTCTTTGAAAACTAAAGAAGTAATATAGTTAGCCTCTAACCAACCACCTGTAAGAATAAGAATACTTAAATACTCACGTTTCTGCTTACGAAGTTCTGTATTGATTTTCTCAAAATTCTGAGTAGTAAGTTGTAAGAGAGAATCTAAATCTTTGTTAGATTGAGTTAGTTTTTTGATGGTTGTATAATCGAAGAACTGACCAATATTTAGTCCATCAGCTAATTTTTTGACAGAGTTGAGATAGTTTAGTGCATCTTGATTTTTTTCATAAATATTAGCATAACCTAAATCCGTACTATACACACCCAAGTTCAGAGCCTTTTTGTAATTATTAGTATAATTATCTACTAAATCAGGATTACTCAAATTATCTTTGTGATAATCTGTTCCCAAATCTTTTATTAAAATAGAAACCTCTAAAGGTGAAGGGATAGACTGAATAATATCGTTCATAACCCCTGGGGCTAAGATATCTTCGTCAGCTCCTGTATCAGCAGTTCCTGCATTTGCTTCTGTTGTTCCTGTTGTTTCTTCTGTTGGCTTATCTCCTCCACAAGAAGTAAGTGTAAAAAGACCAAAAGTGAGTAGAAAAGCGATGAGTTGTAGTTTTTTCATAGAAAGCATTTTTTTCTTAATTATAGAACTGGTATGAATAGAATAAACTAGATGTTTCATATAAGAGAATATTGTCGTAATTGAGATAATTTTAATGATATGAGTTTGATAAACTAAATAGGTTTAACTCTAAAACTAAAATGAGTAATTAAATAATAAACTAAATTAGTAAATCTATTAGAAAAATCAAGTAATAACCCAAAATTGTTTTAAACTTGTATTGAGTTATTTTTTCTTTTTCCTAAAGTTAATACCTCCAAGTACATCAATTAATCTTTTGAGTAATTCAAAATAAAGAGTAATAAGTAGTAAAATTGTCATTACCCACATTACACATACATTAAACCACATTGTATCAAAATAATTACCTAAAAATTGCTTTTCAGGAGCAAAGAAGTGAGTACGATAGTCTAATGGGCTAGAAAGGTTATTTGGATTACGAACAGCAAAAATAGGGTCTGTTTGTTGTACCAAAAATCCATTTCCTTCTACATATTTATCTTTTATCATTTCATTTTTCACCTGTGATTCTAAATACTCATTGGTGTATTTATTTTTTCGTTCAACTACTGAAAGTTTGTTTGCAGGGTTTTGTTCCATTGCATTTATGATGCTATCTTTTCTTTCACCAGCCATCACAAACTTGGGAGTCAATACCTTTGAGCGTATCATTTCCAAGACAGCTTTCAGTTTGTCAGCCATTTCTCTATCAAACTCTATAATTTGAAGTGTCTTTTCCAAATCTATATTTAATAGTTTTTGCTCTTCTGAAGAAAGTTCTAAGTCTTCTGCCTGAATCTTCAAACGATCAAGTATTTCGTTTACTTTTTCACTTTCCCATTCGTGTTTAAGCAATGCAATATCATCTTGAAGCAATACCATAACAGAATCAGCATTCTCATTTTGTGCGCTCTCTGCATAATTTGCTGAACGGTCTAAAATTTCTTGCATCTTTGGAATCCAGAAATTGGCTTTATGTTGATACTGACTAATCTCAAATTCTACATCAAAAATCTGCCTTTCAAAAGGATTATCCTTAAACTGCTCAACAGCCAACGCTTCATACGCCCAACGAGAAGCCATCAAGTCAGCAACAAGTGGAATACGTCCCTTTTCTACAATTGAATTATTAAGTTGGTCAAATCTAAAAATTGCACCACTCAAAATCATTTGAGGAATAAGTAATAATGGAATAAGAATATAAACAGTTACAGCCGAATTGAAGGAAGCTGAAATATTTAGTCCTAAGGCATTGGCAAAACAAGAAATACTAAATAAAACAAGCCAATATTGCCAATACATCCCTTGAATCTCTAAAATAGTATTACCAATGAGCGCAAAAGTGAGCGTTTGAATAGCTGAAAGAGTAAACAAAATACCTACCTTCGAAGTCAGATAACTTATCCTACTTAGATTTAAGAACGATTCTCTCCTCTGAATTTTTCTATCCCGAATGATTTCCTCAGCACTTACTGTTAATCCCATAAAAAGAGCAACAATAATAGCAATCAGCATATAAGCAGGTACATTATCATTATATCGGAATATATATTCTTCTGCATCTTTTGCATTTTTGAATCGGACGATTACAGAGAGTAAAAGTGCAAGTAAAGGAGCTTCTAAAAGATTTATCATCATATACTGCGTATTACTAATCTTAGAGAGAAAATCTCTAGTCATAAAAATAGCAGCCTGTTTTATCTTTGAAGGAATACTGAGTGAGTTTGGTGGTGGCTCGTTTACAGTTTCTACTGGTGAAATAGAATGTGTTTGTTTGTACAAATCGTTCCATTCTGGTGGAGCTATTTTTCTTACACCTGTATATTCTCCATATTCATTTACTACTCTTGCTTCAATTATATTAAAGAGAAGTTCTGGTGTAACTGTTCCACATGTTTGACATTGTCCGTTATCACTTCCTACTTGATTTGTAGCACGTTTGAAATAAGCAATCGCTTCAACAGGATTTCCATAATAAATTGGATAGCCTCCTGTATCTAACAAAATCATTTTATCAAACATCTTATAAATGTCTGAAGAAGGCTGGTGAATTACTACGAAAATAAGTTTTCCTTTGAGTGAAAGTTCTTTTAGAAGGTCAATTACATTTTCTGAATCTCTTGAAGAAAGACCTGATGTAGGCTCATCTACGAACATAACGGCAGGTTCACGAATAAGCTCCAAAGCAATATTGAGACGCTTACGTTGCCCTCCACTTATCATTTTATTCAATACACTACCCACTGTAATGTCTTTTATTCTATCTAATCCTAAACTTGCCAAAACCTCCATCACACGAGCATCAAGCTCTTCTTCACTAAGATTTTTAAAGCAAAGCTTAGCGTTATAATACAAGTTTTGATAAACACTGAGTTCTTCTATTAGTAAATCATCTTGAGAAACGTAACCAATTACGCCCTCTACCATATCTGATTCTGTATGAAGATTGAAACCGTTTATACGTACTTCGCCCTTATAAGGATTTTCCAAACCAGCCAAAACATTGAGAAGCGTAGTTTTTCCTGCTCCACTTGCTCCCATTATACTGAGCAGTTTTCCTGGTCCTTCTGCAATATTTACGTTGCGAAGTCCGATAGTTCCGTCTGGAAAACGGAAATCTAAATTAATGACATTAAATGAGATAGGATTTTGTTGAGCTGTATCATTATAACGAGTAACTAAATCACTATAATAAAGAGGCGCACCTTTCGGTGTTTTGAAAACACTACCATTTGAGAAAAGAACGATTGTTCCCTTTTTGACAAGCTGACCATTTAGGAAAATCTCATCATTACCATTATATTTTGTAAAATATAATTCAACACTTTTCAGACGAATAAAAACAATTTCGCCATCTAAAAGTCCTGAATCAATGAATTTTTTTCTGCTCTCTACTGGAGGAGCTTCTTCATCAAATACTAAAAGGTCTGGGGAATCGAACATTTGAGGAGAATCTGTTGAGATAACAAAGTTTTCCATCAATTCATATTCTTCTTTTGGAATTCTAAAGATTTCAGAAGCTGTTTGTATAATTTCTAATCTATGGCTACTAAAGTTTCTATCAACGGCAAGCATCTCTAAAATCTTAAATGTAACAATAACTTTTTGCTTTTGAGCAAGTGTTTTATTGATATTTCTACATACTTTAAGCGTACGCATACTATCTTTTAACTTAATGTTTCCACTATCTCCTCCTTCTGCTGCTTTTTTTGCTTTTCGTTTAGCTCTTCGTATGGCTCTAGCTTTATCTTTTTCTTGCTGTTCTATTTCTTCAGGTGTTTTGCCTTCTGTTATTATAACTATATCTTCTGGATTTTCTGCTGTTGCTTCAGCTCCTTTTTTATCTTCTCCTTCTACTCCTGATTCTGCATATTGGTCATAGAGTGCAACATATTCAGCAAGTCTTTTTCTATCCAACTCTTGTTCGAAGAATCGAATAACAAAATTACGCTCGGCTTCAGATACGCCACCGTCTTGTTTAGAAACAACTGCAAATAATTGGGTTAGGGCTTTTAGTATTTCTTCACTCATATTCTTTAATGTCGATTACGAATTACGCATTAAAAATTACGAAATTCATTATTAAGTATTACTTCTGATTCGCCACTTGAAAGTCAAGTTTCTATTTATATAATATCTTCTTTCTTATCTCTTTTAAACTATACAGTTTTGTAAATCAAGAGTATTTTTATTTAAAAGGCATAAAAGGGCAAACTTCGAATAGAGAAGACTAAGCGAAATTACCCTATAAAAATTAATTGACAATGAATAATTAAGTATTTGATAATCAACTCCTTAATTACACAAGCTGTATAAATTAACTTCACATAAAAATAATCAATTCAAATGAGCTGTTATTCTTATAAAAAAACTATTTTTATTAATAGGTTTTGAAGTCAAAAGGAATATCTACAAGGTCAGAAAATTCTTCTCCTGCTTCCTCCATATCTTCATCATCTTCATGAAAATACCAAATTACAGATGCACCTTCAATTTCTTCTAATTTAGAAAGAATATCCAAGATAAGTTTTGATGATGCAGTATTGAAATACTCCAACTTAAACATAAATTTCGTGTCTGGATTTACTTGGTTTTCGTATTCGTCTAACCAATCTAAGATAGGTTGATAAAATTCGGCTGCATCTTCAGGAAGAGAACGACCAGATATTTCGAATGCCTGACGATCTTTGTCTAAGATTACTTTTGGTGTGTCTTCTGTTGGTTCTAAGTTGATTACGTCCATATTCTTTATAGAGTATTTTTAGTATAAAATTCTAAAATGAGTTGTAAGTTTGAATTAATATAGTGTCAAATTAAATTGACTGTATTTTGAATATTTTATCTGTTATTTTAACCTTTTTTTTCTGCATCAGGATTACGATTGATTGTCATGCGAAGTGAGAAAAATGAAAGTTCATCATTGATCTTCTCAAAGTCAAAACGAATTTTATTACCTGATTTACGAGCCATATCAATGAACCCAAGACCTGCGCCTCCTTTATCAGATAATCCATCTTTTCCAACGCCTTTCTTACTTTTGATAATGCGTTTGTATTCTTCTTTTAGACCAGCAGCATCTAACAAATTAATTTCTTCAAGACGATTCTTTAAAGCTTCTACTTCATTTGTAAAAAGTGGATTCCCAGAAAGAACGAAATAATGGTCGTCAGTTTTGGCTAAAGAAAAAATAGCATTATTCTTTCCATAAATCTCTTCTTGATAGCTTTGAGAGTGTTTAAAGATGTTTTGTAAATCTTCTACCATGACATTAAAGACCTTTGTCTTGACTTTGCGTTGCTCACCAAAGGAATCCATATTACGTTCTGCCATTGCCAAAACAGCCTTAGTTATTTCTTGACTAAACTCGCCTTCATATACTAAAAGCAAGCTTTGTTTGAGCATAACCTTGTGTAAGTCATAAATATATTTCATAATTAGTGGCTTAATATCTTGAAAATGTCTTGAGAGTATCTTTAAAAAAATTAGAGTCTATATTAAAACAATTAAGTAAAATAGTTGAATCAAAATATCTGTATGATAAACCTGCTACAAGCTAGTTTAACAAAAGTACATAGAAAATGATGTTCTAAGCAAAGGTTTTGTCCAAATAAAAAGGCTTTTTAGCGAAAATAAAGAGCATTTGTATAAGATTTTTACCTACTGTTTGGTTTTTATCTAAACCTTTATCTTTAAACATGCCTTTAAGTTAGGATAAATTATTAGAAGAACAAAGTAAGAATTAAAATAAATTAAAAAAAAGTTGATTTTCTTGAAAACTTAAATGAACCTTCAATAAAGTCGAAAAGAAGTTTATCAAAACTTAATGCCAATCATCAAAATATCATCAATTTGTTTACTATTTCCCATCCATTGCTCAAAACGATTTTCGAAAGTAATATGCATTTCTTCCATGTTTTGATTTCTATTTTCTACTAAAATTTCACGTATCTGTTTAGCAGAGAATTTTTTATCCTCTTCTCCTCCAAACTGGTCAGGCAAACCATCAGAGAAAATATAAAGTGAATCTCCTTTAGAAATTTTATAATTATGATTACTAAAGTCATCAGATTTACTGTAAATAGCTCCACCACCAATTGGTTTTCGGTCTCCTTTTATTTGTATTAAGTTACCTTCTTTTGGTAAGACATATAAAGGACGATGTGCTCCAGCAAATTCTACCTTATTTTGTTTTCTATTAATACGACAAAGTGCAATGTCCATACCGTCTTTGGTATTTCCTTCTGTATCCTGTCTTAGTGTTTGTGCAACTCCTTTATTTAGTCTATCTAGTATTTGGGCAGGAGAAAGAATAGTCTGACTAGAACTTAAAATTTCATTTAAAATAAAGTATCCAATAAGAGAAATCAAAGCCCCAGGTACTCCATGTCCTGTACAATCAACGGCTGCAATATAAACATCATCGCCCTTTTGTACATACCAAGGAAAATCTCCACTAACAATATCTCTAGGTTTATAAAAAATAAAGGAATCTGGAAAAATGCTTTGTAAATGACGACTTTCTGGTAAAATTGCACCTTGAATACGTCTTGCATAGTTAATACTTTCTGAAATTTTACGGTTTGTTTCTCTAACCTCAAATTCAGTTCTTTTTCTCTCTGTTATATCGTGAGAAACTACCAGTATTGATTCTAAATAAGCTTGGTCGTTGTACTCAGGAATCGCTGTTGTTTGCATGACACGCTGACCTGCAACCGAATCAATTTCTAGTTCCCTTAGCACTTTATTTCCTGTTCTATTTACTTTTTCTGTAATTTCTTCAATACGTTTGACAATAGCAGTAGGCAATTCTGAACCTTTCATCATCTTGTTTGTCAGTGTTGAAGGCTCTAAACCAGTTAAATTTTTGATGGTTGGATTGACATAAAAAATCTTTCCGTCTGGGTTCAGACGCATAATAAGGTCAGGTGAGTTTTCCGAAAGTGCTTGCATTTGTCCACGCATACGAGATTCTTGTTCGGCACGTCTTCGCTCTGTAATATCTCTAGAGTTAATAACAATACCTCTAATAGCAGGGTCGCTCAAACGATTTGTTCCTGTAGCTTCTAACCAAACAGCATCTCCATTTTTTTTACGGTATTCATATTGAATAGTAATATTTTCGTCTGGATGTTCTAAAAGGTTTTCAAAAAGTTGCCTAAAGGCTTCTTTACTTGCTTGTTGAACATTATCTACATCATTTGTTCCGATGAGTTCAGATTGTTCGTAGCCCAAAATAGATTCAATAGATGGACTTATGTAGCGAACTTTTCCATTCTTCTCATAAATAGTAATTACTTCTGAGGCATTTTCTAGCAGGACTTGCATACGTTTTTGAGTACGATTTACTTCCAAGACTTGCTCTTCTAGTCGTGCATTAGATTTACGGAGTTCCTCTTGTGTAGATTCCATTTCTTCTGCATTTTGGCGCAAGACTTCTTGTTGTAATTGAAGCTCTTCACTCATTTGCTGTGATTCTTGAAGAAGAGAAACAGTACGGTCATTTACCTTTATATTGAAGATAGTTCGGGCAATAATAATACTAATTTCACGAACAAAATTTACCTCTGTATCAGTAAATCTTGAAAACCCTGCAAATTCCATTACTCCAAATACTTTTTCATCTGTAATAAGAGGTACGATAAGTAAAGCTTTTGGCTTCTGTTCTCCTAAAAGTCCTGAACTAATGGTCATATAATTATCAGGAATTTCGGTGCGAAGAATAATATCTTGCTCAATAGCTGCTTGTCCTACTAATCCCTCTGCAAAACGAAATGATTTTTTGAGATATTTTCTTTTATGATAAGCATAGGTTGCACTTATTTCAATGGTGCTTTCTTGTGTAATTTCATCTTCTTCTACAATATAAAAACTGCCTTGAACAGCGTTTATTTTTTCTGTGATAAAAGCAATGATTTTTTCTGAAAGAAGCTCTATAGTTTGATATTCACGTAAAATCTGTCCTACTTCTGCTACACCTGATACAATCCAGTTTCTTTGTTTGTCTTTACTATCTGCATCTTGAATACTATCTCGCATCGTAATCAAAGCATTACCCAAGGTGTCATTATTGCCCATAGGTTTGAAAGAGGCTTTATAATTTCCCTTTCCAATCTGATAGGCAAAGTCAGCTGTTCGTTTGAGAGCTTGTACTAAATTATTGACAGCCTCTGTCATTTGTCCAATTTCATCATTGGTTTCTTTTTTTATTTCTTTTGGTAGTTCTCCTTTTGCTACAATTCCTAAAACAACTTGTAGGCGTTCGATAGGACGAGTAAGAAGAGTAGAGAATATAAAAGAAAGTCCACCAGCAACAACGATAATCACTACACCTGTTAGGATAAATGCAATGACAAGCCCATTCAAATCACTTTCTACGGCACTTTTGTTTACTTGTGTAACCATTCCCCAACCGACAGGTTCAATATAATTCCAAGTAGCAAGTGTTTCGTCGCCTTTATAGTCTATTGAAAACTCATAGCCTTCTGTTTTTTCTTTTAATGCTTTTTCCAATGCTTCTGCTTTTCCATCTCCCATTATTTTAGGAGTATTTGGACCTTGAGTTTTTAATTCATTTAAAATAGTAATGGTAGTAGCACTTTTTTGTCTTCCCAAAACAATCTCACCTGTTTCTCCTAGTCCTGTTTTATCTTCAACAACATTATAGATAACTTCCATATCTAGTTCGACAATGATATAGCCTATCTTTAAGTAATTTTGTTGTGGGTCGTAGATAGGAGCAATCGCTTCCATACGGCTAGGGTTTCCTGAAAGCTCTTTTGCTATTCTTGGTTCATTAAAATAAATTCCATCATTAGCGTGTGTCAGAAGCTCTTGATAACGGTCGTGTATTCTACCAAAAATAAGATAATCAGCTGTTGAATTAGTTTTATAAATTATCCTTCCGTCTTTATTGACAAGCACTAGATTTGGATAGTCATAGGTTTCTTTAAAGGGAAGTAATGATTCATTTAATTTATTGCGAAGCTGATTTTGTAATGTATCTGTATATTTACTCTCACTAATTGTACTTACACTGCGAAGGGATTGAAGTACAGAAGAATATTCTTGAAGTAATTTAACATGCGAACTAATCTGAGAAAATACTCCTTGAATTTCTTTACTTTTAAGTTTATTAATTACTTTAAGGTTTTGCCAATAACGCTGTTCGACGGCTTCTTTTCCACGATCGTAAGAAACCCAACTTAGCACAAATGCAGCCATAAGCACTACCACTATAAGTCGTATTGTGATTTTGGTACGAATGCTGAATCGATTGAGCATAGAGATTAATTAAAGTGATTAATTAAATAGTTAGATTTATTTTTAAAATTAACTAATAATTTTAAATTTTATAGATGTTTGGCTACTAAATCAGCTACTTTATCTATATATTCTTTCTCTGAATCAGTAAATTCTTTAAAGGAAGCTAATTCAATAACTCCTTTTACTGGGTTTTCTTCTATATCTTTTTGAGTATTATCTTGTTGTATCGGAACAGCCAAAAGAACAGAAGGCTGACTTTCTCCTAAGCCTGAAAGAATATTCAGGTATCCTTCTGGAATGTCTCTAAGATATGTTTTTTGACCTACTTTGGCTACTTGCCCTGCAATCCCTTCTCCAAATTCGTAAAATAGAGATTGACTATCAGGCAGAGCAAAAGCATAGGTAGCAATAAGTTCTATTCTTCTTACATCTGTATCTATATGAGAGACATAAAACGCCCCAGAAACAGCTTCTAACTCATTACAAATATGTTTGAGAATCTCGTTTGAAGACTGTGATTTATTAGGGTTTTTGATTATTTCGGATAAAATAGCTCTTTGATTATTCCAATCTAAAACTTTTGTTTTAATTTCTGATTCCTGTGTATTTTCATTCACATATCTATCTACATAAATAATATCTCCTTGCGCTTGTTTGCGTTGCCACTTAACATAGAAACCAAACATTAAAACAAGTCCTAATAATAATTCAAAGATTATAAAACCCATTAAAAGATGATCATTTTCAGTCAAAATTCCTGCATCTGAAAGTTTTTCGTATAAATAAAGCAATAATAGACCAGACACAAGAATACCTATGGCATATATTACTGCCAAACCAAACCAGATACTATTTTGAAAGAATTTTTTCATTTATTCTCAATTTTTTTGTCTCTTTTGATGCTCTAAAAACTTTAAACTATATCTTTTCTTGTTGATAGATTTTATTTAATTTTAATAAAAAACCTATAATTTCATCTACCTTCAACTCGTAATCAATATCTACAATGTTTTTTGCAGCTAATGGCATTGCATTAATCATACTTTCTTCAATATCTTGAATAATTGTAAGTCCTTTACGGTGTTTTATTTTCTGCATTCCTACAGCTCCATCTTTATTTGCACCTGAAAGTAGGATACCAATTAATTTATCACGATATACATAAGCTGCTGATTCGAAGGTTATATCTATTGCTGGACGAGAATTGTTTAATAAACCTTCGGTATTCAGTGAAACAGAGTTGCCAAGTTCGACTGCCATGTGATAGTTGGCTGGAGCTAAATATACAATTCCTTTTTTAATACTTTCCTTGTCCATTGGCTCTATAATTTCTTTTTGGCTTTTTATGGAGAGAGCTTCTACAAAACCATGACGCACATGTTTGAGCCGATGCAAACATAGAAATATAGGTAAGGGAAACTCACGAGGAATAGAAGAAAGAATTTGAACCATAGGTTGAAAACTTCCTGCCGAACCACCAATTACGACTGCCTTGTATTTATTTATAAGATGTGCTTCTTTTACCATTTAGCTCAAAGTTAGCTGACTTAGGAACAATTACGAATTATGAAATAATCAGCATAGCTAATTAAAAATTGTGATTATATATAAAATTTTTTTATTAATATTAAATTAATCTTTAATTTTTTTATAAATCTTTTCTTCGTTATTTACTACAATAAATTTGTGAGCAATATCACACCAAATTAAAGATTCTTTCGAACCGATAACTAAGTAGCCATATTTGAACAAACTTTCGTGCAAACGGTGTAAAACTTGATTTTGTAGTGTTTGATTAAAATAAATCATTACGTTTCTACACAAAACTAAATCAAATTTTGAAAAAACACTTCCCTGTACCAAATCGTGTTTGCGATAGGATACATTTTCTAAAAGAGATTTATTTATTACAGCTTCCGAACCTACCTCTGTATAATATTTCTCTAAAGAATATTTACCTTGATAACGCAAATAATTCTTACGATTTACTTCCATGTGCTTGAGAGGGTAACGTCCTTCTTTTGCTCTAGCAATAATAGAACGGTCAATATCTGTGGCTACAATTTTTGCCTTATCCAAAATACCCATTTCATCTAAAACAATAGACATAGAAACAATCTCTTCACCAGAAGAACAGCCTGCGTGCCAAATACTTATTTTGTTGTGATTGAGCATAATGTTAGGAATGATATGCTCACGTAAGACACGCCAAAACGTAGGGTCACGAAACATTTCAGTAACATTTACAGTAAGTTCAGAAACAAACTCCTCAAAAAAGCCTTCTTTTGTATTGAGAATATGAATCAGTTCATCGACAGTTTGAAGCTTGTATAAATCAAGCATACGCTTGATTCGTCTTCGAAAAGACGACATGGCATAGTCCTTAAAGTTATAATCAAACTTTTCTTTAATGAAAGTAGTCAGTTTGCGTAGCTCGGCTATTTCTATTTCGCCCATATTTGCAGACATAAGGGAAGTTTTAAGTTGTTTTCTTGTTTGTGAATCTAATGTTTGTCCTAATTTTATCTTTAGTTTATAAGTTTATTAGGCAAAGTACATGCTTCTTTTAAACTTTACAAGCCTAAGATAACATTTTTTATCAATTATATAAGCAATTAATTGATAATCTATGAATTAGTGTAGATAAGTGAGTATCTTGATTAGAAAAAGTTTGTTCACTCTAACTTATCTCAGGCAATTTCCCTCCACAATGAGGACAATAACAAAGGTGTGTAGAATGAGTAGTAGAGTTTTCTGATTCTTCTTCTATTTCTCCATTCCGTTGCTTCAAATCTTGTAAAAGCTGTTTTTCTAATTGTTCTTTTGCTTCTTTTTCAGCTTTTTTGCGTTCCTCTACTTTCTCTAAAAAACCTGCACTCAAAATACTGGTAGGAAGTGCCACTACGCCAATTCCGATAAGAGCTGTTGCGCCATTTAGTATTTTACCTAGCATCGTAACAGGGACAACGTCGCCATAACCAACCGTAGTAAGTGTAACAACAGCCCACCAAAGCGTAGCAATGATATTAGGAAAGCCTTCTGGGTTAGTTTCATGTTCTACATAATACATCAAGGTAGAAGAAACTAAAAGTAAAATCAAGGCAAAAAATACAGTTGTAACAAGCTCTTCTCCCTTTTCTTTTAAGACATCATATACCAAATTTAAGGCACGAGAATAACGGTTGAGTTTAAAAACACGCAACAGACGCAAAAGTCGCATCATTCTCAAAAGACGTAAATCCTCTACACCCAAAAATGGTAGGTAAAATGGAAGAATGGCAAGTAAATCTACCAAAGCAATAAAAGAAAAGATATACTTTAGATAGGCTTTCCAAGCTGGAAGATGAGGATATTTTAGAGGAGCAGTCCAGAGGCGTAACAAGTATTCGACTGTAAAAATAGCAATAGAAAAGAGTTCAAAAGAGTGAAAGTATTCGCCATACTTTTGTTGTGCTGTTGGATAAGATTCCCAAATAGTAGAAATTACACTCAAAAGAACTAGTACGATTATGAAATAATCAAAATAAACACTTTTTTTGTCATGTTTTTCGCCACGTTCTATGATGGTATAGATTCGTATTCGAAGAGAAGAATAATTCATAAGGGACAATTACGGATTAAAAATTACGAATGTAAATTAGCCTATTTAAAAATAAGAACTTATTTAATTTATAATCTTGTAAATAAGTTTCTTTACTGACAAATTATTGACTTAATTATCTTCTACTGGTTTTACAAAAAGAATAGAATCAGAAACAGAAATAATCTCATAGCTTGACTTTATGTCTTTCAATGAAATATGAATAATGTTTTGGTTGTTCTCATTAGAGAAAGTCCATGTTCCTTCTTTGCCAACATAACCATCCGTAGCTGCAATAGCTTGTTTTTTGAGTGTTCCGTCTTCTTCAAATTTCCACCCTTCACGACCACGAGCAGGAGGAAATTCGTACGTTTCTGGTCGGTAGGCTTCTGTACCATTTTTATCGTCTTCGAAAGAGCGAATCCAAGTAGTGCCGATTACTTTTTTCATGATATCATCCGTCTGACAAGCCGTAAATGAGACTAATAAAACAGCAAATAGACAAAATATAAATAATGCGCTTATTTTTGTGAGAAATTTCATAAATATTAAAGTTAAAGTTACGAATTACGAATTACGAATTACGAATTTATTTTTTTAAAGACAAGAAAATCAAAACAATGAGTATAGAAATACAATTTTTTACTAATCACTAATCACTAATCACTATTTTGAAACCTGTTCATATTCTTGTACCGACATTTTTTTCATTTAGAGATGCACTAATGCAAACTTATACGTTGCCGTATGTCAAAATTATGAAAAAATATTTACCAAAAGGTAGTAAAATTTATTTAATGACACTAGAACAACCTCACTTTAAGATGAGTGAAGAGCAAAAAAAACAAGTAAAAACAGAGCTTCAAGATAAATACAACATTTATCTATTAGATTTTCCTTATTACCGTTTTGGTTTTCGTTCGATAGTAAATTGGGGAAGAATCGTTAGTGTACTTGTCAAGACAGTTTTAATAAAAAAAATACGTTTTATACATCCTTTTTGTGTTCCAGCAGGAGCAGGAGGATATTTAGTTTCAAAACTGACAGGAAGAAAACTAATAATAGACAGTTTTGAACCACACGCAGAGGCAATGCTAGAAAGCAATACATGGTCAAAAAATAGTCTTGCATTTAAGGTTTTGTGGAACTTAGAAAAGTTACAAACCTCACATGCATCTGCTTTTATTCCTTGTGTAAATGAAATGAAAAATTATGCCAAAAATAGATATGAAGTAGATGTCTCTAATCGTTGTTTGGAATCAAAACCTGCTTGTGTAGATTTAGATTTATTTGATTTTGAGAAAAGGAAAAATCCAAAGTTACTTAAAGAACTAGGCTTAGAAGATAAAATAGTGAGTGTTTATGCAGGAAAGTTTGGAAGTTCGTACTTAGAGAAAGAAATATTTGATTTTTGGAAAGTCTGTCATACCTATTGGGGAGATAAATTTAGAGTTTTGATACTTACTTCTCATAAAGAAGAAGAAATAAATTTGTATTGCAAAGCAAGTGATTTGGATAGAGATATTGTTACTACAAAGTTTGTTTTTCATGAGCATATTCCATCTTATATTGGTTTGGGAGATTTTGGAGTTACGCCTTTCAAACCTGCTGCTTCAAAACGCTATGGGACACCAATCAAAACTGGCGAATATTGGTCAATGGGACTTCCTGTTGTGATTACACCAAATATTTCAGATGATTCTGATACAATAGAAAAGTATAAAATTGGTTCTATTATGAATGAATTTACAGAAAAAGAATATTTACGAATTGCAGAAGAAATTAATGAGCTTTTGATTCATAAAGAAGAAACAGATTTACATCAAAAAATAAGAAATATTGCAGAAAAATACAGAGGTTTTCAAATCGCCCATCGTGTTTATGATAATTTGTATGGAGAAAATGGACGAGCTTGGAAATTTTAGATTTATTTTACATTAAAAAGAAATAATATTTATTTTAATTATGTGGCAAACAAATACAATTTGGTTTGATATTTCGATAGTAAGTACTACGATTGCGCTAGGTCATATTCTTTTAGGACACTTTGAGGAACGCACTTCTAGATGGAAAAAACTAACAAAGTATATTTTTATTTTAGTTGTGGTAATTTCTTTATCATATTTTTTCGGTCAAAAAATAGCTCTTATTTCGTACAGTCTGCTTTACATTCCTGTTTTGTATATTCATTTGATAGATTTGCCAAAAAAGGGAATTAATGGCTGGACAGGAAAACCAAAAGAAAAATATTATGAACTTAGAAGTTGGAATAAAAATATTTTTGATGAAGAGTAATTTATAAAACTTTAAGAAATCAAAAAAGCAACAATTTCTTGTTGCTTTTTTGATGTGATAACTAAATATAATTTTTTCTTATCTCATAGACTCTCTAGTTCCACCTGCTGCAAAAAGCGCACGCATTCTAGATTTTTGTCCTTCAGAGAACATATACATACAAGCATCATTTACATAATCCATATAATTCATTGTCATATCATTGCTTTTACAATTTACAGTAGGGTAACTAGGACAACCATAGTTAGGACCATCAGAAGAAGGTGTATCAGATACAAAATCATCTTGACGACAACGACCATCACCCCAAATATGACGTAAGTTTAAGTAATGACCAATTTCGTGAGTAAGTGTTCTTCCTCCATTAAAAGGAGCAGCAACATAACCAGTAGTTCCAAAATATTGAGGACCTACAACGACACCGTCAGTAGAAGATGAACCACCAGGAAATTGAGCATAACCCAAGATTCCACCACCTATTTCACAAACCCAAATATTCAAATGTGTTGAAGGAGTGATTGGATTAACACCACCAGCACTAGCTCTTTTCATATCATCATTAGTTCCCCAAGAAGTACGGCTAGATGCTGTACGAGTAACACCTGCAAGTGTGTACTGAATTTCTGAATCTGCTGCAAGACCTGCAAACTCAGAAGGAACTTGATTTATATCGTTATTAGTTTTTCTAAAATCTTCATTCAAAACAGCCATTTGAGAATTGATTTGTGCATCACTAATATTCTCTTGATTGTTGCTATAAATAACGTGAACGTAAACTGGGATTGTGATTGTACCTAGGTTATCAACAGGAGTATCTCCTCCTCCTCCACCATTGCCACCACCACCGTTTCCGTTTCCTCCCCCACCTTTTTTGGCTAGGATATTCTTACGTGTGTGTAGTTCAATATCAAACATTTTTTTCTCAAGACCTGGATTTTGCTTTAGTTTTTCATTCAAAACTCGCATACTATAACAAACACGGTCGTCTTTTTTTGTTGCTACTTTTTGATGAGAATGATTATCATGATCATCTGTATAAACATAGAAATCGTCCATGTTTACACTTTGTTCTAATTTCGAAGTAACTTCTGTTTTATGTTCACATGCTCCGAATGCTAAACCGATTAGAGCTAAGAGGAATAATGACTGCTTTTTCATAGGGATATTAAAAAGGGGAATTAATTGCTTTATGTAATAATTATTTATTAAGGAAGTATGTTTTTAACTTTGATTAGAAGTTGTAATGATTTGTTAAACTCTTTCCTTGTGCTACAAAGGTAATATAATTAAGGGGGTGAATCAAAATTTAAAACTAAAAAATACAGATATTTTAATTTTTAACTCTTTTAATGACATTTTTTGCAGAATTATACTCGGATTATTTAAAATAATTCAAAATTATATTTAATAGCTGTGTGTCTAAGTTGTGATATTCTAGGAGAGTTTTTTTATGAGTCTATGAATAGTTTGTGAATTTACATTGAAGTAAGTTTTTTTGATAAATAGAATAGTTGTATTTTTTATTGCTAATAGTACAATTTTTCAGTTGTGTGTAAGAATAGAAAAATACACGTTTCTCTTCAAAAAAATTGAGTAGCTCTTTTCTAACTTATTATTTTATGGATAAATTGTTTTTTTGGCATCCTATAAATAAAGGTCTATATTCTTTGCAGCATTTTTATTTCATGTTGCGTTTCTTAACAGTAAAGCAGAATTTAAAAATTTGAATAAAATGAAAATACAGATACCAAAACCTTGTCATGAAGACTTGAATACTATGAGTCCAACAGAAAGAGGAATTTTTTGTGGCTCTTATCAGAAAGTAGTTATTGATTTTTCGTCTATGACAGATGCTGAGATTGTTGATTATTTCAAAAAAATAGGAAGTCAAAAAACGTGTGGTTTATTCTCTACAACACAAGTAAACCGAACATTACAACCTCAAAAAGAAAAAATAGAAACTCCAAGACGAAGATTTTTCTTTAAGGAATTGGTAGCTGCTTCGGTTGCTTTCTTTCTAACTTCTACGACTGCCAAATCGCAAAATGACACAACACAAGTAGAATACAATCAAAAAATTGAAACGGATTCAATTGAAAGTATAGCTCCTCCTTTTGCTATCAATGGAAAAGTAGTCAATGGAAATGAGGTTTTATCAGAAGCTATCATTTCTATAAAAGGCACAAAACATAAAACAACTTCTTTAGAAAATGGAGTTTTTTCATTTTTGATTCCTCAAGATACTCTTCAACAGCAAGACAGTATTATTTTAGTAGCAGAATATGAAGGGTTTGAAAACAAAGAAATTGAGGTTGTTATTTCTTCAACTGATAATCAATTTATAAGTATAGATTTTGCTAAACCTATGAAGTTAACTCTAGAAGAAATAAAAAAGCCTATAATTGAAAAATCAATTATAAAATATTTTGAGCTTGAAACAATAACATTAGGTTTTGTAAATTTACAACCTGTAGAATATAGTAAATGTTGGATAAAAGGAGATATTGAACCTGATAATCTTGAACCTAAACTTCAATTCAAACTTGATACTGGTGAACCAAAAAAACTTCATAAAGAAAACATAAAAGAACAAGACACAAATAATCAACCAAAAGAAACGACTTTAATTCTTCATGTTTCAAAGTGGTACACAAGAGGTAGATTATATCAAAGCCTAAAAGATTTGATAAGAAGGAGATTTATTTAATTGAATAACAAGAACAAAAAAATATCAAAACCATTCTATGACAATGTTCGTTTAGATTACATTAGAATTAAAATTAAATCAAAAAACAGTTTATACATAAATGGACAATACAACCACATCAGCAAAGCAGCAAATCAAAAACATATTCATTCAATATATAAGACAGCATGGAAAAGCTCCAGCCACGCCTTATAACCTAATGGCAGAGCTAGGAGAAGATGAGAAATATTTTTATGATAATTATTCAAGCTTTAATAATATAGAACAAGAGATTTGGGGAGAATATTTGACTGAAACTGTTCAGCGTTTGCGTTCTGAGTCTGTTTATGCAGAATATATGGTGCGTGAAAAGTTACTTGCCTTTTATTTTACGTTAATAGAAGTATTAAAGGAAAATCGCAGTTTTGTAACCAACGAACTCAGTGCAAGAAATGGAGGTTTTAGAAGAAAAGTATTATCGGACTTCAAAAACGGCTTTTATGAATATATAAATGTTCTTTTGGAAGAAGGAATGGATACTGGCGAAGTAGAACAACGTATGTTTGTAGGAAGTAAATATGATAAATTACTATGGGCAGAAACTGAATTTCTGATTCGCTTTTGGGTAAGAGACGATAGCAAAAACTTTGAAAGAACTGATGCAGCCGTAGAAAAAACAGTCAATTTTGCAATGGATTTGATTGGTAGAAATTTAGCCGATTCAGCTTTTGATTTTGTGAAGTTTTTGTTTCAACGCAAATAAGGAACTACAAATACTTTTGAACCACAGAGTTTAAAGAGATAAAGGAGAACGACGAATACATCTTTTTGTAGAGAAAATGGTTTGCCTTTTCCTAGTGCGTAGTATTTCTTGTTAAAGCAAAAAAGGAATTTGAGTAAAATCAAATTCCTTTTTTTATTGAGTTATGTTTAATTTCTCGGCAAAGATGCTTTGTTGTTAAAAAAAACACTTTCATCTTATCTCATCAACAGTCAATTCAATATCAATCTTGTCAAGTGATGATTGCAGAAATTTGATATTCATTTTCAATCCATTTTCTATGTTTGAATATTCAAATTCCTTTTCATTTGTTTCAAGCAGCTTTCCACTTATTTGATACACTTGAAATATATGAATTACTTCCCCTCTATCATCTCTTACACACCAAACACCAGTTGGTTCGCTTGTTAAGTTTTTGCCTAAGTCGACTCCAAATGATTTTAGTTGTTCAAGAGTTTTTGATGATAAATTAGTAAATTCATTATAGAAGTATTCACAATCTTCACATTTGCAGTCTTTCGGAATTTTATTTTGGGTTAGATAAAATTCACGAGTTGCTTTGACATCAACTTCAATTTGATTTTTCTCTATTGTGAATTTCGTGTTCATCTATATTTGCTTTGAGAAGTTTTATTTATCTGATAGGAAAAAAGACTACTTGAATAAAAGATACAAAAACCACGGCTACAAGCCGAATACATATAAGTCACTCATTAAAAACGAGTGATAGCCTGTGGTTTTACGATTGATAGTAGGAAAATCGTTTTTAATAATACCACTTACTTAAATATTTATAGTGACTCCATTTTCCGTCATCAAACTTATATAAAACTGTACTTCCACTAGAATTACCTCTGATTATCGTTATTAATGCTAACTTTTTGTCATTCGTAAAAATTGGTTTTGAAACGTACAGAGGATAGTTTTTCCATCCACCTTGGTTATTGTTGAAACCTCTTATTTCTTTTTTTAACTTTTTCTGTTCTTCTTTCGTCTTATCAGATACTTTTAGAATCTCTTGTTTTAAATCAATTTTTTTGTTTTTAGAAACAAGAATTTTATTTCCAATATCTTGCTTCGTCCAATTTTCATAATCAATTTTTAAAGTATCTATTTTTGACATTAACTCTCGGATATTTAAAGAGTCAGATTTACTTTCTCCAATAAAAAGCTTTTTTTCGTAAAGAAGGGGAAGTCGAAGTATAGGTTTAGCTGGTTGGTCATAGACAATTACTGACTCGTTATCTAATGCAACTTCAAGTAGATTTTGCGAATATAATTCTGTCGTATAAATCAAAATTAGTATTAGTGCTAGGATGATTTTCATAATTGTGCACAAAATAATATGGCTTGTTGAAAAAATATCTGTTTTGAAAACCATTTTTGCTCTTCGTTTTCTTAAAATTACTGCTAACTTATTAATAAACACAACAGCATTCAATTATTTTCACAAAGTTTCTTTTCTAACAAAACTTGTAATAAATGGCAAATGAAATTTTATGTTATGCATTTCATTTACCATTTATCACTCACAATTTACAATTCAAAAATTACGCTTTTTTCAAACCTAATTCTATCAAACGCTCATTCAAAAACTCTCCTGCTGTGATGTCTTCAAATTGTTTTGGGTTTTGAGCATCCGTACAGTTTTCCAAACAACTCAAATCCATTTCCGAACGTGGGTGCATAAAAAATGGAATTGAATAACGAGACGTATTCATTTTGTCTTTTGGAGGATTAACCACTCTGTGAATTGTAGATTTGAGTTTGTTGTTTGTCAGACGAGACAGCATATCGCCAACATTTACAACTACTTGCTCAGGAAGCGCAGTAATCGGAATCCATTTGTCATCACGACGCAAAACCTGCAAACCGTCAGCACTTGCACCCATCAAAAGCGTAATCAAATTGATGTCGCCATGTGCAGCAGCACGAACAGCATCAGGAGCTAATTCTTCTGGATTTGGAATTGGGAAATAATGGATAGCTCTCAAAATACTATTTCCATTATGAATTTTATTATCAAAATAATGTTCTTCTAAGCCCAAATACAAAGCAGCAGCTTGTAAAAGTTCTTTACCCGAATTTTCTAATGTTTGATAAGCGTGAGTTGTATATTTTTCAAACTCAGGCGTTTCTTTTGGGAAAATATTATCTGGATATTCATTTAAGGCTGAATCGGTTTCCTTTTCTTTTTCTTCAAAGATTTGTCCGACGTGATAAAACTCTTTCAAATCTGGTGTTTTGAAACCCTTTGCTGTTTCTCTTCCTTTGCTGATATAACCACGCTGACCAGCCAAAGCCAAGTTTTCGTATTTGCGTTTGGTATCTTCGTCTAACTGGAAAAAATCTTGTACCGAACTGTACAACTTATCTCTGTTTTCATCTGCCAAACCGTGATTTTTGACGGCAACAAAACCGATATTTTCCCACGCTTTACCGAGTTCTTGAACAAATTTTGCTTTGCGCTCTCCACCTGCTCTAAAGTCTGCCAAATCTACTGACGGTACTTCATCATATAAAATATCACTCATAGTGTTTTTGTATTTATTGATTTAAAAGGAAATTTTTAGTAAAATAATGAAATCTTTGTGCATTTTCAAAATTCTATAAAATCTCATTTTTAATAAAAAATACGGTTTCAAATAAGGAAACCAATAAAAGGATATGTATTTTTGCAACTTATATCAGAATCTATCATCCGTATTTATATAAAAAATGAAAAATCCTTTTTGGAAATATGCCTTTATGACGGCTGCAACAATGGCTGTTGGTGTTCTTTTGCTCAATGTTACGTTTCATGCACTTGGAAAAAATCCGTTTAGAGAGTATGAGTTTATGTTTATGCCAATTTATTTTGGACTTTTAGTGTGGGGACTTTTTAATTATAGAAGAAAAGTTTTGAATGGTTATTTGGAAGGTTGGAGAGCAATCAGTTTCGGTCTTTTGGCTAATTTTGTAGCTATTATTTTGTATTGTGGGCTTTTATATGGCTTTTTAAGAACCGTTCCAGAGGCTTTAGAAAAACATCAAATTGAAGTAGATGCATACAGTAAAGCTTTGAAAGAAGGTGCAGAGGCTCATTTAGAAGAATCAGAAGAATTAAGTAGTGTTCTTTTAGAAGCCACAAAAAATAATGATAGAATAACACCTGCTGGAATGGCTGTCGATAAATTCGTAAAGATGGGAGTTATAGGATTTGTAGTTTCGATAGTGGCAGCTCTTTTTATGATGAAGAGAAAACCAGAGAATTAATTACGAATTAAAGATTACGGATTACGGAATTTTTTCGCAAAAAATGAAACAATAATTTGAAAAGAGAATTTTTCACTAATCACTAATCACTAATCACTAATCACTAATCACTAATCACTAATCACTAATCACTAATCACTAATCACTAATCACTAATCACTAATCACTAATCACTAATCACTAATCACTAATCACTAATCACTAATCACTAATCACTAATCACTAATTCCCCATCATTTAGCTCAATTACATTATCAATAATTGGATGGTTTTTGAGCCATTCGTCGTGTGTAGTAAGGATTATTGTTTGTCCGTTTGTTTTTAGTTTTTCAAAAACTTCAAAAACCTCTATGGCATTTTTCCTGTCTAAATGTGAAGTAGGTTCGTCAGCAAAAAGAATAGCAGGTTTTCGGATTAATGCCCTTGCAATGGCTGTGCGTTGGAGTTCTCCACCTGAAAGAATATCTATTTTTTGATTTAATTTATGAGAAATTTGAGCTAAAGTCGCAGCTTCTTGACTCATAAAATCCATTTTTTTGGAAGAATAATTAAGAGGAAGAAGAGGAAGAATGATATTTTGCTCAACAGTAAGTCCTTGAATAAGATTAAAATGCTGAAAAACAATGCCTATATGTTCTCGCCTAAACTGTGTCAAAAATTTCTCTGACCAGTGCGAAACATTTTCCTCCAAACAGATATAACTCCCAGAAGTAGGCTTTGTAAGTCCTGCCAAAATACTAATCAGCGTAGTTTTTCCAGAACCTGATGAGCCTTTCAAAAGTGTACAACTTCCTTTTTTTATAGACAAAGAAATATCAGATAAAGCAACAAATTCATTACTTTTTCCTTTATTGAATATTTTATTGAGATTTTGAGTTTGGAGAGCGAGCATTTTTGTTTTTATCTTATGTTTCGTTTTACTTTAGAAAGTAAAAATACTCATTATCTATCTGAAATTTCATCAAAAATCAATTCTTATGAAAAAATGGCTTTCTCCTGTTACTTTAGAAGGAAATTTAGTAAAATTAATTTCTTTGTCTAGTTCTCATAAAAATGAGCTTTTAGAAGCTGCATCAGATGGCGAGTTATGGAATTTGTGGTTTACTTCTGTTCCTTCTCAAGAAAAAATTGATGATTATTTAGATTTTGCTTTTTCAGAACAAGAAGCCAATAGAGCTTTACCTTTTGCGATTATTGATAAAAAAACAAATAAAATTATCGGTTCTACTCGTTTTTGTAATGTTGTAGAATCAAATAAAAGGGTAGAAATTGGTTATACATGGTATTCGAAAAGCTATCAACGAACAGGAGTCAATACTGAATGTAAATATTTATTGTTGCAATATGCTTTTGAAAAATTAAAATGTATTGCTGTGGAGTTTCGAACAAGTTGGTATAACCAAGCATCAAGAAAAGCTATTTTAAGGTTAGGAGCAAAACAAGATGGTGTTTTAAGAAATCATCAAATTGATTCAAATGGGATACTTAGAGATACAGTTGTTTTTTCGATTATAAATATTGAATGGCAGGGCGTGAAAAAATTATTGGACTTTGAGATGAGTAGGAAAAGGTAACAACTAGAATATAAACTCAAACTTTGACAAACTTATCTGATAAATTATCAATAGTTTGAGTTTATTGAGAATACTATTATTTATTTCAACTCCAACAAAACCACGTTTTCTACATGATGCGTTTGTGGAAACATATCAACAGGTTGAATAGCTTTTACGCTATATTTTTCATCCAAAAGTTGTAAATCTCGTGCTTGTGTAGCTGGGTTACAACTCACATAAACAATGCGTTTTGCACCAATTCTCAAAAGCATAGCAATTACATCTGGGTGCATTCCTGCTCTTGGTGGGTCGGTCAAAATAACATCTGGACGGGCGTGTTTTTCTAAAAATTCCTCATTCAAAACATCTTTCATGTCACCTGCATAAAAAAGTGTATTATCAATTCCATTTAATTTAGAATTGATTTTTGCATCTTCAATGGCTGGTTCGATATATTCTACTCCAATTACTTGTTTGGCTTGTTTTGCTACAAAGTTTGCTATTGTTCCTGTTCCTGTATAAAGGTCATAAACGACTTCTTCGCCTGTAAGCTGTGCAAAATCTCTAGTAATTTTATATAAATTATAGGCTTGAATAGAGTTAGTTTGATAGAATGATTTAGCTTGAATTCTGAATTCTAAGCCTTCCATCGTTTCAGTAATATAATCTTTCCCTGCAAAACAAACAATCTCCAAGTCTTGGAAAGTATCATTTCTTTTTGTGTTTACAACATATTGCAAAGACGTAATCTCAGGAAAAGAAGTCTTTATAAATTGCATTAACTTTTCTACTTCTTCATTGAATGCTGTTACTTGCAACATAACCATCAAATCTGATGTTGTTTGAGAATTACGAATCATCAAGTTTCTCAACAGACCTTCAAAAGCCATTACATTATAAAACTCTAAATCGTGTTCTCTAGCATATTTATTGACTGCCAAACGAATAGAATTTGACGGCTCGGCTTGTAGATAACACTCATTCAAATCAACGAGTTTATCGTAACGCCCCGGTATATGAAAACCCAAAGCACGATTGTCAAAATCTTGTCCTGTTGCTATTTGTTCGCTAGTTAGCCAACGACGAGAAGAAAACGTAAATTCTAATTTATTTCTATAAAAAGTAGTGTTTTCTGATGCTAGAATAGGCTTTATTTCTGGTAATTCTATCTTTGCCAAACGTTCTAAGTTATCTTTTACTTGTTTTTCTTTATAAAAAAGCTGTCTTTCATAGCTCAAATGTTGCCATTTACAGCCTCCACAAACTCCGAAATGCTGACAAAAAGGTTCTACACGTTCATCAGAATAAGAATGAAACTTTACTACTGTGGCTTCCCAATAACTTTTTCTTTGTTTGGTAACTCGTAAATCTACTACGTCTTTTGGTACTACGCCTGTAACGAAAACTACTCTTCCATCGGCTTCTTCTGGTCTGGCAATACATTTTCCTTCTGCTCCTGCATCAAGAATGACAACATTTTCTATAATTCGGTTTTTGTGTTTTCTTCTTCCCATATTTACTATTCTGATTATTTTTGGTTTCAATGTACAAAGTTAGGAAAAATAAAATAGCTGTATTAAACTTTTTTATTGAAGCAAAATTATAGGAAATAAGCTCAAATAATTAGGTTAATAAAAAAATAATTCTTATCTTTGCAACTCGTTAAAGAAAGCCATAGGGAAAAGCCTAAGCTATTGCGTTTAATTAAGTTTTAGATAATGAAAAGATTATAAAAGTTATAATCAAATTATTAAAAGTCAAAACTTAACTATTGAAATATAGAAAACTTTGATTTAAAAGTACATATCAAGTATTCCGAATTAATTCTGAATTCTAAATTCTAATTTTTGAATTTATATAATGTACCTCTTTTCTGTTCACTACATAAGAAGTCTTTGTTGAGTTAGCTTGCGTTGTGAAATTTAATTTTATTATTAAAATAATATGTTAGATTTCAAATCACAAAACAAATCGTTCAACGCCTCCCACAAAAGCTTCTCACTTAGCACAAACCTCAAAGTCATCTAGGTTTCGTCATTTTTGCTCTTATCAACACTTGATACAATACCGTATTTGTTTAATTATCTAGAAAAATAAATTTCAAAATAAAGTTCTGCATACATACTATGTAGTTTTTATTGAATGCTTTTTATTTTCTCATTAATTACAATAATTCTGTTTATCTAAATTGGTACACACTCTGACCGTCTGCTTATCGTTTTTTTAAGTCGCTTTCTAAAATTATTTATCATACACATATAATTTATATATTTTCTATATGGAAAAGACAATTGAAAAAACAAAGACAGCAGAAAAAGCAACAGAAGTACAAGAAACAGAAGTGAAAATAAAATTTTCAGAAATGAATCTTTCTGAAGATGTGCAAAAGGCAGTTGAGAAAATGGGATTTGAATCTCCTTCTCCAATTCAAGAAGAAGCAATTCCTTTCTTATTAGAAGGAAGAGATGTAATCGGACAAGCACAAACAGGAACAGGAAAAACAGCTGCATTTGGTATTCCTCTTATTGAAAGAATCATCAAAGCAAATGAAAACAGCGAATTTGATAGAAATTCAAGATTACCAAAAGGAATTATTTTATGTCCTACTCGTGAACTTGCTGTTCAAGTAGCAGGAGAATTAGAGAAATTAGCAAAGTATCGTAAAGATATTTTCGTAACAGCTATTTATGGTGGAGAGTCTATTGAAAAACAGATTCGTAATCTAAAAAGAGGTGTTCAAATCGTTGTAGGAACACCAGGGCGTACGATTGACCATATCAAAAGAGGAACTTTGAAGCTAGAAGAAATAACAAACATTATTTTGGATGAAGCTGATGAGATGCTTAATATGGGCTTTAAAGAAGATATTGAATTGATTTTGGAGCAAATTACGACAGAACACCAAACAGTTTTGTTTTCTGCTACAATGCCAAAACCAATCCTTCAAATTGCTAGAAAATACCAAAACAATCCAGAAATTGTAAAGGTAATCAGTAAAGAACTTACAAGTGATAATATCGAACAATCATTCTTACCAATCAATCCGAATTACAAAACTGATGTTTTAGTTCGTTTGTTGGCATATAACGGTTGGGAATCAATGCTTATTTTCTGTAATACAAAACAGAGAACCGACGAAGTAGCAGAAAGACTTATTCAAAAAGGATATGCAGCAGAAGCACTACACGGAGATTTGGCACAACACCAACGTAATTTGGTAATGAATAAATTCCGTCATGGACGTGTTCAGATTTTGGTAGCGACAGATGTTGCAGCTCGTGGAATTGATGTAGATAACGTAGAAGCAGTTATTAATTATGACGTGCCTTTAGACCCAGAATATTATGTTCACCGTATTGGTCGTACAGGTCGTGCAGGAAATAAAGGTGTTTCGATTACATTTATTTCTGGTCGTAGAGAACAATATCGTTTGAATGATATCGAACGTTATTCTAAGTCTAAAATATCTCAAGGAACAATTCCTACACAAGACGAAGTTTTGGCTAAAAAGCAAGTTCGTTTTATGGAAAACTTGAAAGAAATTATTGGAAATGAGAAAAAAGCTGAAGAATTAGAAGGTTTTACAGCTCTTATCGAAATGTTAGAAATTGAAGGAATCACTTCAAAACAAGTAGCTGCTGCTGTTTTGAGCCTTCAATTATCAAACAAACCTACTGACCGTCTTACAGAAGCTGAAATCTGGGATACTAGAGACAGAAGAAGAGATGGACGTGGTGGAAGAGATAGAGACAGAAATAGAGGAGGAAGAAATGACCGTAGAGGTGGACGTAATGATAGAGGAAGCCGTAACCGTCGTGATGACAGAGGTGGACGTGATAGAAATGACAGAGGAAGCCGTCCTTCTTACAAAGACCGTGGCGACCGTGGTACTATGATTCGTTTGCGTATTGACTTAGGAGCAACTGAAAATGTACGTAAAGGTGATATTTTGGGAGCAATTGCAGGAGAAACAGGAATGCGTGGCGACAAAATAGGTGCTATTCGTGTAAATGAAAAAGAATCTTTTGTAGAAGTACCACAATCTGATGTTGATAACGTAATCAGAGTAATGAACAAATCTAAAATAAAAGGTAAAAAAGTAGAGTTTGAAAAAGCTTAATTTTTAGTCCTTTAGACAATATATTTAAAATCCATTTTTCTAATTTAGTTTAGGGAAATGGATTTTTTTTGTTTTTGTAGGAATTCAATTACTTCATTTTCCATTCTTCTCTAGCTGTTTTTGAAAGTATTATTAGAGCTAGAAATAGAAAACTAAATGCAAAAAATAGTAAAGAAACTATACGCACCCAACTTTCTCTACTAGTAAGGTCAGCATTATGTATACTAGTAATAATAATTACAAACAACTCATAGAAACGTATCAACATAAAGAGAAACATTCCAACAAAAAGTAAAGCCACAATCCAACTTATTATTTTAGGGAATTTCCATAGTGTTAAGGCAATTAAAAACATAACTAAACCTAAAACTATAAACTCCACAAATTTTATACGTTTATCAAATAAGTTATGTCCACTTGTTTCAGTAGAGAGGAATAGATAACCGATTCCAATTATAATAAAAGCAAATGAAAAAACTCTATGAATGCGTAAGAAATATGTATTAGTTTTTTCTTGAGATTTATTATCTCCTTCTAAGTCATCTAAAATAATATCACTACTATTTGAGTTTTCTTGTTTAGAAAATAGAGGGTGTTTTACAAACAGAATTAAAAGAAGAAAAACAGTAGAAATGATGATGAGACTAAAAGTTGTATCTGATTCAAAGAGTTGGGACTGAAGTAATGTGCAAACTAAAGACACCAATCCAAAATAGATAATACCAAAAATTAAATATTTTCTTAGTAAAAAAGGTATTAGAAAGAAAGGTAGTGAAAATAGAAAAGGTATATAATCTTTTTGGAAAGGAACATTTCTTATTACCGATGAATCTATCGTTTTAATTCTCAGAGTGTAATCAAGAATATTTAACAACAAAAATCCCACACAAAAGTAAAACCCCAAAACTAAATTTCTAAAAGTAATTGATTTCATAGTTTATTTCATTTTCCATTCTTCTTTGGCTGTTTTTGAAATAAGTATTAAAGCGATAAACAGAGGTATAAAAGCTAAACCTATAATAGAAGTCGATTCTAACCAACTCATTATACGATAATTTGTATAGTCTTCATTCAATAGGTCAGTACATACAAAAAACTCTATTGCTATAAAAGCTACTATTAAAGTTAAAGCTATAATCCAACTGGCAACTTTAGGAAAGTTCCACAGAACAACAGTAAATATGAGAATGACAAAACCAAAAAGCAAAAATATTAAACTTATATCTTTGTAATGATTAAGATTTGCATCAATAGAAGAAATAATAGCTGTTATGGTTATAATCATAAAAGCCAATGAAAAAACTCTATGAATACGTAAAAAATAGGATTTACTTTCTTTGGTTTTTGCACTAATTTCAAATTCATCTAAAATAATATTACTATCCTTTTTTGAGAAAGAGAACTCAGAAAAATGAGGGTGCATTCCAAGACAAATTAAAGTAAATAAAATAACAAAAATACCTGTCATACTTAAAATAATATCCATATTAGAATGAAAAGGATCAAGTAACACATAGACAGAAGCAGCAAACACATAATAAATTACACATAATATCCATGTTTCTCTATAAAATAAGCATAATACTACACCTACAAAAAAAGGTAAAGTAACTAAAAAGACATATTTGTTGTTATTTATTATCAAATCTTCTGCTACTATCTTACTTTGATTCCAAGTATTCCAAAGAGTTATAAAACTCCTCTCATTAAGAAGTAACAAGGAAAATCCCACACAAAAGTAAAACCCCAAAACTAAATTTCTAAAAGTAATTGATTTCATAGTTTATTTCATTTTCCATTCTTCTTTGGCTGTTTTGGAGAGAACTATAAAGATTAAAAATAGACAAGATAAAACAAAGCCTACCTGTCCAATAACGAAAAACTCCATTAAAAACCTAGAATCATTTTTAAATAAAGAACGATACATCTGTTCAAGAATAGCTAATTCTAAAAATGTTCCTCCAATAAAAACCGTGATAGCTACCAAATAACTAAATACTTTTGGAAACTTCCAATTTAGAAAAGCTATAATAAAAATAGGAACAGAAAGTAATATTAAGCCAAAACCTTCTTCTTCTGAAATATGTCCTCCTGTCATAAATGTTCCCAAGAAAATAAGCCCCAAAGCAGCCAAAACAATAACAAAAGAAAAAATACGATTAATACGTAAAAAATAACTTGTTTTACTGATTATATATCCTTTTTCTTGTGTATCAAAATCATCTAAAATAGTCTCATTTTTGATAGTAGGAGCATTGTTTGTTTTGAAAGAAGGATGATAAGCCAATGAAATTATAAGTAATAAAACACTAAAAAGGATAATACCAAAAACAGCTTTATCTCCATTATTAACTCCCAAAACAGCAATAGAAAATGCAGAAATTCCACCAAAATAAATTCCAAAAAGAATAGAACCTTGTCTAAATCTAGTTGTAATTACTACTAAAACAAAAAACAAAACAGAAAAAATGGCAGTAAATAAATTCTGACTATTTTCAGAAAACCACCATAATAAGTCTATTAAATATTCTAGTGAATAATAAAATGACGGAAAAACAGTAATCCCTAAGCTAACATAAAACCCCAAAACTAAATTCCTAAAAGTAATTGATTTCATAGTTTATTTGATTTAATCAGCCAAAATAATACAGACACACAGGAGCAAAAACGAATTCAAAACGATTCCTTTCTTATGTAGAAATATATAAAATCACAGTATTTTGAAATTAAATACACAAATTCTTAGATTTTTTAATTATTTTTTGCATATTTGAAATAATTTAGCTTAACTTATCGTAGCTTAATCAAACTATTTTTGTTTCTTTGTACATGATTAACTCAAAAGTATAAGAATGAGTGAAACAAAGTAAAGCCAAAAGAATAAAAAAGCTGTGAAAAAAATCACAACGAGCGCAAAACTAACAAACTAAAGTAAGATTTTAGGAGTTAATTATAAAATAATTTAAGATTACAAATATTCTATTCAAAATAATTTTTATATTGTATTCTAAATGTAAATACACATTTTTTAGAGCAAATTAATTTTGGTAGAAATTAAGATATAAATACAAGACCAAAAACCTTGAAATAATCATTCAATGATGTCAGACGTTACAAATTATAATTTCGGAACAGAACCTTCAATCATCAAAGTAATTGGTGTTGGTGGTGGTGGTGGCAACGCTGTTGCACATATGTATTTGCATGGAATAAAAGGAGTAGATTTTTATATCTGTAATACGGATATACAAGCACTTGATTTAAGTCCTGTTCCAAACAAAGTACAGATAGGAAAAACACTTACACAAGGGCTAGGTGCAGGAGCAAACCCTGAACGTGGAAGAAGTGCTGCTCTTGAAAGCAAAGAAGATATAAAAACAATATTAGGAGAAAATACCAAAATGCTTTTTATTACTGCTGGAATGGGTGGTGGTACGGGTACAGGTGCAGCTCCAGTAATTGCCGAAATTGCTCAAAGTCTAGGTGTCTTGACTGTCGGAATCGTAACTGCTCCATTTAGCTTCGAAGGAAGACCTAAGCGAGTAAGAGCGCAAGAAGGCGTAAATGCGCTTCGTGAACACTGTGATACAGTTTTGGTAATCCTAAACGACCGTTTGAGAGATGTTTATGGAAAGGCTTCTATGCGTGAGGCATTCCGTCAAGCTGATAATGTTCTCTTGAAAGGTGCAAAATCTATTGCTGAAATTATTACTGTTTCGGGTACAATAAACGTTGATTTTGAAGATGTTCGTACTGTTATGCAAGGTGCAGGTGCTGCCGTTATGGGTTCATCTACTGCCGAGGGCGAAAACAGAGCAAGACGTGCAGCCGAAGGAGCTATTTCTTCTCCTCTTCTTAATAATACCAATATTTTTGGAGCAAAATATATCTTGCTTTCTATTGTTATTGGAAATGAAGAAGAGTTTCAAATGGATGAACTTGAAGAAGTTACAGATTACGTACAAGAACAAGCTGGTGATGATGCAGAGATTATCTTTGGTCAAGCTACTGACGAAACACTCGGAGACAGCATTAGTGTTACTATTATTGCAACTGGTTTTGAGCATTCAGAAGATTTGCCACCAGAAAGACCAGAACGCAAAGTTTTTGACCTTACTAGCAATAAAAGAATTAAGAATAGAATTGAAGTAAAGGATTATGAGAAAAAAGATTTCTTTGAGGAAAAAGAAAATGAAGAAACTACTCAATCAAATCAAATAGAAACACAAGCTCAAAAGCAACCTGTTGAAGAAACAAAACCTGCTTATACAGAGCCTAAAAAAACAGATAAAGTAATCTTTAGTTTAGAAGATGATTATTTTAATGAAGATGATTCAAAAAAAAAAATAACTAATCAAGCACCACAAAATACACCAGCTGTAAGTGCTTATGGTTATATGAATCAGCATTCTCAAAGCTCTAATAGTCAGCAGAATACAAGTCATCAAAATGTAACTTCTACTTCTTCACAAAATACAGTTACTCAAAATCAAGTTGTAGAGAAAAGAGTAGAACAAGTAAAACCTGTTTCTGTTCCAACAAAAAGTCTTTCTGATTTGAGTGATGAAGAATTACAAGAACGTAGAGATGTTCCTGCTTATCTTCGTAGAAATGTAAAACTAAAAGAAATGCCTCATTCGTCAGAATCTTCTAGTTCTCGTTATAAAGTAGATGAAGATAATGAGCTTTTGGGAGGAAATCGTTTTTTACATGATAATGTAGATTAACTGTTTAAAAATTAAAAAATATATAAAACGCCTTTTTTAAAGAAAATAAGGCGTTTTTTTATAAATAAATTTCTTTTATGAAAAATATATTGTATCTATTTCTCTTCTTACTTATTGGTATAACATCATGTAAATCCTCAAAAAACATTACAAAAGAAAAGTACGAAAAAATCTTCTATTTTCATCCAGATAAGAGCAAGAGCACACAAAGGCTAAACATTAATAATAATTTTACCAATATTATTGTAGAAGACTCTTTACTAGAATATGACTTTTGGAATGGTATCGATACTATAAAAATAGTCGAACATAAAGCTATTAAAAATGGAATTGCTTTAGTTATTTTTGAAGAGAAAGAAACAGCAAAATACAAATCTATTACAATTCATAATACAGATGTAAAAGGCTTAGTTACTCTTTATGAAGTCCAAAGAAATTTCTTTACAGCTAAAGAAGCTTTTGAAGCATTGTCTAATGATAAAATTAGAGTAGTAGTAGAACAACCTTTTTTTTCAGAAGAATATGATTTTGAGAATACAAAACCACTAACAGAACTCACAAAAGAAGAGTATATAAAAATCTTAGAATATATTGTTAGTTTAAAAAATAACCTACAAGAGTTTGTAAAAGCTAATTATTTAGAAGAATTTGATGAGAGTAAGGTATCTTTACTGAACGGAAGAGTAACAGATTTGATAGAAAAAAAAATGTTTTTAATGGACTATGATGGATATGCAAAAAACAAAACAACTGTATTGAAAAGTTTTGAATCTGATGCGAAAGTAAAGCAACTCAAAAATCAAATCAGAAGTTTCATAGAATAAGCAGTGAGCTTTTTATAAGCATATTATTGTAATAACTTATATAATCTACACATCAAAACATCTCAAATTATGAAACATCGTATTTTCTCATTTCTACTTGTTATTTTCTTATTCAGCTTTTTTTCTTGTACTTCTTCCAAAATAAATAGCAATGAAAATGACATTATAGGGACTTGGTATCCCAAAAAACCTGATGGAAATGTTAGAGTATTGATAAATCAGAAATCATTCATTCCTCAAAGAATGCCTTATAGTCAAGACACAGAAGTAACTGAAAATACCCCACAAGATATAAAAGAAAAAATAGGTAAATGGGAAACCAAAGATACCATCAAAGTCATAGAAAAAAGTTTTGTAAAAAACGATGAAGGTAAAGACGCTATTCTTTTAGTTATGGAAAGACAAAGAGATGGAAAAGCTCAATACAATTCTTTCTTATTTAGCACGACGGAAGTAAAGGGAATGAAAACAGTTTTTACTCCTAAGCAAAAAGGCTTCGAAACGATTGAGGAAGCAAAAAAAGCAATGCAAGAAGCTAAGTTCCAAAATATAAATCAAGAAATTTTATTTTCAGGAGAGTATAAGAAAAATACTTTGCCTAAGCTAAAACCAATGCTTGAAATTACGAAGGAAGATTATATTGCTGCCATAAAATATGTTCGTAGTTTTGAGAGTGAATTAAAAGAATACGCCATAGAAAAGACAAATAATGACTCAGAATATATAGGCTACGAACTCCGTAAAGTGGCTCAAAAATTAGCTGATAAAAAACTATTCTTGTTAGGCTATAATCCGAATGACTTACCTGCTGATGGTAGCAACTATCTTGATAAATTCAAAGGCGATAAAGAAATAGAAGAACTTAATAATACAAAATCAGAATTTAGGTTTTAATAAATGAGCATTAAAAATAAACCTATTGTTTGCCATTAAATGAGTAACATCTCTCTCTATTCACACTTATTATAGAACATTCAAATGACTTCTAAGGATTTTTAACACTAAAAATGCAGCGATTTTAACATTTCTCTCGTTTAAATGTTAAATCAATATCATTAAAACCCTAAAATTACATTTATGCACAATATATTGTTAGCCGAAGACGACCACAATTTAGGTCAAATTTTAAGTGAGTATTTAGAAATCAAAGGATTTGGTGTTACACTTGCCAGAGATGGAAAAGAAGCATTAGATGCCTTTTTTAAAGAAGATAACGTTTTTGATATTTGTATCTTAGATGTTATGATGCCAAATATAGATGGCTTTACGGCAGCTAAAGAAATCAGAAAAATAGATAAGCATACTCCTATTGTATTCTTGACAGCAAAAGGAATGAAGGAAGACCGTATTGAAGGACTTCAAATTGGAGCAGACGATTATATGACAAAGCCTTTTTCGATGGAAGAGCTTCTTCTTCGTGTACAGGCAATTTTGCGTCGTACTATCGTTACAGATAGCTCTCCTGCACTTCGTAAATTCAATATTGGTGAGCTTCTTTTTGATTATGACGCACAGCTTTTGAAAAATAATGAAGGAGAGGATACAAAACTCACTTCGAAAGAAACTGAACTTTTACGTATGCTTTGTGAAAATAAAAATCAAACGTTAGAGCGTTCAAAAGCTTTAAACGAAATTTGGGGCGATGATAATTACTTCAATGCTCGTAGTATGGATGTTTATGTAACAAAATTACGTAAATATCTTCGTGCAGATGCTCATCTCAAAATTTTGAATGTTCATGGCACAGGTTTCAAATTAGTTGAGCTTGATGAGAGTTCTATTTCATAAATTACTGAAAGTAGAAAAAAGTAGATATTTTTAAAGAAGAAAGCCTTTTCACTTATTTGAAAAGGCTTTTTGATTTTTAAGAAAACTAGAATACTATTAAAATCGAATGCCGATAATCAAAATATCATCTACTTGTTCAGCATTACCTTTCCATTCTGTGAGTTCTCTCTGTAAGGCTCTGCGCTGTTGAGTCATAGAAAGATGCTGGTTGTTTTGTAAAAACTCTCTCAAACGACGACGTAAGTATTTTCTATCTTGCAGCCCTCCAAATTGGTCTTGATAACCATCGGTAAGTAAATAAATAGTATCGTTTTTTTGAATCTGAACTTGATGTGATTTGAACTCAAAATCCTCATTCATTTTTCCTCCTATGGATTGCCTATCAGCTCCTAATTCAAAAAATCTCTCTTTATCTTCCGAATTGAACAGATATAATTGATTTCTTGCAGCAGCCACTTCCAAAACCTTTGTTTTTTCGTCCCACGTACAAAGTGTCATGTCCATTCCATCTTGTGTAAAGGTTTGTTCTTGACGTAATCCCTTAGAAATTCCTTCATGCAGAGCATCTAATATTTTGGCAGGGTTTGTAATATGTTTAGCTAAAATAATTTCATTCAAAAGCTCATAACCTATCATAGACATAAATGCCCCTGGAACGCCATGACCTGTACAATCGATAGCACTAATGATAGATTTTCCATTTATTTTATTGAAATAATAAAAATCCCCACTTACAATATCACGAGGCAAAAATAAAACAAAAGTATCTTCAAACTCTTCTTGAATTGTTTCTAAAGGTGGAAGAATAGCATTCTGAATACGTTTTGCATAATTGATACTTGAAATAAGCTGCTTGTTTTTATCTTGAATAATATCTTTTTGTTCATTAATTTGATGATAAGAGTTTGCATTTTCAATCGCAATTCCTGTATAAACAGCCAAACTACGTAATAAATTGAGATGGTAATCATTATAGGCATTTTTCTCAAAACTCTGTACTGTAATTACTCCAATTACTTTTTTCTTGATTTTGAGAGGAAGATAAATAAGTGAAGGAGCAGCTTTTCCAACAGTTGTTTTTGGACGATGCGACATATAAAGTTCATAATCCACTTCACTATCATTTATGAAAAGGTCTTGTTCATTTAAAAAACACCATACAGCAAAACGCCCTGTATCATCCAAATTTTCGAAGTGAAAAGGTAGTTTTTCGCCATTTTCTATTGCCACAGGAAATTCTAGCGTTTCATTTTCTTCATTATGAATACCGATAGCAAAAACAGAAGCATCCATTAATTTACTGACATGTTGATAAATCATATCTGTAATTTCATCAATCGAACGAGTAGAGGTAATTTCCTGTCCTAGTTTACTCAAAACACGAGTATTAAAATACGCTTGACGCATATCTTCAGTACGCTCTCTAACAGTATTTTCTAAAAGGTTTTTTTCAGATTTTAGTCGTTTGGTGTAAATTTTTACTCCATATTGAACTAAAAACCCAAGAACAAGAACAATAAAAAGATAAAATAAAGGGTGTCTAAACCAAGGCGTTTTGATAGTAAATCTGAAAGTAACTTCTTTGCTTTCTACACCATATAGATTTTTTGCTCTAAGACGAAACATATAGTCTCCCTCTGAAAGATTGGTAAACTTATCTTGTGTTTCGGTTGTCCAAGATGACCAGTTGTTATCGTTTGTCCAATTAGATAAGCCTTTGTCTAAGGGTTCTAATTTAGTTTGATAATAGACTTCACTACGTTGCTCAAAAAATGAACTTCCAAAACTAAAACGTAGCGAATTAAGTGCATAAGGTAATTTTACAGGTTTAGTTTCTGACAAATTATTCTGTTTATTATTTTCTTGATTAAGAATAAAATCAGTAGAGAAAAGTAAAGAATCTCTTGAACCACTATGCTCTATCTGCGTAATAAAAGCAGAAAATGGCTGTTTGTCTGCAATCGTATTAAGAGGGTTGTACGAAATTAGTCCTTCATTTGTACCAATCAAAACTAGATTTTCATCAACTGGACGAACTGCCTGAATGATTTGCTTTATTTTATAAAAAGGAGCATCATATCTTTGGTAGGTAGAATCTGTTTTTTTGAGTTGAACAAGTAGCGTTTGAGAACTACTAAATTTATTTTGTTCATTTTGAGTTACTATCCACAGATTATCTTTTTTATCTTTCTCAAAAATGGTAATGGCTCTTTTTTCTATCAAGTTTTCAAAAACAGGATGTGGCGAAAATGTATTTTCACTAAACCCATAAATTCCTTCTAAAGTACCAAAAATAGCTTTTTCATCAAGCTGAAAGACATGATTTCCTTGATTTTTGGGAAGTCCATTAAGCTCTCCAAAAAATTCAGAATGTGTAACAGTTAGTAAGTCTGTACCTAATTGAAGTCTAAAAATTCCTCTGTTATAATCACTTACCCAAAAGTCGTTGTTCTCATCTTGAATGATTTTGGTAGCTGCACCTGAAAAACCCTTAATTTTATCTACAAAAATCCAATGATTGTTTTGCCACCTCAAAAGTAAAAGACCTTCAATAGAAGCTGCAATTAAGTGAGAAGTATCGTTTTTCACTAATGCAAAATCTTGAATAAATGGGTTACTGGCAGCTAGAAGCTCTTCTACACCTCGTTCTCCTATCCACGCAATACCAGGGTTTTGCGCTCCCAAAAGTATATCTTTATATACATCAAGCTTCCAAGTTTCTCGTTCTGAATAGGGCAAGAGTTGAAATTCTTTTATTGTTTCTGCTTTGTCAGCATTTGATTTGAATATTCCTTGTACGGTTCCGATATAAATACTTTGATTGAAAGGAGGAGAAATACTCAAAATATTTCTGTTTATGTCAGTATTTTTATCAAAATAACGGAAGGACGAAGCAACATCAATATAAGCGATTCCGTTGCTAAGGGCAGCCCAAAGTTGCTTATTAGAATCTTGATATAGATAGGCTACTCTATCATCTTTCAAACCATTTTTTGAAGATATTTTATAAAGAAACTGAAAATTGGAATCAAAAATCAAAATTCCTGCTAGGCGTGTACCTAGCGCATAGCTTCCATCAGCAAGTGAAGTTCCACAATATACTTGACTTGATTTTAAAAGAGAATCTGCCGAAGTAGGAAAAGGTAAAAAACCTGTGTTTTTATTATAAGTATAAATTCCTTTCTGCTCGGTTACAACAAAATAATGAGCTGTTTTTTTAGGGAGAATAGAATAGATTTTTTCGTCTGCAAAAATTTCACTTCCTGCAATAAACTCTAAGCCTTTTGAAGTAAGGCTATGCAATCCCTTTCCCCATTCTCTAACAAATAATTCACTATTTTCATTGTCTTTTCCTTTAATCTGAAAAGCTAAATGAAAAGCCGAATTAGGAGCAATAACTTTAATTTTTTCGTTTTTATACCAAAAAACCTTTTCAAAAGACTGAAATACAATACCATCTGAAGTAGAAAATGCTTTCCAAATTGTAGAGAATTTTTTGTCTTGTTCATTCATTTTATCTAATAGAGAAACGTAAGTTTTGTTTCCTATTGAATCTGAATCTAAATAGCCTATTTCTGATGTCGCTCCGACATAAATTTTCCCATCTTTTCCTTTTGTGAGTGCTGTTACACTTGCCAAATTAGGTAATTCGATAAGTGTCCAGCTATTTCCATCATATTCCAAAATTCCTTTTGTATTTGCTACATAGATTCTACCAATATCATCTTGAACAACAGACCAGTTTTGAGGGTGGGCATGATAATCATAGATACTATAATGTTCTGTTGTCGGAATAGCTTGTGCTTGTAGTTTATCCACAAGAACAAAAAAGAATAGAAACGCACAAAAAAATGACGCAAAGAAATTACGAATAGAGAAAAAATTATAAAAAAAACAGATGGTAGAACTCATTGTGCTAAGAATGCAACTAGAATGAAATAATTTTGGAATACTGCTAATGCTATTTAACTAACTGTGAAAAGTAGAATTAGTCGACAAGATAGCCTTTAAATCATTCAGATAACAAAAACTAAGCGAAATAATCAATTTTTCTAAAAAAAGTAGCTTTTATTTCAAAACTTTTTATTTCATTCTCTCGTATAAGCGTTTTGCAAGAAAGTAAATCAAGAAAACAGCAACTGAACAGCTAATTTTAAATTAAAAATTAACTCAACTGGTTTAATAATTTTCTATTTCATTTTCGCTCGTTTTATCAGATAAGGCAACAAAACTTTGTTCATTGGTTGACGAATATCTACCTCCACAAAATCGATTTTATACTGTCCACTTTTGAGTTTTAGAGCCTGTTCTTTTGCTTTAGTTTGCTCACGATAATATTCTCTAACTTGAGCAGGTTGAAGTTTTATTTTTTCGCCTGTTTCTACGTCTGTAAAAATATACGGACGGTCTTCAAAGTCAAACTCAGTTTCTGTTTTTGAGTCTTTCACATGAAACAACAAAACCTCATGATGACGATGCTTGAGGTGTTGAAGAGCTGCAAAAAGCTCATCTGTTTCATTCATATTATCCAACATATCACTAAAAATAATAACCAAAGAACGTTTGTGTAATCGCTCAGCTATTTCGTGCAAAACCTTTGCAGTAGATGTTTTTTTATTGTTTGGAGCTGGTACATTTAATAACCTTTGGAACTCTAAAAAAAGTGTATGAATATGTTTTGAGGTCGCTTTTATAGGCGTTTGAAGTTCTAGTTTATCCGAAAAAGTGGTTGCACCAATAGCATCACGCTGTTTTTGAAGCATATAAGCGATAGAGGCAGCAGCCATAATAGAAAAAGTAATTTTGCCATTTTCATACTGTCCTTCTCTAGGGTAATACATAGAAGGCGAAACATCAATCAAAAGTTGCGCCCTCAAATTAGTCTCTTCTTCGTAGCGTTTTACAAAAAGTTTGTCGGTTCGTGCATAGACTTTCCAATCAATATGACGAGTGCTTTCTCCTGTATTATAAAGACGGTGTTCGGCAAATTCTACTGAAAAACCGTGATAAGGCGATTTGTGAAGTCCTGAAATAAATCCTTCTACTACCTGACGAGCCAAAAACTCTATATTTCCGAACTGGCGAATGGCTTGTATATCTAATTCTTGCATAATTTTTTTTGTGTTTTATCAAAAATACAAACAAGTTGCTAACTTTATTCAACTTACTCAATAAATGACTTATAAAAAATCTCAAAAAAGGTTTTTTAGGATATTCGGTTGTTGGTGTTGCTTTGCTAAAACACCAAATAACAGCAGGTTGAGCAGTCTTTTTGATTCAACAATATTATTAGTAATCTTAAAATACTCATAGCTTTGTCAAACACCATCTAAAATTAATTAATGAAATCTACTTTTTACAGAAATTATCAAAATCATAAAAATCTATACTTCCTGCTTTCAATTCTCTTAATTAGTTTATTAAGTTCATTTTTGAGAGGGTATGCACTTTTTCAAACTGACTTTGCCAATGGTTGGGATGGTTATTTTTATTTGGTGCAAATGCAATCTTTATTCGAAACAGGAAAAGCTCATACTGGCGACGCTTCTATTATTTACCACTTTCTAACTTTCTTTTATTTCATTTTTCAAGATTATGTCATTTCTTATAAAATTGGCATCTCTTTGTTAGTGGGTATTTTTACGTTTCTACTAATTGTTCTAACAAAAAAGTATTCTACAAAAAAAATAGCTCTTCTTATAGGAGTTTTAATTTTATGTAGTCCTCATCTGACCTATTTTGTATCTCAATATCCTAAAAATATGTTGGGAGTTGTTAGTTTAATTTTGTTTTGGCTAGTTTTTCCTAAAGAATTTTCATCAAAGCGAAGTAATCTAATTTATCAAGTTACAATTTTAATTCTTATCTTAATCCTTAATTATTTTTCTCACAAACTCACTTTTTTTATTGCTCTTCTTTGGATTTGTATTTATTTTTTTGCGAAAGTAAATCAATTAAAACTGATTTTTGTAGGAATTTGTGGTTTGATTCTGATAAGTTTTTTGAAAGTTGATTTGACAGAATATTGGTCGCAATGGAGAAGAATACACGATGCTTTGGGTGGATTTTCATTTGTGCCTTATCATTTTTGGGAGAGTTTTGGAAATGAACGAATTTCTATTTTTTGGAGAACTGAAATTATAATTTCATTCTTTGTAGTGCTTTTTTCTTTAGTCATACTTCTTTTTGATAAAAATAAAATAACTCTATTTCACAAAGTAACTGTAATTACACTTTCGTTACTTCTTTTGCCTGTCTTCAAATGGGATTTAGAAGGAGTTAGTTTTCGTTTTTTTATGCTTTTTGGTGTTTTGTGGTTGCTTATAATTCCTATTTTGGTAGAACAAGCATCTTGCCTGTTTAATAAATTAAATTATACTACTATTTTTCTTCACAGACTGGAAGTCTGTGCTACTTTATTTTTGATTATCTTTTCGTTCTTCTCTTCACAATCTTATACCCCAACTCTTCACGACCCAACAAATCAAACCTATAAAGTTATAACAGATAATTTTGAAAAACAAAGTAATAGATTAGAATCAAAAGTTAAATTATTGATTTTACACAAATCGTTTGCTGAATATTTTACTTTCAGAACTAAAATTGATGCTTTGCCTTGGCTGCCAGAACCTGCATTAAAAGAGGAGATTTCAGATGAAAATTTGTATCGTTTGGCTACACATATCAGAAAAGAAGAATTTGAGTATTATTTGAAAGATAACTTGGGAAATGATTTGAAAAATGAAAATAAAGTAAAACGTTTGGGTTTAAATTATTTTTTGCTCAAAGAAATAGATTATCGAAAAATGATTGTGTCTGCTAAAAACGAAAATGATACATTATTGATAGAACGAATGACAAATCATAATTATAATCCTTCTCGTATTCGTCCTTTGTTTTTATTGGAACAGAAAGAAAAGTGAAATTTCTAAATCAAAAATGGTTTTTGTTTCTTTACTTGATACAGTATTTTTTATCAAAATTTGAAATAAGATGACAAAAGTATTACCACTTCAAATAGAGCATTATGAAAATCCTATTAAGGAGTTAATTGGAAAATCAATTATGTCTGTCAATTATTATGAAATTGGCTATGAAATCGATTGTAACAATCCATATTGGAATAAAGTCGATCATCATTCTTTAGATTATGGTCTTGAAATTAAGACAAATGATAGTCAAACCTATTATTTTATATGGGATAAAGTTTTTATTCAGTATGATTTAAAGTTTGTAAAAGGTAAAATTGAACAAGAATTTGCTAAAAACAGCAACATCAAAAAGCACCTCATTACAAATTCAAAATGGAAAGAGTTATTAGGACAAAAAATTATTTCAATAGAAAGTATTTGGGTTAATTGTTCTATTAATGGAGATAAAAAACATTATCCTGAAACTATCAAATTACAATTTGAAAATAATAAAAGTATTTGGGTCTCGGCTGTTGAGATAAGTGAGAATATAACTCCCTATATGGCTGACCATGTTAGTGTTTTTTTTGATGAAATGACGATGAGAAAATATAATGTTTTGACAGAAAGTGAGCTGTAATTTCTAAATCAAAAATGGTTTTTGTTTCTTTGTAGAAAGTTAGAATTAATCAAATAATAAACACACACTATGGCAACAATGACAGAAACCTCGGCAATACAAAATGTATTGAACGAATTAGGAATAAAAGAACATAATACTTGTTATTCGACAGGCTTAAAATGGGCTTCTACTGGCTCAAATAGAGAAACTAGAAAAATATATTCTCCTGCTGATGGAAAACTTATCGCATCAGTAGATATGGCAACAAAAGAAGATTACGATACAGTAATTAAAACGGCGCAAGAAGGATTCAAAAAATGGCGTACTCTTCCTGCTCCTCAACGTGGAGAAATTGTTCGTCAAATAGGTGAGGCTCTTCGTAAGCACAAAGATAATTTAGGTAAATTGGTAAGCTACGAAATGGGTAAAATTTATCAAGAAGGCTTGGGCGAGGTTCAAGAAATGATTGATATTTGTGATTTTGCTGTTGGACTTTCTCGCCAACTTCACGGCTTCACAATGCACTCTGAGCGTCCAAAACACCGTATGTATGACCAATATCACCCACTTGGTGTAGTTGGAATTATTTCAGCATTTAATTTTCCAGTAGCTGTTTGGGCTTGGAATTCGATGTTGGCTGCTACTTGTGGTGATGCTTCTGTGTGGAAACCATCTGAAAAAACTCCTTTTACGGCTTTGGCTTGTCAGAATATCATTACAGATGTTTTGAAAGAAAACGATGTTCCAGAAGGTATTTTCTCTGTAATTATTGGAGATGCAACTATCGGAAAGGCAATGGCAGAAGATGAGCGTTTGCCTTTGGTTTCTGCAACAGGTTCTACTCGTATGGGTAAATCAGTTGGTGCAACAGTAGGACAGCGTTTGGGTCGTTCTTTATTGGAGTTAGGTGGAAACAATGCAATTATTGTTACGCCAGAAGCCGATTTAGAAATGGCAATTCGTGCTATCATTTTTGGTTCTGTCGGAACGTGTGGACAGCGTTGTACCTCTACTCGTCGTTTGATTTTGCATGATTCTGTTTATGATACGATTAAGGAACGTTTGATTAATGCTTACAAAAACCTTCCTATCGGAAATCCATTAGATAAAGACACTTTAGTAGGACCACTTATCGACAAAGATGCTGTTAAAGGTTTTGAGAATGCACTTAAAGAAGTTCAAGCAGAAGGTGGAAAACTTATCTGTGGTGGCGAGGTTTTGGAAGGCGAAAAATATTCTTCTGGAACGTATGTAAAACCTGCAATCGTAGAAGCCAAAAATGAATACAAAATGGTACAGGAAGAAACGTTTGCACCAATTTTATATTTATTGAAATATTCTGGCGATGTAGAAAATGCAGTTGCTATGCAAAATGATGTTCGTCAAGGACTTTCTTCTGCTATTTTTACTAAAAATATGCTTGAGGCAGAAGGATTTTTAGCACATTGGGGTTCTGATTGTGGAATCGCTAACGTAAATATCGGAACATCAGGTGCAGAAATTGGTGGTGCTTTTGGTGGCGAAAAAGATACAGGTGGAGGACGTGAATCAGGTTCTGATGCTTGGAAAGTATATATGCGCCGTCAGACAAATACCATTAATTATGGAACAGAACTTCCTTTAGCTCAAGGAATCAAGTTTGATATATAAGTAAAGTAGCACAGACATCCCTGTCTGTGCCAAAAATTATAAACAGACAAGGATGTCTGTTTTACATTCCTTTAAATCCTTTCTCTTTGAGGAAGGATTTTACTTTGTCTAATAATTCGCCTTGAATAACTATTTCTCCATCTTTAGCAGAACCACCAACGCCACAATGATTTTTGATTTCTTTTGCTAAAGATTTCAAATCTTCTTCTTTTCCTTCAAAGTTTTCTATCAAAACAACGCTTTTACCTTTTCGGTGTTTACGGTCTAGACTTACTTTAAGTCTTTGCTCTTCATTGGGAAGCGTTTCGATTTCTTGTTCTTCTTGAAACTCAAAATCTGGATTAGTAGAAAATACCATTCCACCACCACTTCCATCTGTTGAAATTCTTTTTTTCTTTTTTTTATCTCTTGCCATAATTATTGATTTTGAATTTATATTTTAATCTAACAAAAATAGTATATTTAAAACTACACAAGACCAATTTATAATTTTTTTTGGAAAATCTATTTTTAATAAAAACCTATCTTTTAAGAGTTTTTATTAAAAAATAAAGCTAAAGTTGTATTTTGGGTACAATAATGGTATTTTGTTTATCAAAAATTAATAAGGGGAATGTAAAAGGCAAACTAACATTTGCTTTTTAGATAATTCAAATAATTCAAAACAATACTTTTAATCATTTTTTTAGTTTAATTCAGATTATTTATGAAAAATCATTTTTTATTTCTCCCTATTATCCTTCTTTTCATGTTCGGATTTACATTTTCAAACTCTTCTTCTTATAAAGAAACAACAAACAATACAGAAGTAAAGCAAACTATTATTTCTTCTGTTACTTTCAAAATCAAAAATGCAGGAATTGGCGTTGATGGAAGTTTTAAAGGCTTTCAAGGAACAGTAGATTTTAATCCTGACGACCTTGCAAGTAGCAAATTTGACGTAAGTGTTGAATCTAAAACAGTTGATACAGATAATAATACGAGAGACAATCATTTGAGAGAAGAGGAATATTTTGGAGTAGAAAAACACCCAAAAATTTCAATGAAATCGACAAAAATAGAAAAAGTGAGTGATGGAAAGTATAAAGCCACTTTTAATCTTACTTTAAAAGGAAAAACAAAAGCAGTTTCATTTCCTTTTTCTTATGACAAAACAACCACAGGCTACAAACTAAAAGGCTCATTTGAAATAGACAGAAGAGATTATGGTGTTGGAGGTTCTAGCTGGATTCTTTCCGATGATGTAAAAGTATATATCGATTTAGAAGTAAAAAATTAATCTTGATAGATCAAACTATCATCTATTCTATGAACTTGCTCGTTTAGCATACTATTTTTAGTAGATTTGGGAGCAAAACACGATTAATTATTATAGATTCCGTATTTTTACAAAAATACAATTACCCTTTTCAAATGATTTGATTGTATCAATGAGCTTGAAGAGGGTTTCTCACAGTTTATACTATCTTTCTGTATAATTTTTAGGAATCACACAAACATTTAGGAAACGATATTAAAACGACGCTTTTACTCAAAAAAATCTTTTATGAATCACTCAAATATAGCTGTTTTGAAGCAGCTCAACGAACTTCTTACTCAACTTTCAGATACAGAATATTCTGCTGCCTTGCCAATTATTTCTCAAAATACAATTGGAAAACACGTTCGACATATTTTAGAGTTTTATACCTGCCTTATTACAGGAATAGAAAATAAATCAGTAGATTATGATGCACGAAAACGAAATCTTGAATTAGAAAATTATACGGAAAAAGCACTAGAAACTTCAAATTTTGTCTCTAATATATTACTGAATTTAGATAAAAAAACAGAGTTAGAGCTTTTTGCAACACTTCCACACGATAGAGTAAAGTTAGCTTCTACCGTAGAAAGAGAGCTTTTATATGTTTTGGAACATACCATTCATCATTTTGCAATTATCAAGATTGCTGTCAAAAATGAATTTCCACATGTTAAGATAGCTGATGAATTTGGTGTTGCTTACGCAACTCTCCAACATCAAGAAATAATTACCAATTAAAAATAAAATCCTTGTCGATGGCTGTATTTTGAGCCTCAACGACGGTTTGTATAGATATGAAAAAGCCTTTATGGTGGATAAAACTAACCAATTTTGAATATTGGTCTATGTGGTTTTTCTATTTACCAACTTTACCTTACGGTTTATATTTAGCGTTGCGTTCGGGTTCGATGGCGTATTTTACGTCCGTCAATCCTGCTGTTCCTTTGAGTGGTATGAAAGGGCAACCCAAACAGGATATTCTCAAACTTTTAGATGAAAAGTATCTTCCTAAATCACTTTACTGCAAATACGATTCTGAATTTGAGTTTGTAAAATCAGAAGTTCAAAAAAAAGAAATTGATTTTCCCCTTATTATAAAGCCAGAAGTTGGAGAGCGTGGAAAAGGAGTAGAAAAAATAAATTCTTTCGAAAAGTTACAAGATTATTTGAATGAATATACGAAGGAAAACAAGTCTGATTTTATTATTCAAGAATTTCTGAAAGAACCGATTGAATTAGGCGTTCTATATTACAGATTGCCAAATAATTTGAAAAGCAAAGTAAAGAAAGAGTTTAGACTAAGAAATTTTAAAGATTCAGCTATCACTTCTATTGTACAAAAAGAATTTTTGACTGTAAGAGGAGATGGAAAGAAAACATTAGCCCAGCTTATTGAAGATTCTGATAGAGCAAGATTTCAAAAGAAAAGACTAGAGAAGGAATTTGCTCAAGAATGGAGTGTAACAATTCCCACAAATGAAGAGGTTGTTTTAGAACACATCGGTAATCATTGTAGAGGAACAAAATTTTTAGATGGAAATAATCTTATCACAAAAGAAAACTTAGCTGCTTTTGATGAAATAATGAATCCTTTAGAGAATTATTATTATGGAAGGTTTGATATAAAAGTGCCTTCTGTAAAGGATTTTAAACAAGGAAAGGGAATAAAAATAATGGAAGTAAATGGTGTCGCTTCCGAACCCGCTCATATTTATGACCCAAAAACGCCTATCTTGAAAGCTTACAAGGATATTTTTTGGCACATGAAAATTATTCAAGTGATTAGTAAACAGAATAAAAAAGACGGAACTGCTTATGCTTCTTTTAGAGGGGTTTTTAAGATGATAAGTGATGAGTTTAAGAAGACGTTTTTTTAAAATTGGTTGGTATGTCGTCGGTGGAGACAACAATAAGATAAATATTTATTGCTCTATTTTTTCTTGATTTTCATATTTGCTTTTTTTCTTTTCACTTTGTAAAAAGTATCTTTTGGTGGGTTATGATATTTCAAACCATCTTGCAAGTTTGAATCATTTAAAGACAAAGTATCTGTTCCTGTTAAACTAAAATAGGGGATAGTACCAGACTTCAAAAAAATCTTTCCATAAGTAGTTGTGCTATCTCTGTATTTATGCAAAATTATGGTATTACCTCTATAATACCATCTTCCTTCTGTATTCTTAGAGTTTCCAAATCCTCTAAACCAATATCTGAAAGTATTATCTTCTTTTACTTCAAAAATACCTACACTCATTGCCCCTTCCTTAGAGAAAGAATAAATACACTTCGTTTCATCATCATCTTCTATTGATTTACTACAAGAAAATAATAGCAATAGAATCAAAATTAGTGTTATAAACGGAAAAATAGTCCACCTTCCTATCATAATTATTTTGATATAGATTCTCTGATAATTAGAAAACACTAAGAAATTTCCTTCTCCAAGTCACTCAACTTTTCTTCTACCTGTACTTTAATAACAGGAATGGCTTGTAAAACAAAATCTAATTTATCTTTAATCTGTGCAATTGTCCAGCCGTTTTCCTGACTTGCTTCTATCTCTGAAAGTGTGGTATTAAATTGTGTTAAGCCTGTGTAAGCCGTACAAGATTTGAATTTATGAACCGTTTGGCGAAGCGTATCTAGCTCTCCATTATTAAATTCCTGTTGAAGCTGTGCTGGATATTCTCTTAGGTTTTTATCCAAAATTTGAAGCATATTCTGAACAAGAATTGGCTCATTATCTACAATTTCATAGATTTGAGAAAGGTCAATTTTTTCGTGGTAGCTCATAGTATTGGTGTTTGTAAAGGACAGTAGTTGTTGCCAAATCTGAAAAGGATACAAAGGATAAATTAATAAATTTGTTTCATTGTTTATCAAATGCTGTTTTTTTTCCAAAAAACTAGGTTCGACAAGCAAACAAGACTGTTTTTTATTTTTTATTTCTTTTTTAATAAAATTTTGTTCTATAAAGATAAAATCAAATTCTGAATCTTGGTGTAATGTGCTTTCAACAAACTTTCCTCCTGCAAGTTCTACTAGGTTATGAATTAGTTTTTGATGAACTATGTTTTCTCCCAAATAAGAAAATGTAGTGGAAAGAAAAGGTTCAATTTTTTGAGGGAAAAGACAAATTCCACTTATTTTTTCAAATGAATTTGATAAATCAGTTAGGTAACGAAAATTTGTTGGAATAGTATCACTACAATTCTGAATAAAGTTTTGAGTAGTAATTTTTTTTAGGTCGTTAGCTAACAAGTTTGTCCAATCTACTCGCAACTGTTCATCAAGCGTAGCTAATTCTTGTTGATGTGTTACCTCTGAAAGTTCGGCATCTTTAGTTAGTTGCCATTTTTCATTCAAAAATTCAATTTCTTTTAGTTTATTATTTTCTTCTGCATTCTTTAATGAGATATAATAATCAGTTTTGTCTTCAAGCAAACATTCTAAATAAGGAACAGCATTTTTTTCTATACTTTTCTTGATTGTAAATAAAGCATCTACAAAAAAGGTTTCTTCTTCAAAAATAATTTCTTGATTAGTAATAGACAGACTTTTTTCTTCCTTATTTACATTCTTAAATAGAAAATCAATAGCTTCTTTGTGTGCTTTGAAAGTTTCAAATACTTCAAAAAAAATAATATCTTGTTCTTGATTAATTTTCCAAATAGCTTGACACGTATTTCGTATAATCCCTTCTTCGTCTAAATAAAAAATCTGAATGCGATTCGCAACAAGGGAAAGTTTGCGAGCATTAAATTCAGAAACCAAAGGTATATTTTTAGATAGGATTTTTTTAGACACTTTGAAATTGAAAAACTAGATTCTACTTAAATTTACGAAAAAAATTATTCTTTTGGTAATACATTCGAAAACTCAAAGGGAGAAATTACCTCTCCAACAGTTACTTTATAGGTTTGATTTTCAATTTGTTCGACACGCATAAAAAATGTCATTGTTTCATCAAAATATTCCCAAATAGTAAGTTTGTTTGCGCTTGTTTTGGCTGTCAGTTCGTGTCTCCAACCTGTTTTTGTGTTTTCTCTAAAATAATCTATTTCTTGATAATTAAGTACCGAAGGAGGACGGTTATTTGTCTGAATTTCCTCCTCTAATTCTCTATCAATAGAATGAATATTTACCTTTCTAGCTAAAATAGTATGTAATTGAGTGCCTTCATTTCGCAGATACAAATGCAGCGTTTCTTTTTCATTTATTAAACGAAACTCTTTTCCACTATTTCCATTATCCCAATCAAATTGCCATTCTTGTACTGTTTCCCATGTCGTTAGGTCAAAATCTACCAAATATCCTGCTTTTATATTTACAATACTCAATCGCATTGGGTCAGCTTCTGGAGCATCTAAAATACGTGGTGCAATCGGACGGATTTTGGTAATACTTCGTTTTTCTAAATGAATATGATTATCTTTTTTAGTATTTTTTTTCTGCAAGTCATAAGGCGTTCGGAGCATAAATCGTGAGCCTTTAGCCGAAGAATAGTTAGAATCTGAAATAGCGTCTGCTGTTGTTGGTTTTTTGAGTCCATAACGATACTTTACAAGTACATGACGAAGTGTTTGGTCTGCTACTTTGTTGTTATGTGATTCTATCATTGCAGGAATCCTAAATAAATCTATAAATGTCCATATAAAAAAACCTCCTGCCGTAAACCAATATAAAAATTGTAAGAGCCATTGATTGAGATAAGCATAATGTGTCCCAAAAACAAGCAAATGCAAAATATAGCCTATCGAAGTAGTACGTGCATTTCGGTTATATTCTTCAAAAAATTCCCGTTGTGCTTCCTGTGGCAGTTCTGAAAGTTGAGCAGTAACGGCATAAGGAAGTTCACGAGTGAGTGAAGGTGGTAATATTAAATTTCCCATTTACTTTAGTATTGACTTAATCTTTTTTACTTGTGATATAATCTCTAAGTTTTCAAGTTTGCTTTTAATCTCTATTACAACTTACGTAAAAATTATTTAAAGGATTACAGAAACAAGCTGATTTAGGAATATTTGTATTTTTGTTGCTTACTTTCATCATCATTTATTTTCAGCTCATTCTCAATATCCAATTCCTAGTTCCCAATCAGTTAAACTTACTTTTTTCTGTTATACTTTGTTTTAATTTTAGTTCTAATTTTAATGCTTTAGGAAGTAAAACTCTGTTTTCAATATCTGCATGAAGTTGTAATTCTTCTTCAAAATCTTTCAATTCTGAATATAATACTTTTATTAAAAGAGGCGTATCTTTACTTGTTTTATAATTTTGTGTAAGTTCCCTAATTCCCTTCATTTCATCATCATCTTGTTGGTGCTGACGTAAAAAACGAGAAATAGAATGCTCTTGCATCGGATAAAACACCTTTGTCATCGGTATTTTTTCATAGAAAGCATTATCTAAAAGACTAATATAATCGAAGAGCGAATCTTCTTCTTCAAAAATATGATGAATAAAATCTTCTGCAAACAATGGGAAGGCAATTTTCAAATCCTCTATAATGGATTTGTATTTATTTTCGAATCTACTACTATCACAATCATCAACCAGCTTTGACATATAAGGCAAACTACGGCGCATAAAAATACGGTGTGAGTGCTTCAAGTAATCAATGACAAGCTCAACAGGATAGTGAGAAATATTTTGATTTATTACCTTTGAAGAGTAAGCATCTTTCTTTTTACTAACTGCTTCCTCCAATTGCTTTATCAATAATGTAGCATCAATTCCCTTTTCTGCACAGCTTTGAGCCAATGTTTGATGCCTATGATTATAAAAATCTATTCCAAAGTAATGAAGCGTAGCAGCATAAATATAGTTCTTTGAAACTAAATCAGTTATATTTTCGGTAGGCTTGAGAGCAGTATTATTTTCTTTTTTACTATTACCTTTATTTTCCATGCGCTTCTTGTTGTTTGAAAAACTAATTTCCTAATCTACAAAAATATAGATTTTTGAGCAAAACTGATTGCTGTTTTTTGCTTCTTTTTTTATTCTTTAGGACAGAGAAAAATCAGATTTTATGTGAATTAATCTAATTCAAAATCTAAAAATTCAAGATTTATAGAAGTATAATCAATTTATTCCTATTCTTCAATTGATAAGTACAACAAAATAAACAAAGGAATCATAATATTTGGTAGTGTTTATAAAATAGTTGTAAATTGCACATTCATTTATAAGAAAATTAATCAAAGATTAGTTCCTATTAAATAAAAAATATTTCAACGTTTTTTCAGAAAGTTAGTTTCTGATTCATAACTTTTAGTTAAACGCTATCTACTCACAAAAATATTATCAAGGACTTATTTATTAAATTCATAAAAAAATAAGTAGTTATTAATTAAGATTTCTAATAATTAAAACTCATAAAAAAAATACATTCTCACTAATCAAACAATAGGTTTCTTTACAGAATAGATTTTATGCCTTAAATCCCTATTATCTTCCCAAATGGACTCGAATAATTACTCAAAAAAAGTATTTTATCACACTTTAAAGTATAATAAAGCAATAAAGTTTGTCAGTTTCTTTTTTATTCTATTCACTTTTTTAGCTCAAAAAAATAACGCTACTGCTCAAAATAACTCACAGAAAAATAAAAATAATCAAAGTGATTTTCAAACTATTGTAATTCCTAATCTACTAATTCTTCCTACAAACCAAGAAACAGACAAATCAGATAAAAAAAATATTGAAAAAGTAGCTCAAAAAGAAGATGCTACAAAAGATGAAAAAATAGATTCTTTAAAACTTACTTTAGCTGTTGCAAAGAAAGATTCGATAGATGCCTTTGGTATTTCCAAAACTACTATTGATTCTGCCTTATTTATGGCTGCTTCTGCAAATGGAAAAATAAAGAACGATTCACTAAAGGGAATAGGTGCAAAATCGTCAGAAGAATCTGATGTTATTAATACAACTGCTCCTTCTATTGGAGGAGATAGTTATGAAGAGGAAAAATTTCGTCCTGCCAATGCTACCCTCTTAAATCTTTCTGATACAACAATGCTTCGCCTAAGTACGCTTGGTGGAAGCTGGGGATATTCACTTTTTTTAGATACACTTTCTATTAGCATGAATGCTCGTAAGAGTTTGTTCAGAGAAGATACAAGCAATTACGATAATGCAAAAATGAGTAATATCGTTCTGATTTCAGAAGAAGTTGCAATTGACTGCGTTTGGATTACGATGCGCCAATATTATAAAGTTTGGGATTCAAATATGGTTAATCCTTACGGAATTGATGCTTCTAAGTTTAGAGATACAGTTCAGATAGCTCTTTATGATTCGGCAAAAAATCAGTATTGGTCGCCACCAATGGCAAGTAATAGAATCAACTCAAATTTTGGGTATCGCCGTTATCGTTGGCATCACGGAACAGACTTAGACTTAGACACAGGAGACCCGATTTATGCCGTATTTGATGGAGTGATTAGAGTAAAAAAATATGGTAGAGGTTTTGGAAATCATATTGTAATACGGCACAACAACGGACTAGAAACTGTTTACGGACATCTTAGCGCAACCAACGTAGAAATTGGAGATAATGTAAAGGCTGGTCAGATGATTGGAAAAGGTGGAAGCACAGGGCGTAGTACAGGACCTCACTTGCACTTTGAGATGCGTTATGAAGGAAATTCGATAGACCCAGCAACTATTTTTGATTTTGAGAAAAATGAAATCAAATTGAAAGATTTTGAGCTTACGGCTGCTAATTTCAAACACTTAGGCGCACGAGTAAATACTACACATACTCACGAAGATGACGGAGATGAAGATGGTGATACATCTGTAAGAAGAGTAATTTATCATAAAATAAAAAGTGGAGATTCACTTTGGAAAATCAGTCGTCAGTATGGCGTTACTATTTCATCTATTTGTAAACTCAATAATATTAGTACACGTTCGAATTTGAGGTTGGGAAGGCGTTTGAGAGTACGCTAAACAGTAATAAAGAAAAATATAAAAAGCCTTCAAAAACATCTAGTTTTTGAAGGCTTATCTGTTTTACTCTTATATTTTTTCAACAAAAGCCTATTGATACAGTTAATGATGTTATTATTGTTTATCTACCTTTTAAAATTAGTTATCTAATAAATAAGATAGAATACTTTTCAAAACAACTCTTAAATAACAACATAACATTGACTAAGTTTGATATTATTATAGTGGGCGCAGGTGCTGCAGGGCTTAGTTTGGCGTATCATTTATCCAAAAGTATTTGGGCTGATAAAAAAATTCTTTTATTAGATAAAGACAGCAAACAAAATAATGACCGTACTTGGTGTTTTTGGTCAGAGGAAGCTCCTAAATTTGAATGTGCAAGAAAAGTACATTGGCAAAACATGAGGTTTTTGGGTAAAAATTTTGAAAAAAAAGCATCTCTAGTTCCTTATAATTATTATCATATCAGAGGACTAGATTTTTACGAAGAAATAAAAACACAGTTAAAGAAATTTGAAAATATCAAATGGCAACAAGAGACAGTTATAACCATTAATGAATCAAATAGTGAGGTTACAACTGATATCAATAAATATAGTGCTGACTGGATTTTTAATAGCGTACCTCAATTTAGCTCTGCTTTTCCTCTAAACAAAACAGAAGTAAAGCAATATTTTAAAGGATATTTTATCAAAACGAATAAAGAAGTTTTTGATACAGATACAGCTACTCTTATGGATTTTTCTATGAACGAGAAAGACAAAATTGAGTTTTTTTATGTGTTACCTTTTACTAAAAAATATGCTCTTATTGAATGTACGGTTTTTACTACAGAGTTTCAAGACCCTGAAAAGTATCAAGCCAAAATTAGAAAGTATATTAAAGAAAAAATTGGAGTTGTAGATTTTGAAGTAGTAGAGGAGGAGAAAGGAATGATTCCCATGACGATTAAGCCTATGCCCTTGCGTAGTTCTTCTTCGGTTTTTCATGTCGGTGCAGCAGGTGGAATGACAAAAGCGACGACTGGATATACCTTCCAGAACATCCAATTTTTTTGTGAAGATTTGATAAATCATTGGCAAAAAGACTTCAAAACAATCCAACTAAAAAAACTTGCTACTCCAAAACGCTTTTCTTTTTATGATGGTTTGCTTTTACATATTATCAAAAAGAGACCCCATTCTTTTCA